>NZ_CP178449.1:2400000-2770000 GCF_050368855.1 Azonexus sp. IMCC34842 | reverse complement strand
CCAGTTCGCGGATGGCGCTGCCGTATTCCTTGATGGCGTGTTCCAGCGCCTCGATGTTGTTGGTCCGTTCGACGCGTTCGAGATGGATGTTGAGCGGTTCCATGCGGCGCTCGATGTAGAGATGCTTGATGATCAGCGTTTCGCCATCGATTTCGAAGCAGGAGGGCGCCAGCGTCCGCAGTTCTTCCATCACTTCCTCGTCAAACCGCTTGAGCGGGAAGGCGGCGTTGGAGAATTCCAGCGTATCGGCCATCCGGCCGACGCGGTCGACCTGTTTGACCATCAGGAATTTCTTCTTGACGGTGGCGCGGTCCATGTTCTTGGCGGGACCAAAGACATCCTTGATGATCTTGAAGACGTAGGGGTAGGACGGCAGTGTGAAGACCAGCATGACCATGCCGCGGATGCCGGGGGCCATGATGAATTTGTCTTCCGAATGGTGCAGGTGATAGATGAAATCGCGGAAGAACATGGTTTTGCCCTGCTTGCCCAGGCCGAGCATGATGTACAGCTCGGAGCGCGGCTTGTTGGGCAGCACGGCGCGCAGGAACTGGACGTAGCCGGAAGGCACCTCCATGTCGACCATGAAATAGGCGCGCGATAGCGAGAAGAGCAGGCCGATCCGCCAGGCATCGAGCAGTATCGTGTCGAGGTAGAGCTTGCCGTTATCGTCGTGCAGGACCGGAATGGCAAAGGGATATTCCGCGGCGCCGTTGATCGCCTTGCCGATGATGTAGGCCGCCTTGTTGCGATAGAAGGGCGAGGCCAGCACCTGGATCTGGAAATTCACCTCGCGTGGCGGCATGCCTTTCAGAAAGGCGCGGATGGCGTGGTAAACATGATTGACGTCGCGCTCGATGTCGGCGAACGGACGGTGCCAGTTGAAGTCCTTGACGATCGCGGTGATGGCGCCGCGCACGCCGTCTTCCTTGGCGTAATAGCTGCGGTAGGTGGGATCGTTGTCGGCTTCGATATTTTCAGTGGACAGCGTCGGGCGGACGAAAATGAAATCGTTGCGGAAGTAGTCGCGGTGCAGGATTCTGGTCGTCACCGAATTGAAGAAGGTCTCGGCCAGTTCGGGCTGCTTGTGGTTGAGCAGCAGGCCGATGTAGAGCAGCTTGATCTGCTGCCAGGTCGAGTCGTCGATGTGCTGGGCATCGAATTCGTCGCGCAGGCGTTCGACGCATTCGTCGACCCGGTCATCGTAAAAGCGGATGCGTTCCTTGACGGCCTTGTGTACGCCCAGCCAGTCGCCCTGTTCGAAGCGGGTCTTGGCCTGCTTGCTGGTTTCGCGGAAGAGTTTGTAGTGCTTGTTGAATCCCTGGATCAAGGCCAAAGCGATCTGGTGCGCATTGGTGCCGTAGAGGCCGACTGAGATCTTCATGCGATGTCTCTCCTGACTGGGACGGCCAGTTTAGCATTGGGCCGGGATGCACTAATGGCTGACAGGCCGCCCTCCTTTGCTTCATAATCGTGCACGCTACCGGTGGCAGGGCAGCCCTCATCCGGTAACCTGCAGAGGAGACATTCGACGCTAACCCAAGTCGTCCAATAACACGCATGGAGTGGATATGGCATCTCACATCACGGTTCCCCAAGGTGGTCAGAAAATCGTTCCGGGACAGGCTGTCCCGAACAATCCGATCATTCCCTTCATCGAGGGTGACGGCATTGGCATCGACATCACCCCGGTCATGATCAAGGTCATCGACGCCGCTGTGGCCAAGGCCTATGGCGGCGCCAAGAAAATTCACTGGATGGAAGTTTTTGCCGGCGAAAAGTCCACCCGCATCTACGGCCCGGATGAGTGGTTTCCGAAGGAAACCTTCGATGCGCTCAAGGAGTATTCGGTATCGATCAAGGGTCCGATGACGACGCCGGTCGGCGGCGGCATCCGCTCGCTGAACGTCGCCCTGCGCCAGGAGCTCGATCTCTACCAGTGCGTTCGTCCGGTGCAGTACTTCAAGGGCGTGCCATCGCCGCTCAAGCACCCGGAGCTGACCAACATGGTCATCTTCCGCGAGAACACCGAAGACATCTACGCCGGCATCGAATGGGCCGCCGAATCGGAAGGCGCCAGGAAGGTCATCGATTTTCTGCAGAAGGAAATGGGCGTCAAGAAAATCCGTTTTCCGGCGACTTCCGGCATCGGCATCAAGCCGATCTCCGTCGAAGGCACCACCCGTCTGGTCCGCGCCGCGCTCAAGTACGTCATCGCCAACGACCGCAAGTCGCTGACCATCGTGCACAAGGGCAACATCATGAAGTTCACGGAAGGCCTGTTCCGTGACACCGCTTACAAGGTGGCCCAGGAAGAGTTCGGCGCCGAGCTGGTCGATGGCGGTCCGTGGTGCAAGTTCCGCAATCCCAATTCCGGCCGCGAAGTGATCATCAAGGATTCGATCGCCGACGCCTTTCTGCAGCAGATCCTGCTGCGTCCGGCCGAGTACGACACCATCGTCACCACCAACCTGAACGGCGACTACATCTCCGACGCGCTGGCTGCACAGGTCGGCGGCATCGGCATTGCGCCGGGCGCCAACATCTCCGACCAGTACGCCTGCTTTGAAGCGACCCATGGCACCGCGCCGAAATACGCCGGCCAGGACAAGGTCAACCCGGGGTCGCTGATTCTCTCGGCCGAAATGATGTTGCGCCATCTCGGTTGGGTCGAAGCCGCCAACCTGGTTATCAAGGCCATGGAAGCAGCGATCGGCGACAAGCAGGTGACCTATGATTTTGCCCGGCTGATGGATGGGGCCAATGAACTGTCCTGCTCGGCTTTTGGCGATGCCATGATCGAGCGCATGTGATTTTGGCGCAATAGTGCTCGAGAGCAGCCCCCGCAAGGGGGCTTTTCACTTGAGGCCGGGAATTTTTGGCGCCTGGCTAGTGCCTGGTATGTTCAGCAGCTCGTTTTAGGCGTAATCGTGACGTTCAAGGATAGAAATCCCGGATTTTCAACCAAGCTGGCGCTGACGGTCGGCCTCTTGGTGGCGCTTGCCGTTGTCTTCGTGTTGTACGCCAGCGCCGAGAAACGTATCGATCGGGCCAACGAGCGGCGGCATGTTTCGATGCTGCTGGCCGATGAATTGCGCCACTCCTCGGACGATCTGACGCGCATGGCACGGACCTATGTCGTGACCGGCGACCCGATGTACCGGCAGCGCTACCAGGCTATTCTCGACATCCGCGATGGCAAGCAGCCGCGGCCGGCCGATTATCAGAACATCTATTGGGATCTGGTCGTCGGCGATCAGGTGCCGCCGGTGGCCGCCGAGAGTGCGACGATCGCACTGCTCGACCTGATGCGGCAGGCCGAATTCGGTGCCGAGGAGTTCCACCAACTGACTGAAGCCAAGGCAAACTCCGATCGTTTGACGGCGCTCGAAATCGAAGCGATGAATCTGGTCGAGACTGGCGGCCCGACCGCCGAGGCCAATCGCGAAAAGGCCCGCCAGATGCTGCACGGCACGCCCTATCATCAGGCCAAAGCCGAGATCATGCGGCCGCTGCATCAGTTCAATCTGCTGATGGGCAAACGAACGCTGGATATGGTTCAGTCGGCCGAAGTGCGGGCGACCATTTTTCGGCTGATTTTCATCGCCTTTGGCCTCAGCGTCGTCACCATGCTGTGGCGCACCTATGTCGCCTTGCGCGAAACGCTCGGCGCTTCCGCCGAGGAAGTCCATGCCCAGATCGTCCGGCTTGGCCAAGGCGATTTTTCGCCGCCCGATCAGGTTTTGCCGACCGTCGAAGACAGCGTGATCGGCTGGCTGGCCGAGACCCGGCTCAAGCTGAACGAACTGCAAACCGCCCAACGGCAGGCCGAGAACGACCTGGCGCAACGGACCCGCGAATTGCTGCTGCACAATCAGGTGCTTCATCTGATCAGTAAAGGCGCGCCGCTGTCCGAGGTGCTGCAAGGCCTGGCGAGTCGCGTCGAAGCCTTGCACCCGGGGGCGCTCTGCTCGATCCTGTTGCTCGATGAAGACGGCCGGCATCTGCGTCATGGCGCGGCGCCGAGCTTGCCCGACTTCTACAATCAGGCGATTGACGGCGTGGTTATCGGCGATGGCGTCGGCTCTTGCGGAACGGCGGCTTTTCGTGGCGAGCGGATCATCGTCGAGGATATCCAGCAGCACCCGTTCTGGGTGCTATACCGCGATCTGGCCGCCCGGGCTGGCGTCCAGTCATGCTGGTCGCAGCCGTTCAAGAATCGCGATGGCCGGGTCCTCGGCACCTTTGCCATCTATCACCAGCAAGCCACTTCTCCGTCGGCTACCGAAATCGGCTTGATTGAAGACTATGCCAGTTTGGCCGGCCTCGCTGTCGAGCGTGCCCGAACCGAAGAGGCGCTCGGCAAAAGTCAGCAACGCTATCGGCTGATTGCCGACAACAGCAGCGACGTGATCTGGCTACTCGATCTTCCCGGTATGGAATTCTCTTATATCAGTCCGTCCGTCCAGCGCCTGCGTGGCTGGACCCCGGAGGAAATCATGGCGCAGCCGCTTTCCGCCGCGCTGACGCCGGAATCATTGCGGCGGGTGGAGGCGGCCTTGGCGGAGAGCCTCGAACGGCTCGCCCAGGGCGATCAAACGGCGCGCTCGGGAAATCTCGAGATCGAGCAACCCCACAAGGATGGCTTTGTCATATCAACCGAAGTGGTCACCACCATCCTGCTCGATGCGGCCGGCCAGCCGAAGCAGATCATGGGCATCACCCGCGATATCAGCGAGCGCAAGCAAGCCGAGGCGGAACTGGATCAGTATCGCCACCATCTCGAGCGCATGGTCGAAGAGCGCACCGCCGCGCTGTCGGTCGCCAAGGAGGCGGCGGAAGCCGCCAACCGCGCCAAGAGCACTTTCTTGTCGAATATGAGCCATGAGCTGCGGACGCCGATGAACGCCATCATGGGCATGACCGATCTGGTGCAGCGCCGGGCCAGCGATCCGAAACAAAGGGATCAACTGGCAAAAGTCGCGCAGGCCTCGCGTCACCTGCTGGCCGTTATCAATGACATCCTCGATATCTCGAAGATCGAGGCGGAGCGCCTGAAGCTGGAGGTCGTCGCCTTCAAGCTGGGGGGCGTCATCGAAAATGTGCTCAGCCTGCATTCGCAGAAAGCCGCCGAGAAAGGCTTGCCGCTGCTTGTCGATATGGCGCCCGGCCTTGCCGAGCGGGAAGTGCAGGGCGATCCGATGCGCCTCGGCCAGATCCTGATCAACCTGACGACCAATGCCATCAAGTTTACCGAGGCCGGAACAGTGACGATCCATGTGCGGCTGGTCGAGGAAAGTGCCGACGACGTAATGCTGCGCTTTGCCGTCAAGGACAGCGGCATCGGTATCTCGGCCGACGATCAGCAGCGCGTGTTCAGCGCCTTCGAGCAGGCCGATGGTTCGATGACCCGGCAGTATGGTGGCACCGGCCTTGGCCTGGCGATCAGCAAGCGTCTGGCGCAACTGATGGGGGGCCGCATTGGGGTCGAAAGCGAACTCGGGGCCGGCAGCACCTTCTGGTTTACCGCCCGTTTGCGGCAAGGTCGCAGTCGCCTTGCCGGTTCGCCCGGTCAGCTCGAGTCGTTCGCCGAGCAGCGCATCCGCGCCGGCTATAGCGGGATTCATGTGCTGCTCGTCGAAGACGAGCCGATCAATCAGGAAGTGTCGCAGGCCTTGCTCGAAGAGGCCGGCTTTCTCGTCGATCTGGCCGGCAATGGCGAGGCTGCGGTCGCTGCGGTCAAGGCCGGCGATTACGATCTGGTGCTGATGGATGTGCAGATGCCGATCATGAACGGCATCGATGCCACCCGGCTGATTCGCGCGCTGCCCGGGCGAGGCGCCTTGCCGATCATCGCCATGACCGCCAATGCCTTCGCCGAGGACCGGCAGCGTTGCCTTGATGCCGGGATGAACGATCACGTCGGCAAGCCGGTCGATCCGGCGGTGCTCTTCGAAACCTTGCTCAAATGGCTGCCGCCGCTTGAGCCGACGCGTTGAGTCCTTGCCGGGTCCGATTTTGAAGCCATTGAATCCCCATCCGATTGCCGTTTTCGATTCCGGCCTGGGCGGCCTGACGGTGTTGCATGCCTTGCGCGCCAGACTGCCGCAGGAAGATTTCTTTTACTTTGCCGATACCCGCTTTCTGCCCTATGGCGACCGGCCCGAAGCCTTCCTCAAGGAGCGTGGCGTGTTGATTGCCGAGGCGCTGGTCAGGCACGGCGTCAAGGCCCTGGTTATCGCCTGCAATACGGCCACGGCGACGGCAGCCGAAGCGATCCGGGCGGCGACCGCGTTGCCGATCGTCGCCCTCGAGCCTGGCGTCAAACCGGCCGCTGCGCTGACCAGGAGTGGAGTGATCGGCGTCCTGGCGACGACGCGAACCTTGCAGAGCGAGCGTTTCCAGCGACTGGTCGGCAACCACGCCCAGCACAGCAAGGTGGTGACGCAGGCCTGTCCCGGGCTGGCCGAAGCGATTGAAAACAGCGGCCCGGACAGCCCGGCGGTGGCCGCCTTGCTCGATGCCTTTGTCGCGCCGCTGGCAGCGGCGGGGGCGGATGTCGTGGTGCTCGGCTGCACCCACTACCCCTGGGTGGCCGAGGCCATCGCCCGGCGCATGCCGCCCGGTGTGGCGCTGCTCGATACCGGCGAACCGGTCGCCCGTCAGCTTGATCGACTGCTCGGCGCAGCCGGCCTGCTGGGCGGCGGGCATGGTCATCTGACGGTAGCGACCAGCGGGGCGCCGGCCAAGGTCAGCGCCACGGTCGACCGCCTGTGGGGGCAACATCTGCCCGTCGAACACTGGGAACCGTGAGATCAGCGCAGGACAAAAACGCCGGGCGGTCGGGGTTGTCCGGCGGCGAAAATTGCCGAACTGAAAGCCAACGGGGCGCTTTGAAAGCGCCCCGTTGGCTGGTCCTGCCGTGCTCCGCCAAAGCGGAGCGGGCTTGATCAGACGGTAAACTTGCCGATCAGTTGCTTGAGATTGGTGGCGATGACTTCCAGCTGGTGCGCCGTCTCGGCGGTGCCCCGGATCGTTGCCGTCGTTTCCTCAACCATGTTGGCAATCTGCTCGACGCGCTGGGCAATCGAGGTGCTGGCCGCGCTTTGTTCCTGCGTCGCGTCGGCCACTTCGCCCACCCGCTCCAGGGTGCGCCGGGCACCATCTTCAATGGCTTGCAGGGACTCGGAGGCCGAGGCCGACAACTGCACCCCTTCCTGAACTTCCGGTAGCGCCGCATCCATCGCGCCGACGGCGCCAATGGTGTCGTTCTGGATGCCGTTGATCATCTGCTCGATTTCCAGCGTCGCGCTCGAGGTGCGCTCGGCCAGCTTGCGCACTTCGTCGGCAACCACCGCGAAGCCCCGGCCCTGTTCGCCGGCCCGCGCCGCTTCGATGGCCGCGTTGAGGGCGAGCAAATTGGTCTGGCCCGCAATGTCCTTGATCACGTTGGCGATCGACGAAATCTGGTTGGCCCGCTCTTCCAGCGCGCGAATTCGTCCCGATGCATCGGATACCGTCGTGGAGATTTTCTGGATCGCCTGCGATGCCTGGTTTACCCGGCTGCTGCCCTGGCCAGCCAGGGCGACGGCATCCCGGGTTTCGCGTGAGGTTTCCCGGGCGCTGTCCGAAATATGGTTGGAGGTCACGGTCAGTTCCTCGATCGCTGCCGCCATCGCCGACGTCGCATCGGCTTGTTGCTCGGCTGCCTTGGCCACCTCGTCGGAAGCGCGGGCGATATCTTCCGCATTGTTGACCAGCGTGTTGGCGTCCTTATTGATTTCGCCGACCAGTTGGCGGAGCGACGCAACCATGCTGCCCAGGGCCTGGAGCAGGCTGCCAGCCGGCGCATTGTCGAGCTGCGCGGTCAGGTCGCCACCGGCGACGCGCTGCATGATTTCACTGGCGATCTGCGGCTCGCCACCCAGCTGGCGCAGAATGCTTGAACTGACCTGCCAGCCGACCAGACTGAGCAAGACCAGCAGGCCGAGCGAGATGCCGCCGAGCAACATGGCGCCTTTCCGGTATTCGCGATCGACGTCGTCAATGTAGATGCCGGTGCCGATAGCCCAACCCCAGGGGGCAAACTCGCTGGCGTAGGACAGTTTCGGTTCCGGCACCTGCTGCCCCGGCTTGGCAAACCAGTAATCGACAAAACCGCCGCCGTTCCGGGCGGCGGCAGTAAGTTCCTTGATGATCAATTTGCCGTTCGTATCTTTCATCTCGGCAGCGCTTTTTCCTTCAGTCTCCGGTTTGGGGGGCATCAGGATGTAGTTGAAATTGAAGTCGACGACAAAAAAGTAGTCGTTAGTGCCATAGCGCAGCGTGCGCAAGACGCCCAGGGCCGCCTTCTTGGCTTCCTCGTCGGAGAGTTTCCCGTCCTGGGCCAGTTTGTGATGGTGAGACAGCACGCCCACCGCTACTTCCACCAGATTTTTGGTTTTGTCCTTGCGGTCTTCGAGCATGCTCGATTTGAGCTGGAACAAGGCGGTTAGACACAGGGCGAGCAGTCCGATCAGCGTCAAGCCGATCAGAATCTGCATCCGTGTCGAAACGCGTAGCGAATTTATAGGATTCATGGTTTTCCCCTGCACAATGTTGACCGCCTTCATGAGCAGATCAGCAATTAATAATGTTCCTGGTGGATCATACACTAATGATAAATTTATCATTGGTCTGACCCGACAGGAAGTTATTTCAGGCGGAAACTGACCGGTAGCAATGTCTCGCGTGGCGCGTCGGCGGGCAGCGAGCGGAGTGAGCGGGCCGCCTGCAGCGCCGCCTCATCGAGTATCCGGAAGCCGCTACTTTGCTCGATACGGGCGGCCGTCACGTGGCCGTCAGGATCGAGGATCAAGAGTACCAGGGCTTCGCCTTGCAGGCCTTTTTCGATCGCCTCGGGCGGGTAGAAGAGTCCTTTGCCATGCAATTTTTGAAATTGCCGCCGGACTTCTTGCTGCCATGAATTTGGCGAATGTGATGTAGTTAAATTTTTTATCGGTTTTGTGGTTTGCTTGGCGGTCTTCGGTTGCGCTGGCGTTTCATCGAGCCTCAGTGGTGCCTGTGGCGGTGGGGCCTGGACGGGGTGCAGGCTGGCCTGCATCGGCGGTGGAGGCGGCGGAGGCGATGGCGCGGGAATCCGTTCCGTAACAAACGGTGCCAGATGCAGCAGCAGTGATGCAGCCAAGGCCAGAGCCAGCCGGTAGCGGGTCCGGATCATGAGAAAATGCGGGCTGGCCTGAGGAGTGAGCGTGTTGATGAGACGAGCAATGAAGAGGTCGGTCGGAAGCAAACTGGCCGCCATGATAGTCGGGATAAGCCTTGGTTTACCGCTGGCGGCGCAACAGGCGGTGAGCTTGCCGACGCCGACGGCGTTTGTAAATAGCCTGGAAGTGGGCGACGTGGCCCAGGCCGAGGCCTGGCTGGCGGCCGGCCTGCCGCCTGATTTCATGGGCAGCCGGACCGGTTCCGGCCTGATGATCGGGGCCTGGGAAGGCAATATCGAGCTGATGCGCTTGTTCATTTCGCGGGGCGCCGACATCAACAAGTTGAATGGCAACGGCGAAAGTGCGCTCGTTCTCGCCGCCTGGCGAGGCAATCTCGATGTGGTCCAATGGCTGGTCGACCGCGGGGCGCGCATCAATGCGCCGCGCCGGCAATGGTCGGCGCTGCATTACGCGGTGTTTGCCGGCCATGAAGCAGTGGCCGATTACCTGATGGCCCAGGGGGCCGATATCGATGCCTTGAGCACCAACGGTTCGAGCGTGCTGATGATGGCGATTTACGAGGGGCGGCAGGACCTGGCGCGCAAGCTGATCGAGAAGGGCGCCGACCGGACCCCGAAGAACGATTGGGGCGACGGGGCGCTGGAGTGGTCGATGCGCTACAACCATCTGAACATTGCCCGGATGCTGACCAATCCCGAGGAGTTCAATATTGCGGTCAGCCAGCCCAAGGAAAAATGGGGTGAGCCGAGCCGCTCCGTGCGGATGTCAAAGGAGCTTGAAACGCTGATCGACATGCGTGAGACGCTTGCCGTCCGCGGCATGTCGACCGCCAGCATCGATAAGCGGATTGCTGCCGAGCGGGTGCGTATCGTGCGTAGCGAACTGGATCGCCGCGATGCGCCAGCCCGGGCGTCGACGCTGGAAATAACGGCGAGTCGTAAAAAGCCGGAGGAACAGTCGGCCAAGATCATTTACAACGATCAGGGCCAGGCGGCCGGTTTCAAGGTTCCTGGCGCGACCTATACCGGCAAGCCGAAAATGCCGCCCAAGGGGCCGGTGAAGAACTACTGATCGAGCGGTCGGTTACGCACTTCCGGAAGGAAGAACAAGCCGATCAGCGCCGCCAATATCAGCAGCCCGGTCGGGTACCACAGGCCGGCCAGCGGGTCGCCGAAATGCACGCCCAGCCAGGTCACCATGAATGGCGACATGCCGCCGATCCAGCCGGCCGACAGGTTGTGCGGCAGGGCGACGGCGGTGTAGCGTGTGCGGGCCGGGAACAGTTCGGGCAGCGTCGCCGTTTGCGGCCCGGTGATGCAGGCCAGCGGGATGACCAGGACGAGCAGCAGCAGCGTGATCATCGCGGTGTCCGGCGTGGCTTGCTGGCCGTAGTGCAGCAAACCCTGAAACACCGGATAGATGGTCAGGGCGCCACTGATCAGGCCAGCCAGCAGCACCGGCCGCCGGCCGATCCGGTCGGACAGCCAGCCGCAGAACAGCGTCGCCGGGAACAGGGCGAGCGTCGACATCATCACCAGTGCGCCGGCCTGGGCGGCCGGCAGATTGACCACCGTCTTCAGGAAGACATTGGTATAGACCTGGGCCGAGAAGAAGAGCAGCGAGCCGCCGGCCGAGATGCAGAAGAACAGCAGGCCCATGCGGCCGAGCGTCTGGCGGTCGCGGAAGCAGTCGCGCAACGGCGTCTTGGCCAGTCCATTCTTCTCGCGCAAATGCCGGAAGACCGGCGATTCGTGCAGGTTCATCCGGCTCTTGATCGAAACCACCAGCAGCAGTGCCGAGAGCAGGAAGGGGATGCGCCAGCCCCAGGCCTTGAAGTCGGCTTCGCTGAGGAAATACTGCAGGGCGATGATCTGCAGCGTCGACGCCATCATGCCGAGCGGTCCCATCAGTTGCAGCACGCTGGTGTACAAGCCGCGCCGGCCTTCCGGGGCGTGTTCGGTGAGGTAGACGGCGGCGCCGCCGATTTCACCGCCGACCGACAAGCCCTGCAGCATGCGCAACAGCAAGAGCAGGGCCGGGGCGAGCAGGCCGACCTGTTCGTAGGTCGGCAGCAGCCCGACGCAGACGGTGGAGACGCCCATCACGATGATGGTGACGAGGAAGATGGTGCGCCGGCCGTGGCGGTCGCCGAGCGAGCCGAACAGCGCGGCACCGAGGGGGCGGACGATCATGCCGACGCCGAAGGTGCCGAGACTGGCCAGTAGCGCGGCAACCGGGTCGCCGGACGGGAAGAAGAGGACGCTGAAGTAGATGGCCAGCGAAGCGAAGGTCAGGAAGTCGTACCACTCCAGGAAGGTGCCGAAACAGGCGGCGATGACCACTTTTTTCTGGATGGTTTGCTGGGTTTCGGGGCTGGACATGGGGCGGCGGCTGGACGAAAGGGCGCATTATCCCTTGTCGCATCCATTGCTCCAATTGCCAAGGCGGTTCGCCTGATGCAGACTGCGGCCAAATCGATCAGGAGAGGTTGGCATGCTTTACGTGGCACGAGACGGCGCTGGGCAGATTCGCGAGTTGCACCCGATGCCGCTGGGTGAGGCGCAGGAGGCCGTGGCGGCCGATAATCCGGAGGCTCTCCAGTTCATCCACGAACGCTGGCGGCAGAACGAACTTTCCGAACTCGACCGGGATTTCATCCGGGCCATCGAAGATACGATCGAACTGCTGATCGCCAAGGAAATCATCCTGTTCACCGACCTGCCGCCGCGGGTTCAGGAAAAGCTGCTGCGGCGCAAGGAAATCCGCGGCCAGACCCACTACGCCGGCAACTACGGCACGACCGACGACAGCGACATCATCCCGCTCTGAGTCGCCGGGGCACCGGTCAGCGACGACCGGCCAAGATCAATTGACGCTCATCACCGCCTTGACCAGTTCGGCCAGCGTGCGCACGCCCATTTTTTCCATGACCCGGGCGCGGTGGGCTTCGACGGTTTTCATGCTGATTTCCAGTTCGTCGGCGATTTGCTTGTTCAGCTTGCCGGCGACGACCAGGCGCATCACTTCGCTTTCCCGCTGGGTCAGTTGTTCCAGCCGGTGGGCGATGGCCCCGTCACGCTCGCGGCGGGCAGCGAGCTGCTGGTCGAGGGCAAGGGCGCGCTCGATGCGCGACAGCAGTTCCTCGTTGTGGAAGGGCTTCTCGATGAAGTCGCAGGCGCCGCGCTGCAGCGCCGAAACCGCCATCGGCACGTCGCCGTGGCCGGTGACGAAGATGATCGGCAGGCGCGAACCGAGGGCGTCGAGTTTTTCCTGCAGTTCGAGGCCGCTCATTTCCGGCATCCGGACGTCGAGCACCAGGCAGCCGCGCATATCGTCATGCCGCTCGTGCAGGAAATTCTCGCCGGAAGCGAAACAGGCGACCCGGTAGCCTTCGCCTTCGAGCAGCCAGGTCATCGAGTCGCGCATGGCCTCATCGTCGTCGACGACAAAAATGGTCTGACTCAGCTCACTCATCTTCTTCCTCTATCGGAACGGTGAAACGGAATACGGTGCCGCCCTCGCGGCGCGGTTCGACCCACAGCCGGCCCTGATGGAATTCGATGATCGAACGGCAGATGGCCAGACCGATGCCCATGCCTTCCGGCTTGGTGGTGTAGAACGGGGCAAAAATCTTCTCGATATCGTCTTCGTTGAGACCGTGCCCCTGGTCGGCCACCGATATTTCGAGCATCCGCTCATCGACCGGTTTGGCCTGGATGGTCAGGCGGCGGCGCTCGAAGGGTACATCGTTCATCGCTTCAATGCCATTTTTCAGCAGATTGAGCAGGACCTGCTCGATCATGATGTGATCGACGACGATACGCGGCAGATTTTCGGGAATGTCGACCACGATCTGCGTGCCGGTGCGTTGCGCCTCGATATCGGCGAAGGCGCGCGTCTCGTCGACCAGTTCCTCGAGCGAGATCGGCAGCCGCACCGGGTCGCTCTTCTTCACCATGTCGCGCATCCGGCGGATGATCTTGCCGGCCCGCTCGGCCTGTTCGGCCGCCTTCTGCATCGCAGCTAGCAGGTCGTCGAACTTGTAGTTGCCGGCCTGCATGCGCTTGACGCAACCGGCGCAGTAGTTGGCGATCGCGGACAGCGGCTGGTTCAGTTCGTGGGCCAGCGAACTGGCCATTTCGCCCATGGTGATCAGCCGGGAGGTCTGCTCCAGGCGTTTCTGCTGTTGCAGGTTGACCTCGTCGATGTGCTTCCGATCGGTGATGTCGGCGGTGATCTGGACGCGTACCGTGCGTCCATCGACCCAGCGGATGGCCCGTTCGTGCAGGTGATACCAGTGGCCGGAGAGGGTGTGCTGGATTTCGCCGTCGAACAGCTCGCAGGGCAATTCTTCGGCGCGCAGGACGGTCGGGTCGCAGTGCAGCGCTTCGGGCGGCGCCCGACAGGGGGCGGTCACCATGGCCGAGTCGCGACCGACGCTGTCGAAGCCGAAAATGTTCTGGAAGGCGCGATTGGCAAAGAGAATTTCACCGGTTTGCACGTCGGCGACGTGTACCGCCGCATCGAGGCCGTCGATCACGGTTACGAAGCGTTCGTGGGCTCGTTCGAGTTCGACACGGATCCGTTTCGGTTCGGTGATGTCGTTCATCGAGGCCATCCAGCCGATCTGGGCGCCTTTGGTATCGATCAGTGGCGAGAAATAGAGGCGGACGTCGAAGCGCTCGCCGTTCTTGCGCATGATGCGCATCTCGAAGCCACGGGCCGGCGCTTCCCCGGCCAGCGCCTGGTCGATGTTGTTCTGCAGTTGGTAAAACTCCTCCGGCGGCCAGTAGGGGTAGGGCGGGGCGATGCCGACCAGCTCGCTTTCGTCGAAGCCGGTCATCCGGCAAAACGACGAGTTGACGAAGGTGATCCGGCCCTTGAGGTCGATGGCGCGCAGGCCGGTGACCATCGACTCCGACATGGCCTGGCGGAACGCGTAGGCGGCGCGCAGCTGTTCTTCGGTTTGCGCCCGGTGCTGGGCGTGGCGACGTAGCTGGATCAGCGTGATCGTCGCGATCACGGTGAGGATGATGATCAGCGCCGCAGGCAGGAGCGGCAACCAGGCGCCGCCGCCGCGATAGGCGATGATGTTGAGACCGAGGCGATTGTTGGGCAGATCGAGACTGATCGCTCCGGAAACCTTGCGGTCGGTCGGCTTGATCGAGGAGTTGCTGAAAACTTCGCGATTCTCGGTGTCGACAATCGTCAGGCTGTAGCGCGCGGTAAACACCGCCGGCAGCGTCGAACGCAGCAGCGTTTCCAGCGACTGCAGGGCGATGAAGGCGCCGATATCGGCGCTGCCGCGCTGGACCGGGAAAATGATGTCGTGGGCCGGCCGCTGGTAGGCATCCGGGTAATCGGGAGAGACCAGCTCGCGGCGGATGCGCAAGGCTTCGCGCAGGGCGCTCAGGCGCTGGCCGGTCAGTTGCTCGCCGACGAAGGTGGCGTTCGATTCGTTGGGCGCCACCCATTCCACCTTGCCGTCGGTATCGACCCAGATGATCGCGGCGATTTCCGGGGCGTCGCGGACATAGCGCGCCGCCCGCACCTGGAAGGATTCGTAGGTCAGTTGCTTGAATTCCTGTTCGCGGCCCAACTCGCCGAGAAAGTCGATGTGGGCGTGCAGCCGGCTCTCGATGGTCCGCTCGGCCCAGTGCATGTCGCCCTCCAGCGCCGAGCGGGCGGTATCCAGCTCGCGCCACTGAAGCAGCGCGGTAATGATCAGCATGGCCACGGCAAAAACGCCGATCGCGACATAAGGCGCGAGCCAGAGCCAAGTCTGTTTCGGGGTGGCGGGGGGCGGACGAATGAACATGGGCTAATTCTTCGCCGCTACCCTGATCTCAGCCATAGGTACTTACCCTAAGCGCGCCTCAAGCCGCCGTCAGCCAGCCGGCGAGCAGTGGCACGAGCAGGGCGGTCAGGGCGCCGTTCAGGCCCATCGCCAGGGCGGCGAAGGCGCCGCTTTGCTCGTTGACCTGGAAGGCCCGTGCCGTGCCGATGCCGTGCGAGGCGATGCCGATGGCGAAGCCGCGGATCGCCGGATCGCGCAACTTCATCGCATCGAAGACGTAACGGGCGCCGACCGCGCCGATGATGCCGGTGACGATGACCAGCACCGCCGTCAGCGACGGGATGCCGCCGATGCGCTCGGCAATGCCCATGGCGATTGGTGTGGTCACCGACTTGGGGGCCAGCGACAGTTGGGTAGACAGGCTGGCGCCGAACAGGCGGCCGACCAGGACGGCGGAGAGCACGGCGGTCAGGCTGCCGGCCAGCAGGCCGACGACGACCGGCAGCAGCATCGCCCGGACGCGGCGAAACTGCGTGTAGAGCGGGATGGCCAGCGCGACGGTGGCCGGGCCGAGCAGGAAGTGCACGAACTGGGCGCCGGCGAAGTAGGTTTCGTAACTGGTGGCGGTCAGCGTCAGAAAGCCGACCAGCGCGGTGACCGCGATCAGCACCGGGTTGGCCAGCGGATTGCTGCCGGACCGCTGGTAGATCCAGAAAGCGCCCTGATAGGCGAGCAGCGTGATGGTCAGGCCGAGCAGCGGCGAGGCCGAGAGATAGACCCAGATTTCGTTGATGCGCGGCGTCACTGGCTGTCTCCCGGGTGTGCAGCGCGCTGGCACAGCTTCATCGCCAGTGCCGTGACGACCAGCGTCGCCAGCGTGCTGATCAGCAAGGACAGCAGCAAGGCCGGCCATTCATCGGCGACGCGGTGCAGATGCACCATGATGCCGGTGCCGGCCGGCACGAAGAGCAGCGAAAGATGCTGCAGCAGGTTCTGGCCGGTCGTCCGCAGTCCGTCGCCGGGGCCGCCGCGCAGCAGCAGCGCAAGAAAGAGCAGCAGCATGCCGATCACCGGGCCGGGTACCGGCAGGTCCAGAGAACGGGCGAGCACTTCGCCGATCAGTTGGAAAATCAGCAGGACAGTAAGGGCAGAAATCACGGGCGGCCTCGGGAACAATTCACAATGCCGCCAGTGTATTGGCTCGGTTAGGTTTTGATAATGAGTGCCTGAGGCGATTTATCTTGTACGTTTGGTACAAGATAAATCCGCTCAGTACTCCTTGTTGTCGCTCCACATCGCCGGCGCGAAGCGGATCACCCGGTTGCGGCCCCGTTCCTTGGCCTGATACAGCGCCACGTCGGCAAACTTTACAGCCTGCCAGAAGGTGTCGCTGTCGGTCGGGAAATCGGAAATGCCGATCGAGATGGTCTTCTGAATCACGATGCCGGACACCGGAACCTTCAGTTCTTCGACCGATAGCCGGATATTCTCGGCAACCTGCTCGGCCGCTTCGCCACCGCTATCGATCAGGATGATCAGGAATTCCTCGCCACCGTAGCGAATGACCAGATCGGAGGCGCGAACCGCGCGCTTGAGCACCGTCGACAGCGCTTTCAGTACGGCATCGCCGGCATCGTGGCCGTAGGTATCGTTGACCATCTTGAAGTAGTCGAGGTCGAGCATCAGGATGGCGGCGCTGGTTCGCTTGCGCTGCACGCTGGCGACCAGCGTCTCGACATATTCCTCGAGGAAGCGGCGGTTGTTGAGGCCGGTCATCGGGTCGCGCAGCGTCGAGTCGCGCAGGCTTTCCATCAGGCGCTTGGTTTCCAGCACCGGGGCGGTCTCGCGCAGATAGACATTGATGAACGGGATCATGTCGAGCAGCTTGTCCTGCTCGTCCGGCGTCGTCAGCAGCTGGACGACGCTGCCGACCGAGCCGGACTGGTTGACCGGGAAGCAGATATGGCGGCGGGCACCCAGTTCGGCGGGCGGCCGGAAGGCATAGCAGATTTCCGGATTGGTCACGCCATCGACGATATGGCCGGTCCGGCGGACGCGGCAGGCCTCCGGGCGAATCAGGATTTCCGGATCGCACCAGCGGCAGGTATCGGCAGTTTTGCCATCGACCATGATGGTCCGGATCTGTTTCTTGTTGCTGCTGATCTCGTAGAGCGAAAATTCGTCGAGCCCGAACTCGCTGTGCAGGGTGGCGGCCAGGCGCTGGTAAATCTCGGTTTTCGACTCGTCTTCCTCGATCGCCTGCTTGAAATGGGCCGCCTTGGTCAGTCCTTCGACCATCTCGATGGTCGCCGTCAGCAGATTTTCGCCGGGTGCCGGCGTCCGTTCGGTGAGGCGGGCGACATTGCTGCCGATGCGGTTCAGGCCATCGTCGAGGAAGGTCAGCAGACGATTCATGTCGGTGGCGATCTGGCCGATTTCGTCGTTGGTCTTTTTCTCGACATGGCTCTTGAAGTCGCCGCGCAGGGCGCTCTGGACGGCCAGTTCGACGGCATTGGCCGTGTCCGAGATCGGGCGCAGCAGCCGGCGCAGCAGCAGAATCAGCAGCAGGACGAAGAAGGTCACGGCGCCGACGATGCCGGCCACGGTGTACAAGGCCTTTTCCTTGAGTCCCTCGATCGACATGGTCATGTTGACCACCCCGAGCACGGCCCCCTCGCTGACCTGGTGGCACTGCAGGCAGTTCGGCGTGCCGTTGGCGGTCGCGATGTAGGGAATGGTGCCGCGAAAGACCGTCTCGCCGTCGCTGGTTTGGATGCCGAAATACGGCTTGCCTTCAGTAAGCACCCGGCGTTCGACGTCGTCGGCCGCCGATTCGACGCTCAAGCCCTGACCGAACTGCTTGACCACCTCGGGCGAGCGGACGACGCGGGCCGACTTCAGTCCCTGCACCTCGAGCATCCGCTTGAGGAAGCTTTCGCGCTTGTCGATGACGCCGTTGATCATCGATTCGGTCAGATGCACGCGGACGATTTCGCCGGCCGTGCGAATGTGCTCGGTGGCCGAGGCGATCGAAAAGCTGCGAAAGGCGTAGAGGCTGATGGCAATGAGCACCGCCAGCAAGAGGGCAGCGATGCTGACGAAGAAGAGCGTGACCTTGGCGTTCAGATTCACGTCGGGGCCTTCCGGAACACGGTTTTAGAAGTCGGGCATTATGTCCGAACATTTTTGCCCGAACCAAGCCAAACCGCCGGAAGTCGAAGGGAGAAAGATAGTCATTTGATTAAGATCAACTTTCCGCGGTTTTTTGCAGCAAATCGATAAACGCCCGCAGGCCGGCCGGGACCAGACGGCGACTTGGGTAATAGAGAAAAAACCCCGGTTCGGGTGGTCGCCAGTCGTCGAGTACCGTGACCAGCCGGCCGGCGGCCAGAGCCGATGCCGCCGATTGCTCATAAACGTAGGCCAAACCGACCCCATCCTCGGCGGCCCGCACCATCAGCCACATTTCGCCGACATCGAGCGGACCTTCGACTTCGACTTCAATTTTTTCATCGCCACGGGAAAACTCCCAACGATAGATGCTGCCGTTGGGAAAGCGGATGCGAATGCAACGATGGGCCGATAGCTGCTGCGGCGCGGCGGGTTTGCCATGCTCGGCCAGGTAGGCCGGCGAAGCGACCACCACGAAACGCTGGGCCGGGCCGAAGGGCACGGCGATCATGTCCTGGGCCAGGCGTTCGCCGAAGCGCACGCCGGCATCGAAACCGGCGGCGACGATGTCGATCAGGCTGTCGTCGATGACGATTTCCAGGCGCATGCCGGGGTTTTCGCGCAGAAAGCGGCTGGCGAGGGGGGCCAGCACGTATTCGGCGGCGGCGCGCGGCACATTGAGACGCAGCGTGCCAACCGGCGAATCGCGAAAGCTGTTGATTTCGTCGAGCGCGTCGTCGAGTTCCTGCAGGGTCGGGGCAAGGCGGGCGAGCAGGCGCTGGCCGGCTTCGGTGGGGGACACGCTGCGCGTCGTGCGGTTAAGGAGGCGCACGCCGAGCCGGGTTTCCAGGCTGCGCAGCGTGTGGCTCAAGGCGGAAGGGGAAACGTGCAGCTCGCCGGCGGCGCGGCGAAAGCTGCGCAGCCGGGCGACGGTGGCGAAAGCCTGAAGGTCGGCAAGACTAGGGCGGTCCATATTGGTGAGAATTTTTCAGTAAGTCATCAAGGATTGTGCGGATTGTGGCACACCGACACTCCGCCTAATCTGATTCCTGGATTTTTACCTACCTTCAAGGAGACCCAACATGACAGCTATTTCCGCCGATCTTGCCGGCCGCACCTATCTCGTGACTGGCGCTTCGTCCGGTATCGGGGCGGCGACCGCCCTGGCGCTCGGCCAGGCCGGCGCCAACGTGGCACTGGCCGCCCGGCGCAGCGCGGCCAGCGACATTCTGGCCGGCCAAATCGAGGCAGCAGGCGGCAAGGCACTCGTGCTGCGCATGGATGTCGAAATCGAATCCGAGGTTCAGGCTGCCGTAGCCGCCACCGTTGCCCGCTTCGGCCGGCTCGATGGCGCCTTCAACAATGCCGGCCGGCTCGGCGTCGCGGCGCCGCTGCACGAAATCGACAGCGCCGATTTCGACGCGGTGATGCGGACCAATGTTTCCGGCGTCTTCTGGTCGCTGAAATATGAAATCGCCGCGATGTTGTCCACCGGTGGCGGCGCCATCGTCAACAATGCTTCCCTCGTCGCCCAGGTGGCTTTCCCCGGTCTGTCACCCTATACCGCCAGCAAGCATGCGGTGCTCGGCCTGACCCGCACGGCGGCGCTGGAATACTACAAGCAGGGCATCCGCATCAACGCGGTATGCCCGGGGCCGGTCGAAACGTCGATGGCGGCGCAGGGTTTCGGTAGTATCGAGAGCCTCCATGCGGCGACGCTGGAGTACCCCGCCGGCCGTGTCGGGCAGCCCGGAGAAATCGCCCGTCCGGTGCTCTTCCTGCTGTCGGATGCGGCAAGTTACATCAGCGGCCAGGGTTTGATGATCGACGGCGGCTATACCGTTCAATAAGGAGCATGGACATGCAACAACGCACGCTCGGGGCCGGTGGCCCAGTCATCTCGGCGCTTGGCCTCGGCTGCATGGGGATGAGCGAGTTTTACGGGGCCAGCGACGATGAACAGTCGCTGGCGACGCTGGAACGGGCGCTCGAACTCGGCATCAACCTCTTCGATACCGCCGATACCTACGGTTTCGGTCACAACGAAAGCCTGCTTGGCCGCTTTCTCAAGCAAGGCGGGGCGGCCCGCCGGCCGCAGGTGGTGATCGCCAGCAAGTTCGGCATCGTCCGCCAGCCGGGGGCTTACGAGCGACGGATCGACAACACCCCGGCCTACATCCAAAGTGCCTGCGAAGCGTCGCTGCAGCGCCTCGGTGTCGAAACCATCGACCTCTACTACTGCCACCGCCGCAACCCGGAAGTGCCGATCGAGGACATGGTCGGCGCCCTGGCAGCCCTGGTGGCGGCCGGCAAGGTCCGCCAGATCGGTCTTTCCGAGGTGTCGCCGGAAACCCTGCGGCGCGCCCATGCCGTGCATCCGGTGGCGGCCGTGCAAAGCGAATACTCGCTGTGGTCGCGGGATGCCGAAGCGGCCATGCTGCCGACCTGCGCCGAACTGGGCGTCACCTTCATCGCCTACAGCCCGCTCGGTCGCGCCTTCCTGACCGGCGCCGTGCATAGCGACCAACTGGGCGAGGGCGATTTCCGCAAGCACAACCCGCGTTTCGTCGGCGAAGCGGAAAAAATCAACAGCCAGCTGGTGGCCGAACTCGGCCGCTTCGCCAGCGCCCATCGCTTGACCAACGCCCAGGTGGCGCTGGCCTGGCTGCTCGACAAACATCCCCACGTCGTACCTATTCCGGGAACCCGGCGCATTGCCTATCTCGAGCAGAATGTGGCCGCCGCGGATGTGCTGCTCAATGCCGATGAAATCGCCGAACTCGACCGGATGTTCGCCGTCGAGCGGGTGGCCGGGGCGCGCTATCCCGAGGCGGGCATGGTCGGTATCGAATAAGGCGTGGCGGGAAGAACTTGGTCTGCGCAACCAGCATCGCCGATGCGGTCGGCGATGCTGGTCGATTTTTCTAAGCCAGGGCCGGCGGCAACTTCCAGAAACGTACCGCCAGTGCAGCAAGGGAAGTGGCCGCCGCCATGCCGGTGACGGCAATCCAGCCCCACTGGCCGAGCAACAGGCTGCCGAGCGCTGCGCCGCCGGCCATGCCGATGAACATGCCGACGAAGAGCACGGCGTTGAGGCGGCTGCGGGCGCCGGGGTCGATGCTGTAAACGATGGTCTGATGGGCGATCAAGCTGGCCTGGACGCCGAGATCGAAGCCGATGGCACCGATGCCGAGCAGCCACAGCTGGGCGCTCGGCGAGAGCAGCGGCGCCAGCGACAGGCCGGCGAAGGACAGGACGCTGAGCCCGGCACCCAGGCGCGTCACCAGCTCGGGGCCGCGCCGGTCGGCGAGGTGGCCGGCCAGTGGCGCGGCCAGGGCGCCGGCGGCGCCGGCCAGGCCGAAGCTGCCGGCCACGGCGCTGCCGAGATGGAAGGGCGCGGCGTGCAGCATCACCGCCAGCGTGGACCAGAAGGCGCTGAAGCCGACAGCCAGCAGGCCCTGAGCCAGGGCGGCACGACGCAGGCTGGCATGGCGTAGCCATAGCGTATGCAGCGAACCGAGCAGGGCGCTGTAGGAAAGATTCGTGGTCGGCTCGAATTTCGGCAGCACACGCCAGGCGGTAATGCCGATCAGGGCGATGCTGGCTGCCGCGACGATGAAGATCGCTCGCCAGCCGAAATGTTCGGCAATCAAGCCGCTGACGACGCGCGATAGTAGGATGCCCATCAGCAAGCCGGTCATCACCGTACCGACCACCCGGCCGCGTTGGGCCAGCGGGGCCAGTGTGGCGGCGGCCGGGACGATGTCCTGGGCCAGCGTGGCGGTCAGGCCGATGGCCAGGCTGGCGACCAGCAACAGGCCGATCGATGGCGCGCCAGCGCCGAGCAACAGAGCGGCGATCAACAGCGCAGCCTTGATCAGGATGATGGTGCGGCGGTCATGGCGATCGCCGAGCGGGGCGAGCAACAGGATGCCGAGGGCGTAACCCAGTTGCGTCAGGGTCGGCACCAAGCCGACGGCATGGTCCGAAGCACCGATATCGGCGCCGAGAATGCCGAGTATCGGCTGGCTGTAGTACAGCGTGGCCACCGAAAATCCGGCGCCGGCCGCCAATAGCAGGGTCAATTGGGGAGAAAGCAGCGCCGGTGTGGCCGCCTGACGACTTGTTTCACCACTTTCATGCGTATTTTGAATGGAAGACATTTTTTCACCTTACCGGCTGGTTGTTGATGGTGCCCATTCTTGTTGGTCTGGCAACGGAACGGTAGTATCGTCTTCGACACATTAGTTATACGGTAGGTGTATGAGCGAACGACAAGACAATGCGCCGGAAACGGGGCTGAGCACGCCTTCGTTGGCGATCACCGGGGATCGCATCGAACTGATGCAAACCTTCGTCCGTATCGTCGAAGCCGGTAGCCTTTCCGCCGCTGCCGGCCAGATGGGCATGACGCAGCCGACCATCAGCCGTCGCCTGCAAGCCCTCGAGCGTTCGCTCGGCCTCCGCCTGCTGCAACGAACGACGCATGCCATGCGGCTGACCGTGGATGGCGAGCGCTGCTACGAGCAAGCCAAGGAACTGTTGACCCGCTGGGCGGCCTTCGAGTCGGATCTGCGCGGCGCGGGTGACGAGCCGGAGGGCATCCTGCGCGTGGTGGTGCCGCATGCCTTCGGCCAGGAAAGGCTGATCAAGCCGCTCGCCGACTACCTGAAACGCTATCCGCGCATGACCGTCGAGTGGTCGCTGCACGACGACCGGGTGATCCAGGACTACATCGCGGCCGGCATCGATTGCGCGATCCAGGTTGGCGAGGTGACCGATCCGGGCTTGGTCGCCATCCACCTGTCGGAAGTGCCGCGCATCGTCGTCGCCGCGCCGGAAGTGCTGAACGGCGGGCCGGTGCCGACGGCGGCCGGCGAACTGGCCGCCTTGCCCTGGCTCGCGTTGCGCACCTATTACCGCAATGAAGTGAGTCTGAAGCATGTCGAAAGCGGCGTGGTCGAGCGGGTGCCGATTACCCCGCGCTTCAGTACCGATAGCCTGTACGCGCTGCGCAGCGCCGCCCTGCTTGGTCTGGGTGCCTGCATCGGCTCGGCCTGGGTGCTGGCCGACGATCTGGCCGGTGGCCGTCTGCTGCATCTGACGCCGGCCTGGCAGGCGCCGTCTTTGCCGGTCAGCCTGGTCTATCCCTACGCCCGCTTCTACCCGGCCCGCCTGCGCTGCTTCATCGACATCATGCGTCAGGCCATGCCGGCGGTACTGGCCGGGGCGGCGGTGGCCCGAACCTAGCGGCTGGCCAATCGACCGTCGGCGGCAAACCCCGGTCGTCGATATTGGTTGTATGATGCAACCAATATCGACGCTGGGAGGGCAGTGATGGCCGCTACTTCGCAAAGGCTGGCGCAAATCCGCCGCGCCTCGCGGCAGCTGGTGCGTGAACTGGGCTTCATGCAGTCCACGTTGGCCGGCTCCGGGCTGCCCGCCTCGGCTGTCCATGCCCTAATCGAAATCGATCTGGCCGGGCCGCTGACCGCAGCGCAACTGGCGACACTGCTCAATCTGGAAAAGTCCTCGGTCAGCCGGATGCTGGCCAAACTGATCGCCGGCGGCGAGATTGTCGAGCAAGCCAGCCCGGACGATCGCCGAATCAAATTGCTTGCCCTGAGCGAGCGCGGCCGGAAAAGCGTCGCCGCCATCCATGCCTTCGGCAATCGGCAGGTCGCCGAAGCCTTGCAGCGGATTCCGCCGCATCTCGGTGCTTCGGTCTTGTCCGGCCTGCACGGTTACGCTCAGGCCCTGGCCTCGTGCCGGAGCGGCGGCGCGCTCCAGCCGGACGACGGCGCAGGCGTTACGCTGCATCGCGGCTACCTGCCCGGCGCCATCGGGCGGATCACCGAGATGCACGCCAGCTATTACGCCCGGCAAGTCGGTTTCGGCGAGTATTTCGAATGCAAGGTGGCAAGCGAGCTGGCTGCCTTCGTGCCGCGCCTGGAGCACGCCGACAACGGCCTCTGGCTGGCGACGATGGGCGACGAGATCGTCGGCTCCATTGCCCTGGATGTCACCGGCGCGGCCGAGCCGAACGCCCATTTGCGCTGGTTCATTCTCGACGACGCAGCCCGCGGCCAGGGCGCCGGACGCCAACTGCTCGGCGAAGCGATCCGTCATTGCGACAGCCGCGGCATTCCCGGCATCTATCTATGGACCATCAGCGGTCTGGACACGGCGCGGCACCTGTACGAAAAGGCCGGCTTCCAACTGGTCGAGGAAATCCAGGGGACGCAGTGGGGCAAAGCGGTAACCGAACAGAAATTCGTCCGCAGCCGCTAAATGCGCCACTGACGCGCCAAAATTACTCGACCGCCTCGGGCAAATCCCAGTCACCGACACGAGCGTTGTCTGTCTGGTGGAACTGACGCACCCAACTGATGAAGTCGCGGAAGTCGGTATTCTCCAGCGCCAGCCGGTTGCAGGCATCCCAGTCGATATCGGGATGTTCGCGGGCCGGAATCAATATTTCGCTCTCGCTCGGGTCCTCGGTGTTCAGGCGGATCAGGCCGATGCCGTAGGAAGCGGCGAGCAGGCGCAATTCCTTCATCGCCGATTCCTGGATATCGGCGGCGACCAGATAACCGAAATTGGCCCAGGATGAGTTGGACACCGCCTGGAACCAGACCTCCCGGACGTTCGAGCGGTTGACCAGCAGCTTGACCTCGAAGGACCACAGGCGGGTGCGTTGGGCGCCGACTTGCTGGACGCAGGCACGGATTTCCCGATCCCACTCGGCACCGATGTCTTCCATCGCAACCAGATCGGGATACAGCCATTTGTTGCCGTTCGGGCCATGCCGGTTGGTCGAGCGCTTCTCGTCGATCCGTTTCGGGTAAAGCCCTTGCTCGACATGGAGAAAGCGGCAGAGCAGCGGGTAAAGCGCATGCTCGCTCAAGGCTTTCCCGGCAAGCTTGCCGACCAGCTCAGGCGTCGCGCTTTCCACCTTGGCGACCTCGGCGGCCTCGCTGGCGTTCGTCCAGTAATAGCGACGGGGGCGGGTTTCGGTAGTGCGCACTTGCGGCCAGCGCTTCTGGATTTCCGGCCGGTTGGCGCTGATTTCGGCGACGAGTTGCCAGAGCAAGCGGGCATCCTCGGAAAGATCCTGTTGGCTGTTACGGCGTTTTTCCTCGCAGGCCTCGCGCATATTCTCGAACATCCAACACGCCAAGTCGCGGGCGGTGAAGCGCTCCTCTGGGTGGGCCTTGAGAAAATCGGTCACGGTTTGGCGGAGGTTCAGTGCCATCGGTCAATCTCCTGTTTTCTTGCTTGAGCGGCCATCGCGGATTTCTTCCAGAGCACGCAGGTCTTGGTCATCGGCGGCGAGACGCTCGGCCTGCCGGCATGGGTCAGTACCTCACGCTCGTTGAAGCTGAGAAAGGCGTCCAGCCGGCCTGCCCAGTCGGACATGGTCATGGTTTTGCGGCGCCGCGCCTGATCCTCGGCGAATTCCAGGTACATGGTGACGATCCGGTTCTGCTCGTCGATTTCCTCGGCGTTCAGGTAATTCTTGGCAATCGTCACGTCCTTCTGGCGAATTTGACCGCCAGCCCAGGTGGTCAGCCCCATGTTCGGCGCCCCGGCATCGGCCCGCCCGACAATCAGCTCGGCGGCCGTCTGGCCAGTGATCGCCCACAGCATCTTGTTTTGCACCTTCTTGAAGAACAATTGTGCTGCCTCGCTCTTGCCGTCGTAGTCGACCGCCGTCGCGTAAATATCGCGGACCTTCTGGTAGAAGCGTTTCTCCGAGCTCCGGATGTCGCGGATGCGGGCCAGCAGTTCGTCGAAATAATCCCAGCCGGCCGGGTCTTTCAGACGTGCATCGTCCATCACGAAGCCCTTGACCAGGAATTCGTTCAGATGCCGTGTCGCCCACTGCCGAAACTGCGTGCCGCGCGCCGAGCGCACCCGGTAGCCGACGGCCAGGATCAGCGGTAGGCTGTACACCATGGTTTTGCGGCGAACGCTTCTGCTGCCTTCGTCTTGAACTATTAAGCAAGACTTAATAGTTGCCTCGGTTTGCTCGCCCTCGGCCAGAATCTTGCGCACATGCTGGTTGATGTTCGGAATACTGGTCGCGAACAACTCGGCCATTTCCTGCTGCGATAGCCAGACCGTGCCGTCCTCGGTGCGTAGCTTGATGCTGGTCTGGCCGTCTCCGCTGGTGTAGAGGATTAGTTCGGGCATTATTGCTCTCGCCTAGGCTACGGGCAGATCCTGCTGCTGCCGGATCTGCTGATAAACCGCCCGCATCAGATGCGAGGTGGCCAGACTGCGGAAGGCGTCGTCGTTCATCAAACGGACGAAAATTTCCTCGTTGCCTTCCATGCGCTCGACGAACAGGTTTTCCAGTTGTTTGTTGAAGACCGGCTCGAAGTTCTCCAGGCTGTTGGCGGCGGCAGCCTGTTGCAGGTGCGCGTTGGCAATCGCCGTTTCCCGCACCTGCTCGAAGAAAAGCTGGTCGGCCGGGGTGAATTCGGTGCCGAAACGTTCGTTGAGTTTGACCACCAGCGTGGACAGCCGAACCTCCTCGTCTTCTTGGCCGGTGCCGACTGCCGTCGGGCCGTAAAGCGCTTCCGGTTCGCCGGCCTTGAGGTCGATGGCGCCTTCGCTGATTTTCTGCAGGCGGTAATACTTCAGTTCCACCTCGTCATCCACCTTGACTGCGCGCTGGTCGTCGCCCGCTGGCAGCTTGCTCAACAGAAAACGCCCGTAGGTGTAGAGCTTTTCCAGGTCGGAATCTTGATAGGGAATGATCTGCGAAACCAGCATGTACAAGTTGCGAAAGCTGGCCAGCTGGCCCTTGAACAGGGCCTGGTCTTCCGCTTCGAGTGCCTTGAAACGATCCACGGCGAGATCAATCAGGCCGCTCAGTTTCTTGTGTTCGCCGCCGGTCGGTTGCATCCGGTTGCGGAACCAGATTTCGCACCAGGCATCGACCTCGCTGCGGGCGTAGATTTTCCATTCATTGAGCGTGTGGGCCAGGGCGTTCAGTTGCTGCGGGTCGGTCTCCTCGCCCGGTGGCGTGAATTCGTAATAGGGCTTGAAAGCGGCGTAGATTTCTTCCGGCTTGTTCACGAAATCGAGCACGAAGGTGTTTTCCTTGCCGCGCGTCGTCCGGTTCAGGCGCGACAGCGTCTGCACCGCCTGGATGCCGGTCAGCTTGCGATCCACGTACATGGTGTGCAGCAGGGGCTGGTCGAAACCGGTCTGGTATTTCTCGGCGACCAGCAAGACCTGGTATTCCTCGGAGTTGAACTTCTCCGGCAGTTCCTTTTCCTTGATGCCGCCGTTCATGCCGACCTCGGTGAATTTCTGCTCGCCGTGTTCCTTGAGCATGATCTCGCCGGAAAAGGCGATCAGCGACTTGATGTCGGTGTAGCACCGGTCCTTCAGGTACTGGTCGAAGGCCAGCTTGTAGCGCACCGCATGTTCGCGGGAAGCGGTCACCACCATGGCTTTGGCCCGCCCGCCGATGCGGTGTTTGGTATGAGTGCGGAAGTGCTCGACGATCACTTCCACCTTCTGGCCGATGTTGTAATCGTGCAGGTCAACAAACCGGGCCAGGGCGCGGGCGGCCTTGCGGCGCGGCACTTCCGGGTCGTCTTCGATCTGCTGGATCAGGTGGTAATAGCGCGCATAGCAGGTGTAGCCCTTGAGCACGTCGTGGATGAAACCCTCGTCGATGGCCTGGCGCATGCTGTACAGGTGAAAGGGCGGCTTGCCGTTCTCGCCCGGCTCGTTGAACACCGCCATGGTCTTGAATTTGGGCGTCGCCGTGAAGGCAAAGAAACTCAGGTTGGGCTGGCGGGCGCGCTTCAACTGCTCGCGCAGC
Source organism: Azonexus sp. IMCC34842 (assembly GCF_050368855.1). Taxonomy (GTDB): domain Bacteria; phylum Pseudomonadota; class Gammaproteobacteria; order Burkholderiales; family Rhodocyclaceae; genus Azonexus; species Azonexus denitrificans_A. The sequence goes on along the minus strand of NZ_CP178449.1, from coordinate 2,741,961 downwards.
AGTTCCGTTTTCGCTGCTTCGCTGAGATTTTCCTCATCGAGATCGAGCAACTGCTCGGCAATCGTCGCTGCTATGCCTTCCTTGTTCAATATCTTGCGCAACTCCATGGCGGTTTCGCCGCTTTGCGAGCTGTGGGCCTCGTCCACAATCACCGCGAAACGCTTGCCGGCGGTGTCGATGGACACCTCATGACCGTGCTTTTCCAGCGTCTGGATGGCCTGGGTGATGAAGGGGAATTTCTGGATGGTCGAAATCACGATAGGCACGCCATCCGACAGCGCCTTGGCTAGTTGCTGGGTGTTTTCGTCGATCTTCTGCACCACGCCCAACTTGTGGTCGAACTGGAAGATGGTGTCCTGCAACTGCTGGTCGAGCACCAGGCGGTCGGTAATCACCACCACCGAATGAAAAATCTTCTCGTCCTGCGCGTCATGCAGGCAGGACAGGCGATGCGCCAGCCAGGCGATGGAATTGGATTTGCCCGACCCGGCCGAATGCTGGATCAGGTAATTGTGGCCCGCGCCGTGCGCCTGGGTATGGGCGACCAGTTGTCTTACTGCGGTCAACTGGTGGTAACGCGGAAAAATCATCGTTTCCTTGCGATGCCGCTTCAGGCCCTTCTCGGTCGCCAGCGTCGTTTCCTCGACTTCCAGATGCAGGAAGCGGGCGAGGATGTCGAGCAGGCTGTCGCGGTTCAGCACTTCCCGCCACAGGTAGGCGGTGCGCACATCGCCGGCCACCGGCGGGTTGCCGGCGCCAAAGTTATGGCCCCGGTTGAAGGGCAGAAAGAAGGTGTCCTTGCCCTCCAGCCGGGTGGTCATCGCCACTTCCTCGGTATCCACCGCGAAATGCACCAGACAGCGCTGCTTGTAGGCAAACAGCAATTCCTGCGGATCGCGCTGGCTGCGGTACTGAATCCGGGCATCCTCGACGCGCTGGCCGGTCATCGGGTTTTTCAGTTCCAGCGTCGCCACCGGCAAGCCATTGACCGCCAGCAGCACGTCGGGAATGGCGCCGCTTTTGGTCTTGACCTGACGGACCAGTTGCAGCCGGTTGTCGGCATAGCGCGCCGTCGCCACCGGGTCCATGCCGGTATTGGGGGCGAACCAGGCCATGCGCACCGTCTTGCCGAAGCATTTGAAGCCTTCGCGCAGCACTGTCAGCATGCCCTTGCTTTCCAGCTCCTTGCCCAGGCTGTCGAGCAGCACCGTGGCCGCCGTGCCCTTGTTCAAGTCCGCCAGACGCTGCCAGAAACGGGGCTGGGTGGTCTGCACGAAATGCAGCACCGCCGCCGGAAAGAGCGCCCGTTCCGCATCGTAATCGGCGGCCGCCGCCGTGACATAGCCGCCCTCACCGAGCAGGAAGTGTTCGATCTCGTTTTCAAAGTCGATTTCTCTATGCATGGTTTCCTGCTCATCCTTACCTAAGCTTTGCTGCTAAGTAACGAAAACGGCTTTTCGTTACTTAGTGCTGGTTCGGTGGCTGCCGATCAAATAGCCATCAAATGGATAATTCATTTAAAAAACAGCGGTGTATTCGTTTTTCCCGGGGGGCCGGAGTGGGTTATGCGCGGGCGCAATCAAATAGCCATCAAATAAAGCTTGAGTCACGAAACTTACCTAAGAAAATCGCTTAAGTAACGAAAACGCATTTTCGTTACTTAACGAAAAGCTCAAGGTAACGTTCGAAGGCATAGACGCGCCCTCGTTGCAGGCCGGTGATTTCCTGCAAGATATTCAGCCGGATCAGCTCCTTGATTAGCACATTGGTCGCCGGGGAGCTGAATCCCAGGCCTTCGGCCAGGTCGGCGGCGCTCAGCACCGGTTTTTGGTAAAACAGATTGAGCGCGGCCTGTGCCGAAGCGGCGCGCCGACCCAGCGTCATCACCGCTTTTTCCACCTCGGTGCGCAGGCTGAGCACCTGGCGGAAGACATCGCGCCCCTTGGCGGCCGTCTCGGCGATTCCGGTCAGGAAGAAGCGTACCCAGTGGATCAGGTCATTGGAAACCCGTACCGCCATCAGCGCGTCGTAATAGCTGGCCCGGTTGCGCTCGAAAAAGTCCGAGAGGTACAGCGAAGGCTTGGCCAGCAGGCCATGGCCGACCAGATAAAGCGGAATCATCAGGCGGCCGATACGGCCGTTGCCGTCGAGAAAAGGGTGCACCGTCTCGAACTGGTAATGGGAAAGGGCCAGTCGCACCAGATGCGGAATGGTCACCGCATCGTTGTGCCAGAACTTCTCCAGGTCGCCCATCAGGTCCGGCACTTCGCTCGGGTGGGGCGGGATGAACACCGCGTCGGTCAGGCTGGAGCCGCCGATCCAGTTCTGGCTGGTGCGGAACTCGCCGGGCTGCTTGTGCTCGCCGCGCACCCCGCGCATCAGGATGGCGTGGGTCTGCTTCAACAGTCGGTTGGAGAGCGGCAGGGTATCGAGCTCGGCGATGGCGATATTCACCGCGTCGATGTAATTGCGCACCTCGCGCCAGTCGTCGCGCTTTTCCGGACGGATGGCCGCTTCCGGCAACAGCGCCTCGTCGATGCCGGTCTGGGTGCCCTCGATGCGGCTGGAGGTCTGGGCCTCCTTGACCACATGCATTTTGATGAAGAGATCGATATCCGGCACGATCAGCGAAAAGGCGTTCAGTTCACCGAGCGCGCGGTTGGCCTGTTCGAGCAGGGCATGGATCGTCGGGTCTTCCCAGGTCCATTCCTGGTTCACCGGAATCGGCGAAAAGCTCTTGTACTGGTACTGCTGCCGCCAGACGCCGGCCTTGAACTGCTCGAACTTCATGCCGCCTCCTGCTGAGACGAATCGGGAAGGGAAACGCCGCGCACGTCGATCTGGCCGGTGACGGCGGCGGTGATCAGGGCGGCGCGGTATTCGGACAAGGTAGAGATGGCACGATGCGCCGCAGCAACTTGTTTGGCGAATTTCGTTGTCACCGCATCCAAGTGTTTCGCAATGGCTTTTTGTTCAGTCAATGGAGGTTCAACGAGCCAGTAATTCTTGATGGTTTCGACGTTTACATGGGGGGCAGTGGAGCCATAGGTATCAACTACTCCTTGTTGATACACACAGTCTGCATTGAGATGCCACATTAGGTAGTGCGGGCAAAAATGCGCGGATGCCCGGAATTGCATCATTCGTTGTCCTAAGCAAACCTTAGGTTCCTCGGGCACTTCGGCAGCAAACCCCCAGCGCTCTCCTTCCCTGCCGTAGAGAATATCGCCGGGCTTAACTTCGGCTCGCCGAATTCGTTTCAGGTATTCGTCTTCATCGACCCGGTAGGCCGAAGACAGGTCCATTACACCGGAACTCAAATCGGCAGTTCTCACGACCAGAAAATCTCCTTCGGGCGAATATCGGGGCGTGTCGTGTGGGCAATCGACAATCAATGCCGTTGCATATTTCAATCGGGTCATACCCCAATGCGCAGGAATTTGTCCTAGCCACGCCACCCCGGAATCCTTCATCGGCACCGTCGGGTCCAGGCCTTGGGTGACGGCCTGGCTGATCAGGGCGGCGCGCTTTTCGGCCAGTTTTTGCAGCAGGGCTTCCTTCTTGGCGATCAGCGCATCGATCTGGGCGGTCTTGTGGTCGAGGAAGCGGGCGATGGTTTGTTGTTCTGAGAGGGGGGCTAAGGGCAACCCAATTTCGGCCAACTTTTCACCGGTGAGGTGGGCAATAGTTGTTTTGTTGCACAAGATGCTAAACCAACCGGTATCAGCGATATGCCGCATCAAATATTTTAGGTAGGCCGTGCTGGTGTTTTTGGTGGAGCGAACACGATGCAGGGCATTTTGAATAATGCAAGGGTTCTCAATCTGGCCAAGTGTTGCTGTTCGTCCAACCTCGCCACCTTCGCAGATCAACAAGTCGCCCTCTTTTACGGAGAACTTCTCAATTTCATCCGGGGTTGCCCACATTTTCGGCAGATCATTTGTATCTACGGACTCCCATTGCACATTGGCAGCACGAAGGTAGCTGACTTCAAGGTCCTTGGGCTCCAAGGATTGTGGCTGGAGCATTTTCCCCAGTTGGATACTGAAGTAACGCTTGATGCTGGTTTCTTGCCAGTGCTCTGGAATCTGATCAACCCAATCGATTCTGGATTGTTTGTAGCGGGGATAAACCGGATACCCCATCAAACCACCTCACCCAGCATGGCCATGATGTCGGCTTCCAGTGCCTTGATTTCAGCCTCGATGGTGGCCAGCGGCCGGGGTGGTTCGTAGACGTAGAAATGCCGGGTCAGCGGGATTTCGTAGCCGACTTTCGTTTTGCCGTGGTCTATCCAGGCGTCCGCCACATGCGGCAACACCTCGGTTTTCAGGTAAGTCTCGCAGTGGCCCTTGACCAGCTTGAGCAGTTGTTCGTGACCGGTTTCATTGTCGTAGCCGAGCGGTAGCGGCAGGGCGATGTCGGCGGGCAGGCTGACGATTTCGCTGTCGCGCAGTTCCGGGTCGGCTTCCGGCTTGCCCTTGGCGTCGCGGCAGATTTCGGCGGCCGGGTCGCGCTCGCTCAAGGCGGCGAGGATGGCTTTCCTGAGCGGGGCGGCGGGTTTGGGCTCGGCGGTCTTGAGGACGGCGTTCAGGTCCTTCTCGAAGGCCGGGCGGCTGCGGTAGAGGCGGCTGGCGTCGAGTTTGGCCAGCGCCTGGAGAATGGCTTGCTGCTCGGCCTGGCCGGCGGCGATGTCGGCCTGTTGTTCGGCGGCGTCCTTGCGCTTCTTGCTGCTGGCGAGGTTGGCGAAGGTGGCGTTGGTTTTCAGGCGTTCCAGCCGTTCCGGGCTGGCCTGGAAATTGAGCCGCAAGGGCCGGTCGACCGTAACTTTCAGGTAGCCGAAGTCGCGGTTGTCGAACACTTTGCTGCAGACGCGGGGCGTGGCCGGCGGCGCTTCGCCGGGGGCAAGTAGAGCGGTGCTGGCGCCGTCGGTGTGGTCGTTGTAGAGGCGTACCAGGTCGGCGATGTGTTCGTCGGCCAGTTCGTTGCGCTTGTTGCCCAGGCTTTTTTTCATCTTGCGGTAGTGGCGGGTGCCGTCGATCAACTGCACCTTGCCGCGGCGGTGGGCCGGTTTCTTGTTGCTGACCAACCAGATGTAGGTGTAGATGCCGGTGTTGTAGAACATCTGGTCGGGCAGGGCGATGACGGCATCGAGCCAGTCGTTTTCGATGATCCAGCGGCGGATGTTGCTTTCGCCGCTGCCGGCGTCGCCGGTGAATAGCGGCGAGCCGTTGAAGACGATGGCGATCTTGCTGCCGTCGCCGCCCGCCTTGCCACCTTTTTCCGGCGCCGGGTGGCGCTTGGCGATCATGTGCTGGAGGAAGAGCAGCGAGCCGTCGTTGATGCGCGGCAGGCCGGCGCCGAAACGGCCGTTGAAGCCGGCCTTGGCGGCTTCTTCGCGGACGTAGTCTTCTTCCGCCTTCCATTCGACGCCGAAGGGCGGGTTGGCCAGCATGTAGTGGAACTGCTTGTCGGGGTGGCCGTCGCCGGGCACGAAGCCGTTGGCCTTGTTCTTGGCTTCCTTGACGCCCAGGGTGTCGCCGTAGATCAGGTGGTCGATGGGTTCGTCCTTGATCAGCAGGTCGGAGCAGCACAGGGCGTAGGACTCGGGGTTGTATTCCTGGCCGAAGAGTTGCAGGTTGGCGTCCGGGTTCTGGTTCTTGATGAATTCTTCCGATACCGAGAGCATGCCGCCGGTGCCAGCCGTCGGGTCGTAGATGCTCTTGTAGATGCCGGGTTTGTAGACTTCTTCTTCGCCGCTGAATACCAGGTTGACCATCAGGCGGATGACTTCGCGCGGGGTGAAGTGATCGCCGGCTTCTTCATTGGCCTGTTCGTTGAACTTGCGCACCAGCTCCTCGAACAGGTAGCCCATTTGCAGGTTGTTGATGCGTGCCGGTGAGAGGTCGATATCGGCGCTACAGAATTCCTGGATGACCAGGTAGAGGCGGTTGGCTTCGTCCAGCTTGGCGATCTCGGCTTCGAATTCGAATTTCTCGAAAATGTCGCGGGCGCGCGGCGAAAATCCGTGGATGTAGGCGATCAGGTTGTTGGCGATATTGGGCGGGTCGCCGAGCAGTTTCTGGAAGGTGAAGGGGCTGACGTTGTAGAGCGGCTGCGTGCGCTCGCCGCCGACGGCGACGCGCGACAGCGCCTTGTCGAGCGCCGCATCCTTTATGCCCTTGGCCGACAGGCGGAGATATTCGGCGACCACCTGCTCCTTGGTCGCTTCGAGCACCAGATCGAGCCGGCGCAACACGACCAGCGGCAGCATGACGCGGCGGTATTGCGGCGGCCGATAGGGGCCGCGCAGCTTGTTGGCGATATTCCAGATGAAACCGACGAGGTTTTGATGCAGATGGGTGTTCATGGGGCGCGGAGTTTCTTTTCGTTGTTGCAGCGGCGCTTTAGGGCGGCGTCATGGGAAGGCGTTATGTTAGGGATTAACGAGGGGATGGCAAAGACTTTGTGTGATTTTTGGCTTTTTCTGGCGGTCGACCGCAGGAAGTTCGCAATTTGCGAACTGCGAACCTGAAAGCTGGTGAGTGCGCTGAAACGACTTACCAAAGCAAAACGCCCCGGTTTCCCGGGGCGTTTTGCTTACTGCTTCTCTGTCGGAGTCGGGCGTCTAGGCGCCTTCTTTCCGGGTGCTGCTTATTCCATCGCTTCGTACAGCGGCAGGGTCAGGAATTCCGGGTAATCCGGGGTCAGGGACATCTTGTCGAAGATCTCGGCAGCCTGGTCGTAGGAGGCGGTGTCTTCGCCCTGGGCGGAAACCGTGGCCTTCACCTTGGCCAGTTCCTCGGCGATCATCGGGCGGACCATGTCTTCGGTGACCTTGCGGCCGTCGTCGAGAATGCCCTTCGGCGACACCACCCATTGCCAGACCTGCGAACGGGAGATTTCGGCGGTGGCCGCATCTTCCATCAGGTTGTGGATGGGCACGCAGCCGTTACCGGCCAGCCAGGAGCCGAGGTAGTGGATGCCGACGTTGATGTTGTTGCGCAGGCCGGCTTCGGTGATCGGGGTTTCCGGCTTGAAGTCGAGCCACTGGGCCGGGCCGAACTTGCCTTCGACCTGCTTGCCGAACTGGTTGGGCTTGTCGCCGAGGACCTTGACGAACTCTTCCATGGCGATCGGCACCAGACCCGGGTGAGCTACCCAGCCGCCGTCGTAGCCGTCGTTGGCATCGCGCGTCTTGTCGTGGCGGATGCCGGCCAGGGCCTTTTCGTTGGCGACCGGATCGTTCTTGATCGGGATCAGGGCCGACATGCCGCCCATCGCCGGGGCGCCGCGCTTGTGGCAGGCCTGGACCAGGGCCAGCGCGTAGGAGCGCATGAAGGGCACTTCCATCGTGATGGCGCTGCGCTGGGCCAGACAGAAGTCCTTGTTCTTCTTGAACTTCTTGATGCAGGAGAAGATGTAGTCCCAGCGCCCGGCGTTCAGACCAGCGGAGTGTTCGCGCAGTTCGTAGAGGATTTCTTCCATCTCGAAGGTGGCGAGGATGGTTTCGACCAGCACGGTGGCCTTGATGGTGCCTTGCGGCAGGCCGATGTGGTCCTGGGCCATGACGAAGATGTCATTCCACAGGCGGGCTTCGAGGTGGCTTTCCATCTTCGGCAGGTAGAAGAAGGGGCCGGCGCCGCGGGCGATCTGTTCCTTTGCGTTGTGGAAGAAGACGACGGCGAAGTCGAAAATGCCGCCGCCGACGCGCTGGCCGTCAACCAGCACGTGCTTTTCGTCGAGGTGCCAGCCGCGCGGCCGGATCTGCAGGGTGGCGATCTTGTCGTTGAGCTTGTATTCCTTGCCGTTCTCGCCCTTGAAGGACAGTTCGCGGCGGATCGCCTTGTACAGGTTGATCTGACCCTGGATCTGGTTGTCCCAGTTCGGCGAGTTCGAATCCTCGAAGTCGGTCATGTAGGAATCAGCGCCGGAATTGAAGGCGTTGATGATCATCTTGGCTTCGACCGGGCCGGTGATTTCGACGCGGCGGCAATGCAGGGCCGGCGGCACCGGGGCGACTTTCCAGTCGCCGGCGCGGATGTGGGCGGTTTCCGGCAGGAAGTCGGGCATTTCGCCGGCATCGATGCGGGCCTGGCGGGCAACGCGGGCTTTCAGCAGTTCCTGGCGACGGGCTTCGCAGGCGCGGTGCAGCTTGGCGACCAGTTCGAGGGCTTCGAAGCTCAGGACGGATTCGTAACCCGGCTTGATCGGGCCGGTGATTTGCACGCCTTGGGGCAGGTTGAGGCTCATGGAAACTCCTTGTTTAAGATTGAAGGTTGGCAAGTGGGTGATCGGTTCAGCCGTGCAGTCCGCTGACGTAGGCCAGTACGTCGGAGAGCTGGCGGCCGGTGGCAGTGGGTGAGACATCCAGAACTTCTTCCGGTTGCTCGTTGCGGTTGACCCAGAACGTGGTGAAGCCGAACCAGGTGGCGCCGCAGGCATCCCAGGCATTGGCCGAGACGAACAGGATTTCGCTGGCCGGCAGTTGGAAGGCATCGACAGCCAACTGGTAAACCGCCGGCGCGGTCTTGAAAGTTTGCACGCTGTCGGCCGAGAGGATGTGGGCGAACAGATTGTTCATGTCGTTGTATTTGACGGCGATGTTGAGCATCGAGTAGGTGCCGTTGGACAGGATAGCCAACGGGATGCCCATCGCTTTCAAGGCTTCCAGCGTCGCGATGTTTTCCGGGAAGGGCCGCAGACAGGCGTACTGATTCATCAAATGCTGGCGGCGGAAATCGTTGAGGTCGAGCGCCAGGCTGCGTCCGGCAAAAATCAACGCATCGCGGGTGACTTCCCAGAAGGTCTTGAATTGTCCGCTCATGGCGCGGATGCGCGTGTATTCGATCTGCTTCTGCCGCCACAGTATGGTCAAGGCTTTCCCCTGGCCGGGAAAATACTCCTCGGCCAGCGCTTCCATGCAATAGACGTCGAACAGCGTGGCGTAGGCGTCGAAGGCGATGGCTTTGATCGGGGTGGCAGGTGATTGCGTCATTATGGATTGGAAGTTTATTGTTACTTTGAAGATAAGATAAGCGGCGGAAAAGGCGATAATTCTTTTACTAAAAGTATCGAATCCATGGATACCTTCAAACAAATTTCTGCTTTTGTAAATGTCTCGACGCGCGGCAGCCTGTCGGCCGCGGCGCGTAGCGAAGGCGTCACGCCGGCGATCATTGGCCGGCGCCTCGATGCGCTGGAGACTCGTCTCGGCGTCAAGCTGCTGCTGCGCACGACACGCAAGCTGACGCTGACTTTCGAGGGTCAGGCTTTTCTCGAAGATTGCCAGAAAGTGCTCAACGATCTGGCCAATGCCGAAGCGGCGGTCTCGCTCGGCGGGGTGCGGGCGAGCGGCCAGTTGCGGGTGTCGGCTCCGTCCGGCTTCGGCCGCCGGCATGTGGCGCCGCTGGTTGGCGATTTCATGCAGGCCAACCCGGAAGTGACGGTCAACCTCGATTTGAGTGACCGCCTGGTCGACCTGCTCAACGAGAACATCGATTGCGCCATCCGGATCGGCGAATTGACCGACTCCAGCCTGGTCAGTGTGCGCCTGGGCGAGATGCGCCGGATGGTGGTGGCCAGCCCGGCCTATCTGGTGGCGCATGGCGTGCCGCGCGAACCGGCCGATCTGGCCGGCCACAATTGCCTGTCGCTCGGCCAGCAGCGCGGCTGGGTCTTTCGTAATCCGCAAGGGGGGGCGGTGGATACGCTGAAAGTCAGCGGTACCTTCGAGTGCAACGACGGGGCGGTCCTGCATGAATGGGCGCTGGCCGGGCGCGGGCTGGCCTGGCGCTCGCTGTGGGAAGTCGGTCAGGATCTCAAGGAGGGCCGCCTGACATCGGTGCTCGATGCCTGGCAGGCGCCGCCCATGGGCATCTACGCGGTCTTTCCCCAGCGCCGGCACTTGCCGTTGCGGGTGCGGCTGTTCATCGACCTGCTGAAGGAAACCTACAGTCGGCCAAGCTATTGGGAACTGCGGTGAAAAAGCCGGTCTATCGGCTGCTCGGCTTTGTTGCGGTGCTGCTTGGCGTGGTAGGGGCGGTGCTGCCGCTACTGCCGACGACGCCTTTTCTGATTCTCGCGGCCTATTTCTTTTCGCGCTCGCATCCGGAATGGGAAGCCAGACTGCTGGCCCACCCGCAAGCCGGGCCGGCGATTCGCGCCTGGCGGGACCATCGGGCTATTCCGGCAACGGCAAAACGGCTGGCGACATTGCTGTTGGGGATCAGTGCGTTCGGTGGTTGGTATGGCTTGCCCGAACCGTGGCGCTATTTGCCGGCTGGCGTGGCGGTCGGGGTGCTCGGCTGGATGTGGTCACGGCCTTCGGTGTGACGGGTCGGCATCGGGTGGTTGTGGGTGGGGGCAATCCGGCACGATTGTGAACAAAAAAACCCGCGACGATTTCGCGGGTCTTTGAACAGCTGCCCAGGCGCTCAGAGTTTCCGGCGCCGCGTCGCACCCAAACCAGTCAGAGCGATGCCGAGCAGGGCCAGAATGCCGGGTTCAGGGACTTGCAGCGGGTTGCTCGAGATCGTGAAACCGAATGCCAACCTGGTGGACTCGCCTTCTTCAGTGGTGAAGCCAATGCAACCAGGTGCCTGACCTGCAGCAATACAAGCCGAGTTCTGCAGGGTTCCGAGCACGCCACCGGTAACCGGGAAAATATTCACGAAGTAGGTCCTTAGCCCATCGCCGTCGAGTGCATCGTAGTTGAACGATGAGTTCAGCAAGCCGCCGGTCAGGACGAAAATGTCGTTGCACGGATTGTTGGCCGGACTGTTTGCGGCGCAGGGCGTGCTGTTGGTCGTTTCAACAAAGGCGATGTTGAAGGGGAACAGCTGAATTGGCAGTGCAGGATTGTCCGGTGACGCCGGGTTAAGCGTTACCGTATTGGTCAGCACGGCGGACAACAGTGAGGTCCCGGTAATCGGATTGTTGTTGTGGGTGAGCGAGGTGCTCAAGCCAAGGAAAGGCGGCGCGTTCGGCACACCAGCACCAAGATAGGTATTGACACTCCCGGTGGCCGGGCTATCACCGATCACCAGCGAGCTTCTACCCGAGCCGGTGGATGTTCCCCAGGACAGCGCACCGACACCGGCCCCCGGATTTGTTCCGCCGGGGCCGTTATAGCTTGCTGCGGTGAAAAGGCTTGTTATCGTGTAGTCCCAGTTTGTCACGATGGCGCTGGCGGATGACGACGCTAACAGGAGTGAGATTCCGATACTGCAAAACTTCGCAAGTAGTTTCATGATTGAATCCTCCGTGAAAGACACTTGACACGCAGCATCACGCATGCCAGCTCGGGCTAAGGCGATGTTTCTAATTGATTCCTTGCTGGCCGGAACCGCGGCATCCGGCATCGATGTAAAAGAATCCGACAACGATGGAACCAAGTTGGCTTTTCTTTGCCGCCGCCAAGCCTTGTCTTTGTCGAGCCGCAATGAAAAAGGCCGGCCCTTTTTGGGGGCCGGCCAGTGTGCCGCCGGATAAGGCAGCAGCTAAAGCGATTAGCTTTTTAGTGGAACTGTTCTTCTTCGGTCGAGCCGGTCAGCGCCGTAACGCTGGACTTGCCACCCTGGATGACGGTGGTGACTTCGTCGAAGTAACCGGTGCCGACTTCCTGCTGGTGGGAAACGAAGGTGTAGCCACGATCGCGGGCTGCAAATTCCGGCTCCTGAACCTTCTCGACGTAGGCCGACATGCCGCGAGCGACGTAGTCCTGGGCCAGATCGAACATGTTGTACCACATGGAGTGGATGCCAGCCAGGGTGATGAACTGGTACTTGTAGCCCATGGCGCCCAACTCTTTCTGGAACTTGGCGATGGTGGCATCGTCCAGGTTCTTCTTCCAGTTGAAGGACGGCGAGCAGTTGTAAGCCAGCATCTTGCCCGGGAACTTGGCATGCACGGCGTCAGCAAAACGCTTGGCATATTCCAGATCCGGCGTACCGGTTTCACACCACACCAGATCGGCGTACTCGGCGTAGGCGACGGCGCGGGAGATGGCTTGTTCCAGACCTTTCTTGGTCTTGTAGAAGCCTTCGGCAGTGCGCTCGCCGGTCAGGAAGGGCTTGTCGTTCTCGTCGTAGTCGGAGGTCAGCAGATCGGCAGCTTCGGCATCGGTACGGGCGATCACCAGGGTCGGCACGCCGCAGACGTCGGCAGCCATACGGGCAGCGATCAGCTTCTGGATGGCTTCGGCGGTCGGAACCAGCACCTTGCCACCCATGTGGCCGCACTTCTTGACGGAAGCCAACTGGTCTTCCCAATGCACGCCTGCAGCGCCGGAGCGGATCATCGCCTTCATCAGTTCGAAGGCGTTCAGCACGCCGCCGAAACCGGCTTCAGCATCGGCCACGATAGGCGCGAAGTGGTCGATGTAACCCTTGTCGCCCGGGTTGGCACCCTTGGACCACTGGATTTCGTCGGCCCGGGTGAAGGCGTTGTTGATGCGCTCGACAACCTTCGGCACGGAATCAACCGGGTACAGGGACTGGTCCGGGTACATGGCGGCGTATTCGTTGTTGTCGGCGGCAACTTGCCAGCCGGACAGGTAGATGGCCTTGATGCCGGCCTTGACCTGTTGCATGGCTTGGCCGCCGGTCAGGGCGCCCAGGCAGTTGACGTAGGGTTCGTTGTTGACCAGATCCCACAATTTCTCGGCACCGCGACGGGCCAGGGTGTATTCAACCGGGACGGAGCCGCGCAGACGGACGACGTCAGCAGCGGAGTAACCGCGCTTGATGCCTTTCCAGCGGGGGTTTTCAGCCCAGTCTTTTTCGAGGGCGGCGATTTGCTGTTCGCGAGTGCTCATGTGTATTCCTCAAGAGATTTGGTTATTGGTTTCGGCACTAGCGCCAATTGCAGTAGCGCTGTGACGGTAGGGGCAGTATAGAGATTATTCTGCATGGCAGCAACGGTCTTATATAAGACATAAGACAATATGTTTTTCAATTAAAACATGGTGTTGTATGCAATTTTTCACAATATGAAACGACGATCGTTTCCGTGAAATGCAGTGCACCATTTTTTCGGATGGCCTGGGGGATGGCGCGGTCGATAACCCGGAATCCTTTCGCTCACCGGCCGGAATTGGGCAGGCCGATCTGGTCGAGGCAGGGGGGGCTGTACGCCGTGGCTGTGCAAGCACGACTTCTGGGCTGGGTAGAAAAAAACCGGGGAGTTCCCGGTTTTTCGTTCAGGTCAGTGCCTTGCCGGAAACCAGCACGCCGTCTTCATCGGCATAGAGCCAGTCGCCCGGATTGAAGGTGACGCCGCCAAAGGTAACGGCGATGTCGCGATCGCCGACATCTTTCTTGATGCTCTTCTGTGGGTGCGTATTCAGGGCGCGAACCCCGATATCGATGCCGTTGATATCGGCCGAATCGCGGATACAGCCGTAAACCACAACGCCTTCCCAGCCATTCTTCTCGGCCAGAATGGCCAGCTGGTCGCCAACCAAGGCGCAACGCAGCGAGCCGCCGCCGTCGATCACCAGCACCTTGCCCTTGCCATTTTCGGCAAAGGCGGCACGGACCAGCGAGTTGTCTTCGAAAATCTTCAGCGTAACGATCTCGCCGCTGAACGAGTTGCGGCCGCCATAGCGCTGGAACATCGGGGCGACGACGCGCAGGCTCCGGCCGAGTTCGCTTTCGAATTCGTCACACAGGTCGGGGGTCTTGAAACTCATTGTTTTGTCTCCGGAAATAAAAAAGCCGTGCAATCTTGCACGGCTTTCGGGGTGCCTGGCAATCGTCAGACAACCGCTTCGGACTTTTCTTCCTCGAAACCGAGTTTGATTTTGCCATCCTTGTCGAGGTCGACCGTGACACGACCGCCGCTGGCCAGCTTGCCAAACAGCAACTCGTCGGCCAGCGCCGAGCGGATGGTGTCCTGAATCAGCCGGGCCATCGGGCGGGCACCCATCAGCGGGTCGAAACCCTTCTTGGCGAGCAGCGCCTTGACGGCATCGGTGAAGTGAGCTTCCACTTTCTTCTCGTGCAACTGTTCCTCGAGTTGAATCAGGAATTTGTCGACGACACGCAGGATCACGTCGTGGTCGAGCGGTGCGAAGGAAATGGTTGCGTCCAGACGGTTGCGGAACTCCGGCGTAAACATCCGCTTGATTTCTGCCATCTCGTCGCCGGTCTGCTTGGCATTGGTGAACCCCATGCTCGACTTCTGCAGATCAGCAGCGCCTGCGTTGGTCGTCATGATGATCACCACGTTCCGGAAATCAGACTTGCGCCCGTTGTTGTCGGTCAGTGTGCCGTGATCCATAACCTGCAACAGGATGTTGAAAATGTCCGGATGGGCCTTCTCGATTTCGTCGAGCAGTAGCACGCAATAAGGCTTCTTGGTAACCGCTTCGGTCAGCAATCCGCCCTGCTCGAATCCGACATAGCCCGGCGGGGCGCCGATCAGTCGCGATACGGCATGGCGCTCCATGTACTCGCTCATGTCGAACCGCAGCAATTCGATGCCGAGGCAATAGGCGAGCTGCTTGGCGACCTCCGTCTTGCCAACGCCGGTCGGGCCGCTGAACAGGAAGGAGCCGATCGGTTTGCCCGGGTTGCCGAGGCCGGAACGCGCCATCTTGATCGCCTGGGTCAGCGCATCGATGGCCTTGTCCTGACCGAAGACGACCGCCTTCAGGTCGCGGTCCAGGTTCTTCAAGGCACCACGGTCATCCAGTGTCACGTGCTGTGACGGAATCCGGGCGATCTTGGCGACGATTTCCTCGATGTCGGTCTTGTTGATGACCTTCTTCTGCTTCGACTTGGGCAAAATCCGCTGTGCCGCGCCTGCTTCGTCGATGACGTCGATGGCCTTGTCGGGCAGATGGCGGTCGGTAATGTAGCGGGCGGAAAGTTCCACCGCCGAGGAAATCGCTGTCGCCGAATACTTGACGCCATGATGTGCCTCGAAACGGGACTTCAGGCCCTTGAGGATTTCGACGGTTTCGGCCACGGATGGCTCATTGACATCGATTTTCTGGAAGCGGCGGGACAGCGCACTGTCCTTCTCGAAAATTCCCCGGTACTCGGTGTAGGTCGTTGCGCCAATACATTTCAACTGACCGGACGAAAGCGCCGGTTTGAGCAGATTGGAGGCATCCAGCGTACCGCCGGAAGCCGAGCCGGCACCGATCAATGTGTGGATCTCATCGATGAACAGGATGGCATTCGGGTTGTCGCCCAATTGCTTGAGCACGCCCTTCAGGCGCTGTTCGAAATCGCCCCGGTACTTGGTGCCGGCGAGCAGCGATCCCATATCCAGCGAATACACGTTGGCCTTGGCCAGAATATCCGGCACTTCGCTTTCGACAATGCGCCGGGCAAGGCCTTCGGCGATGGCCGTCTTGCCCACGCCGGCTTCGCCGACCAGCAAGGGGTTGTTCTTGCGGCGACGGCACAGGGTCTGGATAACGCGTTCAAGTTCCTTGTCGCGGCCGATCAGCGGGTCGATCTTGCCCTGCAAGGCGAGGGCATTGAGATTGATCGTGTATTGCTCAAGCGGGCCGGCCTGTTCCTTCTCGCCTTCGGTTTCCACCTGATCGCCTTCGACCGGAGCTTTTTGCTGCGGCACCTTGCTGATGCCGTGGGCAATGTAGTTCACGACATCGAGGCGGGTGACGCCCTGTTTCTGCAGGAAATACACCGCATGCGAGTCCTTTTCGCCGTAGATCGCGACGAGAACGTTGGCGCCATTCACTTCCTTCTTGCCCGAGGACTGAACGTGCAGGATGGCCCGCTGGATCACTCGTTGGAAACCGAGTGTCGGCTGGGTGTCAATGTCGTCTTCGCCGGATACGGTGGGCGTGTGTTCGTTGATGAAGTTGGTCAGATCCTTGCGCAACGTATCGGGCTTGGCACCGCAGGCGCGCAGGGCATCGGCGGCGGACGGGTTGTCGATCAGCGACAGCAGGAGGTGTTCGACGGTAATGAACTCGTGGCGTTTTTGACGCGCCTCGACAAACGCCATGTGCAGGCTGACTTCGAGTTCCTGGGCAATCATCAGTTTTCCTCCATTACGCAAGCAAGCGGGTGGTGATGCTGGCGGGCAAATGCACTCACTTGTTCCACCTTCGTTGCCGCGATGTCGCGCGGAAAAACCCCGCACACGCCACGGCCTTCATTGTGAACTTTGAGCATGATTCGCGTCGCTTGTTCAGTATCGAGAGAAAAAAAACGTTGCAATACAGCAATGACGAAATCCATCGGGGTGTAATCGTCATTGAGCAACATCACCTTGTACATCTTTGGCGGTTCCAATTTGCTGCGTTGTGCTTCAAGCTGGTCGCCATCCTGAATCTTCGTAGCCATGTTTTCGATTCTATACAGTCCGACTCAATCTGCAACTATAAACATGGGGACGAATTCCTTAGTTTCCAGAGGGATATAAAGCAATTCGCTTGCCTGTTTTTTGCTGCGCTGCCGCATTGAATCTTGTTGACGATAAAATCCAGATCGCGTAGAAAGCAATCGTGTTTGGCTTCTAGGTGCATCAAGGCTGCTGCAACGCACCGGGTCACTGAGATCAAACAGGGAGTCGGGGAGACCCGGAAATTTGTTCGTTTTTTGTATGAAAGTTGCAAACATGGCAATCGGTACTGTCAAGTGGTTCAATGATTCCAAGGGCTTTGGTTTTATCACTCCTGATGATGGCAGCGAAGATCTCTTCGCACATTTCTCCGCCATCAACATGAATGGCTTCAAGACCCTGAAGGAAGGCCAAAAGGTTTCCTTCGATGTCGTGCAAGGCCCCAAGGGCAAGCAGGCTTCCAACATCCAGAGCACCTAAGCGACGGATAGTTCCAAATTAAAAGCCCGTCTGGTTTCAGACGGGCTTTTTTGTTTTGGGGGCGTTTTCCGGTCAGGCGATGATGATTTCGTCCTGCCGCTTGTCACCAAGGTTGTCCTGCCAGTTGATCGTCAATTTGTCGCCGACCTTGATGCCGCGGGCTTTGAAGGTGAACAGCGGATTTTTCGAGATCGAGGTATTGAGCTGCCCGTCGATCATCGGTTTGCCGTTGTGGTTGACCGAGAATGTCTGGATGAAATAGACGGGCAAGGTCTGGCCCTTGTCATCCTTGCGTTGTCCGGTTTCCATCGGATGCTGCAAAAGGATGCGTAGGTCGGTAATTTCGCCCTGAATTTGTGCGCGAATCTTGATCTGTTCTGCCACGATTAACCTCCACACCCACCGAGGGTTACCTTGATTTCACGGAAGGCAACGTAGGTCTTGCCATCGGTGGCTTTGACGACGGCCCGGATGCGTGTTGTCTCGGCCAGTTTGATTTGTACCCGGGCATATGGCAGCGCCGGGGCGGAGAAATTGAGGTTGGCGCACAGCGGCATCGGGTTCTTGTCGGCGAAGAGTCCCAAGCTGCGGGTGTTCGCTATGTTGCTGGTAATCTCGATTTCGACTTTGGCGCCGTTCTCGGCGATTTCCGGAGCATTGATTACGATGTCGCGCGATTCGGCAGCGTTGCCGCTGCCGTAGGCCTTCAAGGCGTCGTTGATGGTACTTGCCGTAAAGGCGCTGCGATTCGACTCGGCAGCCAGTACGGCGGTCGGCCTGAGCAGGCCGGTGCCGATCAGCGGCGCGAGCAGGGCGGCGGAGGCACCACCCTTGAGCAGGCTTCTTCTCGATTCAAACATGGTCTTTCCTGTGGGATCTATTCGGCAAGCCAGTGGCCGGATTTGCCGCCGGATTTTTCAAGCAGGCGGATGTTTTCGATGCGCATGCCGCGGTCGACGGCTTTGGTCATATCGTAGATGGTCAGCAGACCGACCGAGGCTGCGGTCAGGGCTTCCATTTCGACGCCGGTTTTGCCGAAACATTCGGCGGTGACCTGGCAATGAACGGCGCTCTGTGCTTCATCGATGGTGAAATCCGCCGCCACATGAGTCAGCGCAATCGGATGGCAAAGCGGGATCAAGTCGCCGGCTCGTTTCGAGGCCTGAATGGCCGCGATACGGGCAATCCCGAGAACGTCGCCTTTTTTGGCCGAGCCGGAGCGAATCAGCGCCAAGGTTTCCGGTTTCATGAATATGCTGCCTGCCGCGCGGGCGATCCGTGCCGTTTCGGCCTTGCTGCCGACGTCCACCATGTGCGCCTGGCCGGTGCTGTCAAAATGGGTAAGGTTCTGGTTTGTCACTTGAATTTTTACTGGGTTACGTCTACCCCGGGAGGCCGCCCTGAGGGCTGCGGTATCATAGCACCATGCCACTTGCTCAACGATTGATCGCCGGAATCCTGGCCTGTTCGATGGTCCTTACCCCCCTGCGCGCCGACGATCTGCCGGAATTGGGTGATGTCGCCAGCAACGAGCTGTCGCTGAGTGCCGAGAAGAAAATCGGTACGCAGATCATGCATGAAATTCGCTGGCGTGAACCGAGCTATCTCGATGATTCGGATGTCGAGGCCTATCTCAATCAGCTGGGGGGGCGGCTGGCTTCGGTCAGCAACGATCCGGGCATGGGGTTCTTTTTCTTTCCGATCAATGACGCGAGTATCAATGCTTTCGCAATGCCCGGTGGTTTCATCGGCGTGCATACCGGGCTCATCTTGTCGGCGCAGACGGAGTCCGAGCTGGCCGGGGTTATGGCCCACGAAATATCGCACGTGACGCAGCGCCATATTGCCCGTCAGGTTTTTCAGTCGAAGCAGTTGGGCATGGCCGCCATGCTGGCTATGGGGCTGGCCTTGCTGGCGGCGCGCTCAAACGGCCAGGTGGCCGGAGCCGCCATGGCGACGACGCAGGCGGGTGCGATATCCGCCCAGCTTGCCTTTTCGCGGGATTTCGAGCGTGAAGCGGATCGCCTGGGCTTCGATATCATGCGGCGGGCCGGCTTCGATGTGCGCGGCATGTCGGTTTTCTTTACCCGTCTGCAACAGGCCGTTCGCCTGTACGAGAACAACGCCACGGCTTACCTGAGGTCGCATCCACTGACCGGCGAGCGGCTGACCGACATGCAGAATCGCGAGCAGTCGCTGCCCTATCATCAGGTGCAGGACAGCGTCGATTTCCAGTTGGTGCGTGCCAAGTTGCGGGCGTTGCAGGGAACGCCCGGCGAGGCAGTCCGCGATTTCGAAATGCTGCTGCAAGACAAGAAATATATCGCCGAGGCGGCGACCCGCTATGGTCTGGCCTACGCCCGTTATCGCGGACGCGATTGGGCCGGGGCCGAGCGCGATGTCCTGGCGGCACGGCGGATGAAGGTCTCGGCGGCGATGCTCGAGCGGCTGCTGGCCGATATCCACATCGCCCAGGGTGATGTCGGTGGCGGATTGCGAGTTTACCGTGATGCGATGGTGCGCTTCCCGCTCAACCACGGCTTGCTCTACGGCTATGGCGGTGCGCTGATCGGTGCCCGGCACTTTGACGACGCGCTGGCTTTCGTCGAAACACAACTGCAGAGCTATCCGGAAGACGTTCGCTGGCACAAGATGCGGGCCGAGAGCTATGCCGGACTCGGCCGCAAGGCGCAGCAGCATCGGGCGCTGGCCGAAGTCTTTGCCTTGCAGGGGCAGACGGCGGGTGCTGTCGAACAACTGGAGTTGGCGCAAAAAGCTGGCGATGCCAATTTTTACGAGTTGTCGACCATCGATGCCCGCCTGCGCGAACTGAAACAGCGGCGGTTCGAGGAAATGAAGGAAAAACGCAATTAGAGGTAAAATTTGGCCCCCACCCAAGAAGCCAAACGACCATGGAATTTGATCGCGATCTCGACGTCAAGGGACTGAATTGCCCGCTCCCCATCCTGCGTACCAAAAAGGCGCTGGCCGAGATGGAGTCTGGCCAGGTGTTGCGTGTGCTGGCGACCGATGCCGGTTCGCTGAAGGATTTTCCGGCTTTTGCCAAACAGACCGGCAATGAATTGCTCGAGCAAAAAGAAGAGAACCGCATCTTCGAGTTTTACCTGAAGCGCAAATAACCCACTCGTTGTACGCATTTTTCGAAGATCGGCAGGTGCCACCGGGCGAACCTGCCGCTTGGCGTTTTGAGGCGCTGATCGACTGCCTGACGGTGTGGGATGCGGCAACGCTGGCCCGGGCGCTGACTGTGCTTGCTGACGAGCCGGGCTGGGTGGTCGCCGCTCTCGATTATGAACTCGGTTACCTGCTCGAACCCAAGGCGGCACCGACCGGCTGGCAAACCGACGAAAGCCGCCCGCTGGCGCGGTTCTGGCGGTTTGCCCGGTGTGTCGAGCTGAGTGCCTTCGAGGCCGAGGCCTGGTTGGTCGAGCAGAGCGGGAAGGCAGCCGCCGGCATCGGCGGATTGCAGCCGGGAATTCCGGAAGATGAATACCTGGTGGCGGTCGAGCGCATAAAGCACTTGATTTTCAAAGGCGATTGCTATCAGGTCAATTTCACCTTTCCGCTGACCTTTGAATGGTTCGGTACGCCGCTCGATTTGTATGCCCGCTTGCGTCAGCGCCAGCCGGTGCGCTATGG
The DNA here is from genome assembly GCF_050368855.1 of Azonexus sp. IMCC34842. GTDB lineage: Bacteria > Pseudomonadota > Gammaproteobacteria > Burkholderiales > Rhodocyclaceae > Azonexus > Azonexus denitrificans_A. The sequence continues at coordinate 2,721,495 of NZ_CP178449.1, read as the reverse complement.
CGGCTTCGTCGGCGATGCGCGGCAGGGCTTGGTTTCGCTGTCGCCGGAGTTGTTTGTCGAACGGCGGGGCGATCGCTTGCTGACCCGGCCGATGAAAGGGACTGCGCCGCGCAGTTCGCCGAAGGAAGATCTGCTCGCTTCCGAGAAAGACCGGGCCGAGAATCTGATGATTGTCGATTTGCTGCGCAACGATCTCGGCAGGATCGCTGACAACGGGAGCGTGGCGGTCGAGCGACTGTTCGATATCGAGGATTATCCGAGCGTCTGGCAGATGGTTTCCGAAATATCGGCACGCGTCGGCGGGCGTTCCTTCAGTGAAGTGCTGCAGGCACTTTTCCCCTGTGGTTCAATTACCGGGGCGCCCAAGATTCGCGCCATGCAGATCGCCGCGCAACTGGAAACCTGTCCTCGTCAGCTATACACCGGAGCTCTCGGCTGGCTGGCCCCGAACGGTGATCTCCGGCTGAACGTGGCGATTCGCACGCTGGAACTGGCGGCTGGCGGCAAGGGCAAGCTCGGGGTGGGCAGCGGCATCGTCGCCGATTCCCGGCCGGCGGCCGAGTGGCAGGAGTGTTTGCTCAAGGCGCGTTTTTTGACCGATTGCGACCCCGGGCTGAGACTGATCGAGACACTGCGCCGCGAGAACGGCGACTATCCCCGGCTGGCCGGGCATCTGGCGCGCTTGCGGCGGTCGGCGAAATGGCTGGGTTTTGTCCTTGACGAGCCGGCTGTCGGCAAGGCGCTGAGCCGCCAACCGGCGACTGGTGTCTGGCGGGTGCGGCTGACTTTGGGCAAGGCTGGCGATATCGAACTGCAGGCCTTTCCGTTGCCTGACGCGCCGGAAGACTTGCCTTATGTCAGGCTGGCTGAGGACCGCGTCGACTCCAGCGATCCACTGCGCCACCATAAGACTACCGACCGTCGTCTCTACGATGCCGCGCTGGCTGGTCTGCCGGCCAATTCATCGATCTTCGATGTGGTGTTTCTCAACGAACGGGGTGAAGTGGCGGAAGGGGCGCGGAGTAATGTTTTCGTCGAACGCAACGGACTGCTGCTGACCCCGCCGCTGGCCAGCGGCTGTTTGCCGGGTGTCCTGCGCGGCGAATTGCTGGCCGGCGGTCAAGCGATCGAGGCGATTTTGCGACCGGAGGATCTACTGTCCGGTTTTTGGCTCGGCAATGCGCTGCGTGGCCTGGTGCGGGTCGAGCTGCTGGCGCCCGACGCGGCCTGAAAATGGTTTTTCAGGCCGGCGAGCGGTTTGTTCAGCGGCGCAGTTTGCGCAGGTAAAGCCCGATCAGCGACAGCAGTCCGGCCGCTATGCCGTAGTAGAGCGCCTTGGCGCCGACATCCTGGTATTCAACGAGAACCGGTTTCTCGTCTTCCACCTTGTAACGGATGGTGGTCTGAAAGTGCCATGAAGACGCTTTGGCTTCGATCAGATTGTCTACCTTCTTCCATTGCAGCCAGCCCTTTTCCTCCATCACGTCGCCGGCGTCACCCGGGATGTTGATCGAGGTATACATCCCCTTGCTCTTGCCTTCGTCGAGGAGGCCATACGGAATGCCGCAGATTTCGCCTTTCTCGCAGACCGCCACGACGCGGAAATACGGTTTCCATTCGTCGGTTTTTTCCCAGGGCCAGAAAATGATGAAGGCAACCGTCCAGATCCACACCAGGCCACAAAAAAGCATCATGGCAAAGAAGGCCTGAGCGAAAAATCCGCGTTTTGTATCGGACATTGAATTCCTTCGTTTAGCCGAGTTTGGCCAGTTGAGGTTTGAGTTTTTCGAGCGTCGCCGTGAAGTCGGCGACCCGTTGCTTTTCCTGATCGATCACGGCTGCCGGCGCGCGGGCGACGAAACCCTCGTTGTTCAGCTTGCCCTGGGCGATCGAGATCTGCTTTTCCAGCTTTTCGATTTCCTTGGCGAGACGAACTTTTTCGGCGGCGGGATCGATTTCGACCTTGAGCATGAGCCGGGTTTCGCCGACCACCGCGACCGGTGCCATCGCATCGGCCGGCATGTCGTCTACCAGTTGTACCTCGGACAGCTTACCCAGAGCTTGCAGGATGGGCGCGAACTCGGCCATGTCGTCGCCGCCGCCGGCCACCAGCAGCGGCATGCGCAGGGCGGGCGAGACATTCATCTCGCCGCGCAGGTTGCGGCAGGCGTAAGCCAGGGCCTTCAGGCGCTCGACCTTGGCTTCGCTGGCGGCGTCGATCTTGTATTCCTCGGCGCGCGGGTAGGCGGCGAGCATGATCGAGTCGTGCGTCTTGCGGCCGGCGATCGGCGCGACGGTCTGCCACAGCTCCTCGGTGATGAACGGAACCAGCGGATGGGCCAGGCGCAGTACGGCTTCCAGCGTGCGGATCAGGGTCCGGCGGGCGCCGCGCTGCTGCGCGTCGTTGCCGGTCTGAATCTCGACCTTGGCGATTTCCAGATACCAATCGCAGAACTCGTCCCAGACGAACTTGTAGATGGACTGGGCGATCAGGTCGAAACGGTAGTCGGTAAAGTGGCGCTCGACTTCCTGCTCGACGCGTTGCAGCTGGCTGACGATCCAGCGGTCGGCGAAGGAGAACTCGAGCGGGGCGGAGCCGCCGCAGGCCGGACCGCCTTGCTGGTGTTCCAGGGCCAGGTCGTGGCCTTCGACGTTCATCAGCACGAAGCGGGTGGCGTTCCACAGCTTGTTGCAGAAATTGCGGTAGCCGTCGCAGCGGCCGAGGTCGAACTTGATGTCGCGGCCGGGGCTGGCGAGACTGGCGAAAGTGAAGCGCAGCGCATCGGTACCGAAGGAGGCGATGCCTTCCGGGAATTCCTTCTTGGTCTTCTTGGCGATGCTTTCCGCCTGCTTCGGGTTCATCAGGCCGGTGGTGCGCTTTTCGATCAGCGCTTCGAGGCCGATGCCGTCGATCAGGTCGATCGGGTCGAGCACGTTGCCCTTCGATTTCGACATCTTCTGGCCTTCGCCATCGCGGATCAGGCCATGCACATAGACGTGCTTGAACGGGATCTGGCCGGTGATCTGCTTGGTCATCATGACCATGCGGGCAACCCAGAAGAAGATGATGTCGAAGCCGGTGACCAGCACCGAGGACGGCAGGTATTGCTTGAGCAGCGGGTTAGCGGCGTCGATGGCGGCGTCGCCGGTCCAGTCCAGGGTCGAGAACGGCCACAGGGCTGAGGAGAACCAGGTATCGAGGACGTCTTCGTCGCGCTTCAGGGCACCGGTATAGCCTTGCTTGGCAGCCTCGGCTTTGGCTTCATCTTCGCTGTGGGCAACGAAGATCTGGCCGTTGTCGCCGTACCACGCCGGAATCTGGTGGCCCCACCACAGCTGGCGCGAGATGCACCAGTCCTGAATGTTGTTCAGCCACTGGTTGTAGGTATTGACCCAGTTTTCCGGATAAAACTTGATCTCGCCGGAATGCACGACATCGAGCGCCTTCTCGGTGATCGACTTGCCATCGTCGCCCGGCTTCGACATGGCGACGAACCATTGGTCGGTGAGCATCGGCTCGATGACAACATTGGTTCGGTCGCCGCGCGGCACTTTCAGCTTGTGCTTGTCGGTCTTTTCGAGGATGCCGAGGGCTTCGAGGTCGGCGAGAATGACCTTGCGGGCCTCGAAACGGTCGAGGCCGCGGTATTTTTCCGGGGCCTGGTCGTTGATCTTGGCATCCAGTGTCAGGATCGAGATCAGCGGCAGGTTGTGGCGCTGGCCGACGGCGTAGTCGTTGAAGTCATGCGCCGGAGTGACCTTGACGCAGCCGGTGCCGAATTCGAGATCGACGTAGCTGTCGGCGATGACCGGGATTTCGCGATCGGTCAGCGGCAGTTTCACCATCTTGCCGATCATGTGCTTGTAGCGCTCGTCCTCCGGATGGACCATCACGGCGGTATCACCGAGCATGGTTTCCGGACGCGTCGTGGCAACGACCAGACTATCCGAGCCATCGGCCAGCGGGTAGCGGATGTGCCACATGAAGCCGTCTTCTTCTTCCTGCACCACTTCGAGGTCGGAGACGGCAGTGTTCAGCTTCGGATCCCAGTTCACCAGGCGCTTGCCGCGGTAGATCAGGCCTTCGTTGAACAGGCGGACGAAAGTTTCGGTGACGACCTTGTTGAGGCCGGCATCCATCGTGAAGCGTTCGCGCTTCCAGTCCGGGCTGGTGCCCATGCGGCGCATCTGCTTGGTGATGGTGTTGCCGGAGTATTCCTTCCATTCCCAGACCTTTTCCAGGAACTTCTCGCGGCCGAGGTCGTGGCGCGAAATGCCTTGGGCGTCCAACTGGCGCTCGACGACGATCTGCGTCGCGATGCCGGCGTGGTCGGTGCCTGGTTGCCACAGCGTGTTGTGGCCGCGCATCCGGTAGTAACGGGTCAGCGCGTCCATGATCGTCTGGTTGAAGCCGTGACCCATGTGCAGCGTGCCGGTAACGTTGGGCGGCGGCAGCAGGATGCAGAAGTTGTCGGTCTTGCTGGCGTCTACACCGGCGGCGAAATAATTCTGGGCTTCCCACTCGGGATACCAGCGGCGTTCAATATCGGCTGGTTCAAAGGCTTTGGCGAGTTCCATGGGCGTGTCGGAATAGGGGAAAACCCAAAATTATACCGGAGCCCAGGCCCGGCCCCGCCGCGATCTCAGTCGCGCAGCTGTAGCGTCGCGATCTTTTCCTGTTCGGCGAGGTAGTCGCGAACGGTGGATTCGATGATCCGGGGAAGTTCGGCGGCGAGCCGCTGTTCGACCCGGCGGGCCAGTTCGTGGGCGATGATGTCGCGCAGTCCGGTATCGAAGGCCGGCAGGGCTGCCGTTTCCGCGATGTCATCGGGCGCCGCCGGTGCAACGTCTTGGTCGACGAGCGGCTCAGGCTCGGGCTCGGCGAGGGGCGCGAAGTGTTCGACGTCGAGCAGGACAGGGACGTCATCGTCCTCGTCCGAGGTTGGTATAACAACTGCGTCGGTAAGTACCGGTAGGTCGTCGATTTCGCCATTGTTCTGCCGCACGCGGTGCATCAGGGCATCGGCTCGGGCAAGGATGGGGCTGGTTGACACGTCGTTTCCTTAGCGGGCGCTGAGATCGAAGTAGCGAACCTCGTAACCGCGGTCCTTGTAGAACTTGACGCGGTCGCGAGCGGAGCTGCGCTCGTCCTCTTCCTGGCCGACCACCTCGATCAGGCTCTGGAAACGGGAGAAGCCGGGTGGCACGTCCTGGCTGAGATTCATCAGGCGCTCATCCTGCGGGATGTTGTCGAGCGAATCGGTGATGACGATCGGCGTTTCGGCGGCGACCGGCGAATCGGCCTGGCAATGCGGTACGAAGCCGAGTGCCGGTTGCGTCCAGAGCATCCGGTCGACACTGTTGGCAATGGCTTTATCCGGGGCAAAGACCAGCATCGGTTTCCGTTTGGCGTAAGCCCCGCCAAGCAAGGCGCAAGCTGCGGCGATCTTGTCGGACGCCCCGTGATAGAAGAAGACCTGGGTCAATTGAGCTTGCCGGCGAGTTGCAGGATGTAGTGGGTGAGCAGCGGTACCGGGCGGCCGGTGGCGCCTTTCTCTGCCCCCGATTTCCAGGCGGTGCCGGCGATGTCGAGGTGCGCCCAGTCGAACTTCTTGGTGAAGCGCGAGAGGAAGCAGGCGGCAGTGACCGCGCCGCCCCAGCGTCCGCCGATATTGGCCATATCGGCGAACGGACTCTTCAGCAATTCCTGATAGTCGTCCCACAGCGGCATATGCCAGGCGCGGTCATGCGCTTCGTCACCAGCCTCGAGCAATTCCCGGGCAAGCCCATCCTTGTTGGCGAACAGGCCACTGGCGATGCCGCCCAGGGCGACAACGCAGGCGCCGGTCAGGGTGGCGACGTCAATTACCGTATCCGGCTCGAAACGTTCGGCATAAGTCAGGGCGTCGCAAAGGATCAGGCGGCCTTCGGCGTCGGTGTTGAGGATTTCGATGGTCTGGCCGGACATCGAGGCGACTATGTCGCCCGGGCGCGTGGCATTGCCGCCGGGCATGTTTTCGGTGGCGGGTACGATCACCGTCAGGTTAATCGGCAGCTGCATGCGGGCGACTGCCTGCATGGTGCCAAGGACGCTGGCGGCGCCGCACATGTCGTACTTCATTTGGTCCATATCGGCACCCGGCTTCAGCGAGATGCCGCCGGTGTCGAAGGTGACGCCCTTGCCGACCAGGACAAGGGGTTTCTCACTGGCCTTGCTGCCCTTGTAGTTGAGGACGATCAGCTTGGGCGGCTGGTGGGCGCCGCGCGCGACGGAGAGCAGGGAATGCATGCCGAGCTTTTCCATGTCGTCGCGTTCGAGAATTTCGCAGCCCAGACCGAACTCTTCAGCCATCGCCTGCGCCCGTTCGGCAAGATAGGACGGATGGCAGATGTTGGGCGGCAGGTTGCCGAGATCCTTGGCCAAGGCCATGCCTTCGGCAATGGCGATTCCCTGACTCAGGGCTTCTTCGGATTGCGCCAGTTCATTGCGCCGTTCGACGCCAAGGGTCAGTTTGCGCAACGGGCGCCGAACCTCATCCTTTTTGCTCTTGAACTGGTCGAACTTGTAGGTGGCTTCCAGCGCGATCATGGCGGTCTGGCGTACCCGCCAGCCGATGCTGCGTTTTTTGACGGCCAGTTCGGTCAGGAAAATCGAGGCATCGAAGGCGCCGGTTTCGTTGAGCGTCTTGACCGTAGTGCGGATGGCGCCGATGAATTCCTTTTCGCGGAAATCCTTTTCCTTGCCCAGACCGACCATCAAGACGCGATCGCACAGCGTACCGGGAACGTTATGAAGCAACAGCGTGCTGCCCGCCTTGCCTTCCATGTCGCCACGGCGAACGATGTCCGAAATGTAGCCGTTGGCGGCCTTGTCAAGCAGTTCGGCCGGCAGAGTGAGTTTTCTCGATTCAAAAACGCCGACGACGACACAGGCGCTTCGCTGCTTTTCCGGGCTACCGCTTTTTATGCTAAATTCCACAGGCTGCTCCTGATCAAGGATATTTCGGTATCTGCAGGATTATCCTCGTATTTTTTCGGTTTCGTCAAAGCATGATATTTGAGCGCGCCGCCCGGCGTGAATTCGCTCAGGCAGCGGCTGGCATTAGTGTCGCCTTGCTGGCCATCCTGACCTCCACCCAGTTGATCCGACTGCTCAAAGATGCAGCCGGCGGAACCATTGCGCCTGAAGCCGTGGCCTCGCTGCTCGGCTTTGCCGCCTTGAACTTCATGCCCGTTTTGCTCTCGTTGACGCTTTTTGTCTCCATTTTGCTCAGTTTGTCGCGGGCCTACCGGGATTCCGAGATGGTCGTCTGGTTCTCCTGCGGTCAGCCATTGACCGCCTGGATGCGGCCGGTATTGAAATTCTCCTTGCCCGTTGTGCTCGCCATCGCAGTGCTTTCCGGGTTTTTGTCGCCCTGGGCGAATTACAGTACGGCCGATTACAAGCAGAAGCTGGCGGCCCGCAGCGAGCTGTCGCAGGTTTCACCGGGTGCTTTCCGTGAGGCAAAGAAGGGGCGGCGTGTCTTTTTTGTCGAAGCGTTGGCCGAAGATGCCAGCAAGGTTGGTAATGTTTTCGTTGCTTCGCTCCAGGATGGCAAGCTGGGCGTGGTGATGTCGGATTCAGGCCATCAGGAAGTCGCCGAGAATGGCGACCGTTTTGTCGTGCTTGAGCACGGGCGCCGGTACGAAGTCGAACCCGGAACGCCAGCCTTCAAAGTGATGGAGTTCGAGCGCTATCGCGTTCGTACCGAGGATGGCGAAGCCAGGCCGGCTGAAAATTCACCGAATCGCATGCCGATTACCGAACTGGTCAGCGACCGTAGCAATCAGGCCCGTGGTGAATTGCTCTGGCGCATAGGCATGCCGGTATCGGCGTTGATTCTGGCCTTGCTGGCCATCCCGCTTTCCTACGTCAATCCGCGGGCCGGGCGCTCGATCAATATGCTTATTGCGATTCTGATCTACGCCATTTACAGCAATCTGTTGTCGGTCAGCCAAGCCTGGGTTGCCCAAGGCAAATTGTCATTCTGGGTCGGTGTCTGGGCGGTGCATGCCCTGATGCTGTTGCCGCTATTCCTGATGTTCTATCAAAGAATTGCCTTGCGGATGCCGTGGCGACGGAGGAAGGCCTGATGTTTCGCCTGAAGCTGTATCAGCGTTACCTGATGCGCGAAATATTTGCCGCCATTTTTCTTGTGCTGGCTGCATTTATCGCCTTGTTCAGTTTTTTCGATCTGATCAATGAATTACGCAGCATTGGCAAGAGTGGTTACCAGTTGAGCCATGCGTTGCTTTACGTGACGCTCAAGTTGCCCGGGCTGGTTTACGAGTTGGTGCCGATCGCGGTGCTGATCGGGACCCTCTATGCGCTTTCTACGCTGGCCCGCCACTCGGAAATTACCGTCTTGCGGGCGTCGGGACTAACGACGCGCGATCTGTTAATGACCTTGTTCCGGGTGGCTGGTGCCCTGGTTGTACTGACTTTTATAGTTGGAGAAGGCTTGGTGCCGTTTTCCGAGCGTCTGGCGCAGGAGATTCAAGCCAAGGCGATGAGCAAGGTGATTGCCCAAAGCGGTTTTGAGACGGGGTTATGGCTCAAGGACGGGCGGGATTTCATCAATATTCAGAAGGCAATGCCTGATGCCAGCCTGGAAAAAATCAGAATTTACCGGTTTGACGGGAAGAATGCGCTCGAGTCGGTAACCGATGCCGCCGAGGCCAGTTTCCAGCCTCCCGGACGTTGGGTCCTGAAAGATGTCGTCAGAACGATACTGGTCGGCGATTCCTCGCGAGTTGAGCGAAGCGAAGCGGCTGATTGGCATTCGGCGGTTACCCCGGATTTACTGGCGCTCCTGATGGTGTCGCCGGACAAAATGTCGCTTTACGGGCTGCTCAACTACAACCAGCATTTGTCGGAAAATCGGCAAAAGACCGAACGCTATGAGATTGCCATCTGGAAAAAGCTGGTCTATCCACTTGCCGCCTTGGTCATGGTGGCGCTTGCCTTGCCGTTTGGTTACTCCCACAACCGAGTGGGTGGGGTCAGTCTGAAGATTTTCGCCGGTGTGATGCTGGGCATACTTTTCTATGCCTTGAACGGGCTTTTCTCCAACCTGGGTACAATCAACTCGTGGCCGCCTTTCGCCAGCGCAACCTTGCCTTCGGCAATATTCCTGCTGGCCGCCATTGGCATGCTGTGGTGGGTCGAGCGACGTTGATCAGTCGTTGGCGCTAACGATTCGCGTGCCTGCGATCCGGTCATGCAGGAACTGCTTGTCCGGGTCGATCAAGGCCCACAGAATTCCGACGCCAAGTAGCATGACGCTCGGCCAGGCCGCCAGATAGCGCAACAGCGCTTGCAGCGGGCGGGGCGGGCTGCCATCGGGATTGGCAATGCGCAATTTCCAGGTTTTCATCGGTAGTGTTTGTCCGCCGTTCAGCCAGAACCAGACAAAATACCCCATCAGCAGCACGACAACGTGCAGCCACAGCAGTTTGGCGCTCATGCCCATGCCGAAACCGGCAAGTACGATTTGCGGGAAGAGGAAGCCGACGAGCAGTACGGCGAAAACGACCAGTCCTTCATACAGCATGCTGGCCAGGCGGCGGCCAATTCCGGGTAAATTCAGAGTCATTGATTCCTGGTCGCCTCGTTGGCGGAAGGTGTGGGTAAGGCGTTGTTCTCAGGGCTACCCCTGGAGGGGCTGTCTGATGTCGGCGCGGCTGCTTCGGGTGGCGGCGCGAGTAAGCGGGCAGACTTTCCTGTGTCGCGCAGACGCTGTTTCTCTTCGGCAGGAAGACTGGAATACGCCTCCCATTTTTGCTTGACCAATTTCTTCTGTTCAGGAGGCAGTTGTTTGAAATCCTTGTAAGTGTCGCGCACCTTCGCCCGCTGTTCCGGCGTCAGGCCCACCCACTCGCGCATCCGTTCCTGCATGCGCTGCTGCTCATCCTGTTTCATCGCCGGATAGCGTTCGGCAATACCCAGCCATTTTTTTCTGCCGATGTTGTCCATCTTGCTCCAGTCCTTGGCAAGGGGGGCGAGGATGGATTTTTGCGGCGCGCTTAACTGAACCCAGTCAGGCTGGGGAGGGGTGCCAATGATGGCCGTGGTCGGTGGCGCAGCGACCACCGAGGCCGCCAGCGCCATGCAGAGGATCACTCCGCCGACGAGTCGTCTTTTAGCCATTCGAAGAAGTCATTATCCAGAAAAGCTTCCGGTGGTAGATCGTCGGCGAGCAGGGCTGTATCAACCTGCTCCAGTTCGGTTACATACTGAACACTGTGCCAATAGAAGGAAAGCCACATGCCGAGCAACAGCGCGACAATCGAAAGCGTTTGCTTGAGATAGGGGATCGGTGAGCCGCTTTTGAAAGCGTAGGCGCCGAAGCCGGCCAGGGCCAGCCGTGGCTCGACCTGTTTCTGCCTGGATAGTGCGAGGTGACGTGCCGCCTCGAGGCGCCGCGCGGCCGCCGGGGGAATGTCGTTCAGTCCGTGGTTCAGCACTTGCCGAACGTGCTGGGCATAGCGTTCTTCGTTCATAGCCTTATACCTTTCGCCGACAGGGCGGCTGCCAGCGCGTGGGTGGCGCGCGAGCAATGGGTCTTCACGCTGCCTTCTGAGCAGCCCATCGCCGCTGCGGTCTCAGCGACGTCCATGTCCTCCCAGTAACGCATCAGGAAGGCTTCACGTTGACGCGTTGGCAGTTTTTTAATTTCCGCATCAATCAGGTTCAGTGTCTGGGCCTGGAGCAATTTGCTTTCCGGCGTTCTCGGACCGGCGTCGTCTTCGTCGGCGGCCAGCGTTTCGAGTGGGTCATAGTCCTCGTCGTCGTTCGGCGTGAATGCGGAGAGCAGCGTGGTCCACATCGAGCGTACCTTGCTGCGCCGGTAAAAATCGCGGATGGTGTTTTGCAGGATGCGCTGGAAGAGCATGGGGAACTCTTCCTCGGGTCGGTCGCCATATTTCTCGGCCAGCTTCAGCATCGCATCCTGGACAATGTCCAGGGCCGCCTCTTCTTCGCGGACAGCGTACATTGCCTGCTTGAATGCTCGACGCTCGACCAGTTCGAGAAAACTGGAAAGTTGTTGGGATGATGCCAGGGTAACCTCTTCCAGTAAAAGCCTTGAGCATTAAGTGGTCATACTAGGAAACCTTGACCGACAAGGGGGCGGTCGATTAAGGTTACGCCCTTTTAGGCAACAGCTTTTTGGGCTCAAGAATGATGATCAGCGGTGCGGAAATTGTAATCAGGTGCCTGCAAGAAGAAAAGGTCGATTGTGTATTCGGTTACCCGGGTGGGTCCGTTCTGCACATCTATGATGCCCTTTTCAAGCAGGATCAGGTCAAGCACATCCTGGTTCGCCATGAACAGGCAGCGGTCCATGCGGCTGATGCCTATTCGCGTTCCTCGCAAAAAGTCGGTGTCGCGCTGGTGACTTCCGGCCCCGGGGTGACCAATACCATCACCGGCATCGCGACGGCGTATATGGATTCGATCCCGATGGTGGTCCTCACCGGGCAGGTGCCAACTGGCGCCATTGGTCAGGATGCTTTCCAGGAGTGCGACACGGTCGGCATCACCCGGCCCTGCGTCAAGCACAATTTCCTGGTCAAGGACGTCAAGGATCTGGCGGTCACCATCAAGAAAGCCTTCCACATCGCGGCGACCGGGCGTCCCGGTCCGGTGGTGGTTGATATCCCCAAGGATATAACCGCCCAGATGTGCGAATTTGACTACCCCAAGACCATTCAGATGCGTTCGTATAACCCGGTGGTCAAGGGGCATCTCGGCCAGATCAAGAAAGCCGTCCAGCTTCTGCTCGAGGCCAAGCGTCCGATCATCTATGCCGGTGGTGGCGTGATTCTTTCCGATGCCGCAGACAAGCTGACGCAACTGGCCCGCAAGCTCAATTTTCCGGTAACCAATACCCTGATGGGCTTGGGTAGCTACCCGGCGACCGACCGGCAGTTTGTCGGCATGCTCGGCATGCACGGTACATTTGAAGCCAACAACGCGATGCATTATTCCGACGTGATTCTGGCGGTCGGCGCGCGCTTCGATGACCGAGTGATCGGCAATCCCGAGCATTTTGGTGAGGAAAAACGTCGCGTCATCCACATCGATATCGACCCGTCGTCGATATCCAAGCGGGTGAAGGTCGATGTACCGATCGTCGGCAATGTTGCCGATGTGCTCGACGAAATTCTCAAACTGCTCGACGCAGGCTTCAAGTGCGATCCGGAAGTTGCTGGCTGGTGGAAGCAGATCGACGAGTGGCGGGGTCGTGACAGCCTGCGCTACAAGCAGTCCGAGCACATCATGCCGCAGTACGTGATCGAGAAACTTTACGAAGTGACCGGTGGTGATGCTTTCATAACCTCCGATGTCGGCCAGCACCAGATGTTTGCCGCCCAGTACTACAAGTTCGACAAGCCACGGCGCTGGATCAATTCCGGCGGCCTGGGGACCATGGGGGTCGGTTTGCCTTATGGCATGGGTGTTCTGATGGCCAATCCGGAGGCGCAAGTCGCCTGTGTTACCGGTGAGGGGTCGATTCAGATGTGTATCCAGGAATTGTCGACCTGCAAGCAATACGGGCTGCCGATCAAGATCATCAACCTGAACAACGGCATGCTGGGCATGGTCCGCCAGTGGCAGGAAATGTTCTACTCGAAACGCTATTCGCAATCCTACGTCACCTCGCTGCCCGACTTCGTCAAACTGGCGGAAGCCTATGGCCACGTCGGCATGAAGATCGAGAAGCCGGAAGATGTCGAGCCGGCGCTGCGCAAGGCCTTTACCGAGCACAAGAACGATCTGGTGTTCATGGACTTCATCATCGATCCGGGTGCCAATGTCTTCCCGATGGTGGCGGCGGGCAAGGGCCTGACCGAAATGATCCTCGCTGAAGAACTGTAAGCGGGGGAGGAAAAGAATATGCGACACATCATTTCCATCCTGATCGAAAACGAATCAGGTGCTCTTTCCCGCGTGGCCGGACTGTTCTCCGCACGCGGCTACAATATCGAATCGCTGACCGTGGCACCGACGGAAGATCCCTCGCTGTCGCGGATGACCATCCTGACCCGGGGTTCCGACGAGGTGCTCGAGCAGATCACCAAACAGCTCAACAAGCTGGTTGATGTGGTCAAGGTTGTCGATCTCTCCGAAGCTGCCCATGTCGAACGCGAACTGATGCTGATCAAGGTTCGCGCCACCGGCAAGGACCGCGAAGAGATGAAGCGGATGGCCGATATTTTCCGTGGCCGGATCATCGACGTTACGGAATCGACCTATGTAATCGAGTTGACCGGATCGAGTGCCAAGCTTGACTCCTTCATTGCGGCAATCGATGCCGGCCTGATTCTCGAAACCGTCCGTACTGGTGTCTGTGGCATCGGTCGCGGCGATCGTATTCTCAAAATCTAACTATCTGTAAAGAGGATTTCATGAAAGTTTATTACGACAAGGACGCCGATCTCTCCCTCATCAAGGGCAAGAAGGTCACTATCGTTGGTTATGGCTCGCAGGGCCATGCCCACGCCCAGAACCTGAAGGACTCCGGCGTCAAGGTTACCGTTGGCCTGCGCAAGGATGGCGCTTCCTGGAAGAAGGCCGAAGCGGCTGGTCTGAAAGTTGAAGAGATCGCCAAGGCCGTCAAGGGCGCCGATGTCGTCATGATGCTGTTGCCGGATGAGAACATTCCGCAGGTGTACAACGAAGAAGTCGCCCCGAACCTGAAGAAGGGCGCTGCCCTGGCCTTCGCTCACGGCTTCAACGTCCATTACAACCAGGTTGTGCCGCGCGCCGACGTCGATGTCATCATGGTCGCCCCGAAGGGCCCCGGTCACACCGTGCGTTCCGAGTACCTGAAGGGTGGCGGCGTGCCGTCCCTGATCGCCGTGTATCAGGACGTCACCAAGAAGGCCAAGGACATCGCTCTGTCCTACGCTGCGGCCAACGGCGGCACCAAGGGTGGCGTCATTGAAACCAATTTCCGCGAAGAAACCGAAACCGATCTGTTCGGCGAACAGGCCGTGCTCTGCGGCGGCGCCGTCGAGTTGGTCAAGATGGGCTTCGAGACCCTGACCGAAGCCGGCTACGCTCCGGAAATGGCCTATTTCGAGTGCCTGCACGAGCTGAAGCTGATCGTCGACCTGATGTACGAAGGCGGCATCGCCAACATGAACTACTCGATCTCGAACAACGCCGAATACGGCGAGTACGTGACCGGCAGCGAAGTCATCAACGACAAGTCCCGCGAAGCCATGCGCAACGCCCTGAAGCGCATCCAGACCGGCGAATACGCCAAGATGTTCATTCAGGAAGGCAAGACCAACTATCCGTCGATGACGGCTCGCCGTCGTCTGAACGCCGTGCATCCGATCGAGACGGTTGGCGGTCAGCTGCGTGACATGATGCCGTGGATCAAGAAGAACAAGCTGGTTGATCAGACCAAGAACTGATCGTTCTATGCCGGCATGGTAGCGCGAATCGCTTGCGCTACCTTGGCTTTGGGCGGTGTGGCTAGCTGCACCGCCCTTTTCATTTGAGGATTGTTGATGACGTCGGATGTATCCTTCGTCTTCTTGCCGGAATCCCGATTGCAATGACCGAACTAAAGCCCCGTAAGACCCTGTTCAATCCCGAACTCAAGCGGCGCGGTATTTATGTGCTGCCCAACCTGTTTACCACGGCGGCACTGTTTGCCGGATTTTTCGCCATCGTCCAGGCGATGCAAGGCGATTTCGAGCGGGCGGCGATGGCGATCTTCATCGCCATGGTGCTCGATGGACTGGACGGCAGGGTGGCCCGTCTGACGCATACCCAGTCGGCCTTTGGTGCCGAATACGATTCGTTGTCGGACATGGTCAGCTTTGGCGCCGCTCCGGCGCTGGTGATGTACGAGTGGGCCCTGCAGGACATGGGGCGACTCGGCTGGATTGCTGCCTTTATCTACTGTGCCGGTGCAGCCTTGCGCTTGGCGCGTTTCAACACGACGCTGGAAGTGATGGACAAACGCTACTTCCAGGGTTTGCCTTCGCCGGCCGCCGCAGCCCTGGTTGCCGGGCTGGTCTGGGTGATGATCGTTTCCGGTGTGGCCGGCAGCGATGTCCGTGTGTTGGCCTGTGTGCTGACCATCCTGGCCGGCGTCACCATGGTGTCCAATATTCGCTATTACAGTTTCAAGGACGTCAATCTGAAGAAAAGCGTGCCCTTCTTCGTGATTGCCGCCATCGCCCTGGGTTTTGCGCTGGTGGCCTATAGTCCGGAAATCGCCCTGTTCGGGTTCTTTGTCCTTTACGGCCTGTCTGGCTACGTGCTGGCCGCCATCGGTCTGTTCAAACGCAAGGCCCTGTAATTCCGGGAGTAGAGCATGAAACAACATTTGGTTATTTTTGACACCACCCTGCGCGACGGCGAGCAAAGCCCGGGCGCATCGATGACCAAGGAAGAAAAGCTTCGCGTCGCCCGGCAGCTGGAAAAGATGCGGGTCGATGTGATCGAAGCGGGTTTTGCGGCGGCTTCGCCCGGCGATTTCGATTCGATCCATTCGATCGCCCAGATCATCAAGGATTCGACCATCTGCTCGTTGGCTCGGGCCAACGAAAACGACATCCGGCGTTCGGGAGATGCGATCAAGCCGGCCAAATCGGGGCGCATCCATACCTTCATCGCCACTTCGCCGATTCACATGGAGAAGAAGCTGCGCATGTCGCCGGATCAAGTGGTCGAGCAGGCCGTCAAGTCGATCGGCTGGGCGCGCGAATACACCGATGACGTCGAGTTTTCGGCAGAAGATGCCGGGCGTTCGGAAATCGATTTCCTCGTCCGCATTTGCGACGAAGTGATCAAGGCTGGCGCAACGACGATCAACGTGCCGGATACCGTCGGCTACAACATTCCATCGCAATACGCCGAAACCATTCGGCAATTGATCGAACGGGTGCCGAATTCCGACAAGGTGATCTGGTCGGTGCATTGTCACAACGATCTTGGCCTGGCCGTCGCCAATTCGCTGGCCGCTGTGCTGGCTGGCGCGCGGCAGGTTGAATGCACGATCAACGGCCTGGGCGAGCGGGCGGGCAATGCTTCGCTGGAAGAAGTGGTGATGGCAGTGCGGACGCGGAGCGATGTGTTCCCGGTGGAAACCCGGATCGATACCACGCAGATCGTGCCGGCCTCCAAGCTGGTGTCGCAGATTACCGGCTATCCGGTCCAGCCCAACAAGGCCGTGGTCGGCGCCAATGCCTTCGCCCATGAATCCGGTATCCACCAGGATGGCGTGCTGAAGCATCGCGAAACTTACGAGATCATGCGGGCGCAGGATGTGGGTTGGTCGCAGAACAAGTTGGTGCTTGGCAAACATTCCGGCCGCAACGCTTTCAAGTCGCGCTTGCAGGAACTCGGTATCGAACTGGAAAGCGATGAGGCCCTGAACTCGGCTTTCACCCGTTTCAAGGAGCTAGCGGATCGCAAGCATGAGATTTTCGATGAGGACCTGCAGGCGCTGGTCTCCGACGAATTGGTCACGCCCGAGCATGAGCATTACAAGCTGGTCTATTCGCATGTTTGTTCGGAAACCGGCGAGATGCCGCATGCCAAGGTGACCATCAATGTCGGCGGCGTCGAGCAGCAGGGCGAGGCCGATGGCGGCGGCCCGGTCGACGCGACCTTCAAGGCGATCGAGCGGATTGCCAGGAGCGGGGCGGAGCTGTTGCTCTACTCGGTCAATGCCATTACCACCGGCACCGATGCCCAGGGTGAGGTGACGACGCGTCTGAGTAAGGGTGGCCGTATCGTCAATGGTAACGGCGCCGATACGGACATCGTGATTGCCTCGGCGCGCTCCTATCTCAATGCGCTGAACAAGCTGCATTCAACGCTGGACAAGGTGCGGGCGCAGGGCGATATCTGATCGTCCGCGCTCAGCGAAAGGCCGCTTCAGTTCTGCTGGGCGGCCTTTTTTTCAGGGGCGAGGCGGGTTGCCCGGATGTAGAGGATTGCCGAGAAGAAGACGACCCCGGCCAAAGCCGTTTCGCCAATGGCCAGTAGTTGCGACAGACCGGCATCACTGGTGGCGCGGGTCAGGCCTTCGAGCAGGTAAAACTGGATGAACAGCGACAACCATTTGTAGGTGTAACGCTTGCCGCGCAGGACACCGAAGAGTGGCAGCAGCAAAAAGGCGGCTTTCAGAATCAGCCATGAGCCACCGGGGCGCAACGGTGCCAGCCAGCCTTCCCAGGCCAGGCAAAGGAAAATCAGCGCGATCAGGCTGCTGCTGGTGATAAGTTGATAGCGGGTTGCGGTCACGGTCTGCTCAGTTTTTCTACAAGAATGGCCAGGCGTTTGCCCTGGCTAAAGGCGAGCCGGCTTTCGGCGTCGGAAAGACGCGGGTTGCCATCGGCGCCGGAGACGTGGCTCGGACCGTAGGGGGTGCCGCCCGTTGTTGTTCCGCCGAGATCCGGTTCGGTGAAGGGCAGGCCGGTAACCAGCATGCCGTGATGTAGTAGGGGTAGCATCATCGAGAGCAGGGTGGATTCATTGCCGCCGTGCTGGCTCGAACTGGAGGTAAAGACGCAGGCTGGTTTGCCGGCCAGTGTGCCGTTCTGCCATGCGGCGATGGTGCCGTCCCAGAAATATTTCATCGGTGCCGCCATGTTGCCAAAGCGAACCGGGCTGCCCAGCGCCAGGCCGGCACATTCTTCAAGATCGGCGGCTTCGACATAGGGGGCGCCGCTGTCGGGTACCGGGGCCTCACTGGCTTCGCAGACGGTGGAAACCTTGGGTACGGTACGCATGCGGGCCTGCATGCCGGGCACCGATTCGATGCCGCGGGCAATGCGTTCGGCAATCGAACGCACCGAGCCGCGATGGCTGTAATAGAGGATGAGGATGTCTGACATGGTCGGCTATTATACGGCCCCATGCGAATGCACTCCCGACACCGCCGCAACGCCAGCAGAGACGTTCGAGAAGACGGTGTCTTCCGGCGTTTTCGCAGCGAGAACATGATGCAGACCAGTTCGGCGCTGGCGTTCACGACGCTGATGGCCCTTGTTCCGCTGGTCACGGTGGTGCTTTCGGTGGCTGATGCGGTGCCCTACCTGAATCTTCTGATCGCCCGTCTTGACCTACTGGTCCGCGAGGCTCTCTTGCCGGCCGGGGCGGCCGGCGCGATCGCCGGGAGTATCGGGCGGTTTTCCCACAAGGCGCAGCAATTGACCTTGGCCGGGGTTGGTGTCCTGAGCGTGACGGCGTTCCTGCTGATGAACACCATCGAGCGTGCCTTCAACCACCTGTGGCGGGTGAAACCGCGGCCGCTGCTGGCCCGTCTTCGTCTCTACGCTTTTGCCATGGCGGTATGGCCTTTTGTTCTCGGGGCGGTGGCTGCCGCCATGTCGTTTGCCGTCAGTACTTCGCTGGGCTTGTTTGACGAATCGGTCTGGCTTAGGCGCTTGTTGCTGAAAGCCGTCTCGCTGATTCTGTTAGGCCTGTTTTTTTCGTTTCTTTATTATTCCGTGCCGAATGCCATGGTGTCGCGCCGTGCGGCGGTGCTCGGTGGTGTTTTTGCAGCCCTGGCGTTTTCAGCCATGCAGAAAATATTCGAGCTTTATCTGGTCAGTTCGGCGATGCTCAAAAGCATCTATGGCGCGTTTGCCGCATTCCCGGTGTTTCTGATCTGGCTGCACCTGTCTTGGGCGATTGTCCTGTTTGGCGGGTTGATGGTTGCTAAGCTGAGTCGTCAGGCTGCACGCTGAACACCTCAATGAGGCTTGTTTGCTCGTCCAGGCTTGTGGCGTGGACCTCGCGGATTTCCAAATTGTCCTTTTCCACCAGCACGACAATGCGGCCGGTGTTTTCCTTCAGGATACCGATCGGGACGACGAGCGATTCGGCCAGGCGGAGCGGCGGTATTTGCGGAAGGATCAGGGCGGCGACACTGCCTGCGGTAAAGTCGGAGGGCTGGGTGATTTCAGCGGCGATGGCGTTGGTGGCCAGCAATTGCAGGCCGAGTTCGACGTGTTCCGGGTTTTCCGAGATGGCCCAGCGGATGATGCAGATGTGCCACTCCGCCGGCGCCTCGGCCCGCTCGCCGAGGGGCTGGAGCGCGACAATGTCGCCGATCCGCAGGTCTTCCGTGGTGCCGGACATATGCATCAGCGCATAACCATCGGGGCTTTCGTTGGTTACCATCCATTCGCTGATATCGACATCTGCCTCGGGGGTTTTGATCAGCTGCCAGAGCTTGTCGAATCCAAGGCAGAGGCTGGCGCGATAGGACTGCCGTCGCCGGGGGAATTTGCGCTTGGCTGGTTGTCCCCAAAGGGTGGCAAGGCGCTGCAAAACGCCTTGGCCGGCATGGGTGTCGGCAAAAGGCGGCAAGCCCAGTGCCGAGGCCGGGATGCCTCTGGCGAGTTCGGAATGGTGCAGGATCGCCTTCTCGGCCATCGCGTCAGGCGAAAAGTAGAGAATCTGGCTATCGGCGCCGGGCAGTCGACGAATCAGGGCGTGCGCCGGGAAGTCCTTGTCGAGGTCGATCCAGAATATCCCGGTGCTGCCAGGTGGCGGGGCGTCAAGCAATTCCAGGGAGAGCGGGCTAAGGTCGATATAGTCGCTGATGAACTCGAGTTCGGCCGATGAAAACGACGCTGGCTGGGCAATCGCCGCCAGCAGTATGTTGGTGTAGGCACGCTGGATGCTAGTCTCTCCGTGCGGTCCCGGGAAGTTGTCGAGACCGAGGCGACGGGCGTTGCGGAGTGCGGCGTGCAATTGTTGCCAGAGGCCGATGCCGGTCGGTGCGGCAATCAGGTGGTAAATCCTGATCTGCCAGGCGATGGCATGCATGGCGCGAAGCAGCGAAATGTGCGGCGTGCGAAGTGTCTGCGAACCTTCCGGGTCGAAGAGGACGGCGAGCGTGTTGAAATAATCCTGAGTCAGGATGGCCAGCAGCTCGAGCATCAACTTGACGCGCTGGCGAAGTTTGCGGGACACCGGCAAGGAGACCTGGTGGAGTTTGGGCAACTCGGCATTGACGATTCGCTCGGCGTGACCGTACAGCAAATCGAGAAGCTTGATGCGTTGGGGGCTCGGAATCGCTGCTTGTCGCAACAGCAGCAACTGACGGTAGAGCTGATCGGCATCTTCGGCGCCGACACGCCCATGTGCCAAAGCCAGCCATTCAAGAATGCTCTTGATGTTGGGTTCGGTAGCTGGTAGTGGGGGGCGGCTCGGCGGGGGACTCATTTCCCGGTCAGGATAACAAAAATTTACATATTCGCCACAGCGCGGCGCATTCGGCAAATATGCGGGTTTTTCCGGTCGACATGGATTCGGCATCTTCCCGATAGTGGTCTTGTTTTTCCTTGGTAAAGCGCTATAATTCCGGGTCTTTTTTCCAGCTAACGAAAGTATAACGATGGTTGTTATCCGTCTTGCCCGTGGCGGCGCCAAGAAGCGCCCTTTCTACAACATGGTTGTTGCCGATTCCCGTAATCGTCGTGATGGTCGTTTCGTTGAGCGTATCGGCTTCTACAACCCGGTTGCTTCCGGTAACGCTGAAAGCCTGCGCATTTCCGTGGATCGTCTGACCTACTGGCAACAGAATGGCGCCCAGCTGTCCCCGACCGTTGCTCGCCTGGTCAAGCAACACGCTGCCCAGCAGGTCGCTTAAGTAGTTCCGGCTTTGGCCAGTAACGATATCGTTGTTCTGGGTCGACTGCTCGATCCTTACGGGATTCAGGGCTGGCTCAGGCTGCAAACCTTTGGCGACGATCCGCTGGCCTGGGCCGAGATGCCCGTCTGGTGGATTTGCAGGGAAGGCGAGCCGTGGCGCGAGTGCGGGCTGAAAGCCTTGAAAGCGCATAGCGGTGGCGTGGTTGTGTTGCTGGATGGGGTACCCGATCGGACGGCTGCTGAAGCCATGAAGGGGATACTCGTTGGCGCACCGCGCGATTCGTTGCCGTCCACAAAGGATGATGAGTATTACTGGGGCGATCTGATCGGCCTGGATGTTATCAACACCGCAGACGAGCGGCTGGGTAAAGTAGCCAGCCTGATCGAAACCGGCGCGAACTCCGTTTTGCGCGTTGTGGCGGATGATGAAACGGAACGCCTGTTGCCTTTTGTTTCGGCGGTAGTGCTGACGGTGGACAAGAAGGCAGGGCTTATTCGGGTGGAGTGGGGCGGCGACTGGTGATCCGGTTTGACTGCATTACCATCTTCCCGGAGATGTTCGTTGCTGTAACAGAGAGCGGTATTACCCGCCGGGCGCTGGAAGAACAGCGCTGGGTCTGGCAAGGCTGGAATCCACGCGATTTCGCCGAGAATGCCTGGCGGCGGGTGGATGATCGTCCCTTTGGCGGTGGGCCGGGCATGCTGATGCAGCCAGGGCCGCTGGAGCGGGCGATAGCTGCAGCCAAGGCGGAGCAGCGCGAGGCAGGCCTGGCGAAGAGCCGGGTCATCTACCTTTCGCCGCAGGGCGCGCCGCTCACCCATCAGCGGGTGATGCAGTTGGCGACCGGCGAGGAGGGCTTGATCCTGCTTTGCGGTCGTTATGAAGGAATTGACGAGCGTTTGATCGAGCGCTGTGTCGATGAAGAGATATCGATCGGAGATTTTGTCCTGTCTGGCGGCGAGTTGCCGGCGATGGCCCTGATTGATGCCGTCGTCCGCCAGTTGCCGGGCGTATTGGGCGATGCCGCTTCGGCGGTGGAAGATTCGTTTGTCGGTGGTCTGCTGGATTGCCCGCACTACACGCGGCCCGAGATTTACGAGGGCGTGGCGGTGCCGGCGGCGTTGATGTCGGGCGACCACAAAAGAATTCGACGCTGGCGGCTGAAACAGGCGCTGGCCCGGACCCGGAAGCGCCGGCCGGATTTACTGGCGCACCGCGTGTTGAACGCGGAAGAAACGCAACTCCTCACGGAAATCGTCGGAGAGGAGCAATGCGGTGAGTAAGTTTTTATAAATTTAAGGATCTCACATGAATCTGATTGAACAACTGGAACAAGAAGAAATTGCCCGTCTGGGCAAGACCCTTCCCGACTTCGCACCGGGCGACACCATCGTCGTTCAGGTCAAGGTCAAGGAAGGCAATCGCGAGCGTCTGCAGGCTTACGAAGGCGTCGTCATCGCCAAGCGTAACCGCGGTCTGAACTCTGCTTTCACCGTCCGCAAGATTTCTTCCGGCGAAGGTGTCGAGCGTACTTTCCAGACCTATTCCCCGCTGGTTGCTTCCGTCGAAGTGAAGCGTCGTGGCGATGTTCGTCGCGCCAAGCTGTACTACCTGCGCGAGCGTTCGGGCAAGTCCGCACGGATCAAGGAAAAGCTGGTTCGCAAGACGGTCGCTGCTGTTTAAGCGATTTCTTGGGATTGAAGAAAGGGCGCCTCGGCGCCCTTTTTTATTGCCGGCTTTTGCCTGGTATTACGGGTGTGCGGCAGAATTCTTCTTGTCGCGCTCGATCAGGGCATAAGCCGAATGGTTGTGGATAGACTCGAAGTTCTCCGACTCCACAACGTATGCGTCAATGCGGCCTTCGGCGTTGAGGCGGGCGGCAACGTCGCGGACCATGTCTTCAACGAATTTCGGGTTGTCGTAGGCGCGCTCGGTAACGTATTTCTCATCGGGGCGCTTGAGCAGGCCGAACAGTTCGCAAGAGGCCTCCTGTTCGACCAACTGGACGATTTCCTCGATCCAGACGAAATCGTTGGTCCGTGCCGTCACGGTGACATGCGAGCGCTGGTTGTGGGCGCCGTATTCGGAAATCTTCTTCGAGCAGGGGCAGAGACTGGTCACCGGTACGACGACCTTGACCGAGGTGGCGATTTCGCCGTGGCAGATGTCGCCGATGAAGGTCACGTCGTAATCCATCAGGCTCTGCACGCCGGAGACCGGGGCGGTCTTGTTGATGAAATATGGGAAGTTCATCTCGATGTGACCGGTTTCCGCTTCGAGCTTGAGCACCATGTCGCGCAGCATGACCGGAAAGTTCTCGACGGAAATCTCGCGCTCGTGGCTGTTCAGTATTTCCACGAAGCGCGACATGTGCGTGCCCTTGAAGTTGTGCGGCAGGCCGACATACATGTTGAAAACGGCGATCGTGTGCTGCACGCCGGTCGATTTGTCCTGGACCTTGATCGGGTGGCGAATCGCCTTGATGCCGACCTTGTTGATGGCCAGCTGGCGTGTATCGACGGAGTTTTGAACGTCGGGGATTGGAGTAGGGCTGTTCATGTCTGTTTTTCGTTTATTGTCTGTTGGTTCGGGCGCGTATGGCACCCACGATGCCGTCCTTGTCGAGGCCGACTTCTGCAAGAAGCTGGCCTTGTTCGCCGTGGTCGATGAAACGGTCGGGCAGGCCGAGGCGGATCAGCGGTACGGTGAGGCCGTGCTCGGCAAGCACGCGCTCGATTTCCGAGCCGGCGCCGCCGATCACTGCATTTTCTTCGATGCTGACGAGCAGCGAATGGTTCCCGGCGAGTTCAACAATCAGCTCGGCATCGATCGGTTTGACGAAGCGCATATTGGCCACCGTCGCGTCCAGCTCCTCGCCGGCCGCCAGTGCCGCCGACACCAGGCTGCCGAAGGCGAGCAGGGCGATGTCCCGGCCGTTACGGCGAATTTCTCCCTTGCCAACGGGCAGTGGCGTCAGATCCATCGCCGGAATTTTTCCGCTGCCACCGCCCCGCGGATAGCGAACCATGCTTGGACCATTGTGACCGTAGGCCGTCGATAGCATCTGGCGGCACTCGGCCTCGTCGGCCGGGGCCATGACCACCATGTTCGGAATGCAGGTAACGAAGGACAAGTCGAAGGTGCCGTGATGGGTCGGGCCATCGGCGCCTACCAGGCCGCCACGGTCGACTGCGAAAATGACTGGCAGATTCTGCAGGGCGACATCGTGGATCAACTGGTCGTAAGCGCGCTGCAGGAAGGTCGAGTAGATCGCGACGACCGGCTTCAGGCCTTCACAGGCGAGTCCGGCGGCAAAGGTGACGGCGTGCTGTTCGGCGATGCCGACATCGAAGTAGCGTTTCGGATACTCGTTGGCAAAACGCACCATGCCGGAGCCTTCCCGCATGGCCGGGGTGATGCCAACCAGACGGCTGTCGGCCTTGGCCATGTCGCACAGCCAGTCGCCGAAGACCTGGGTGTAGGTCAGTTTGCCGGGGCCTTTGCTGGCCTTGATGCCTTCGTCCGGGGCGAATTTGGCGACGCCGTGGTAAAGAATCGGGTCGGCTTCGGCCAGCTTGTAGCCCTGCCCCTTTTTGGTGATGACGTGGAGGAACTTCGGGCCCTTCAGGTTGCGCAAGTTTTCCAGCGTCGGGATCAGGGCGTCGAGGTCGTGGCCGTCGATCGGGCCGTAGTAATGGAAACCGAATTCTTCAAACAGCGTGCCCGGAGCGATCATGCCCTTGACGTGCTCCTCGGCGCGCCGCGCCAGTTCGAGCAGGGGAGGGGCAAAGCCGAGCATGTGGCGACCGGCCGAACGGGCGGCATTGTAGGTCTTGCCGGACATCAGGCGGGTCAGGATATTGTTCAGCGCGCCGACCGGCGGCGAGATCGACATCTCGTTGTCGTTGAGGATGACCAGCATGTCGGCGTCGGCGACACCGGCATTGTTCAGGGCTTCGAAGGCCATACCGGCCGACATCGCGCCGTCGCCGATGATGGCGATGGCCTTGCGGTCTTCGCCTTTGTGCTTGGCGGCCAGGGCCATGCCGAGAGCAGCCGAGATCGAGGTCGAGGAGTGGCCGACGCCGAAGGTGTCGTAGGGGCTCTCCGCGCGCTTGGGGAAGCCGGAGACGCCGCCGTGCATGCGTAACGTGCTCATGCCGGCGCGGCGGCCGGTCAGTATCTTGTGGGCGTAGCATTGATGGCCGACATCCCAGACCAGCCGGTCGTCCGGCGTGTTGAAGACGGCGTGCAGGGCAACCGTCAGTTCGACCGTGCCGAGATTCGACGACAGATGGCCGCCGGTCTGCGCAACCGATTCGATCAGGAAGGCGCGCAGTTCGGTCGCCAGTTGCGGCAATTGCTTGCGATCCAGGCGGCGCAAATCGGCCGGGCTGTTGATGGTTTCAAGCAAGGCGGGGCTCATTTCAGAATTGCCGGTGGCAGATGAAGTCGGCCAGTTCGGTCAGGCGGGAGGCGCGTTCGCCGAAAATCGACAAGGCGGCGAGTGCGTCGGAGCGCAATTCGTCGGCGTAGGCGCGGGCATTTTCGAGGCCGAGCAGGCTGACGTAGGTTGGCTTGGCGGCGGCTTCGTCCTTGCCGGCCGTCTTGCCGAGCGTGGCGGTACTCGCCGTGCAGTCGAGAATGTCGTCGACGACCTGGAAGAGCAGGCCGGCCCGTTTGGCGAAGCGGTCGAGATTCAGCCGCTCCGCAGCCGAGAGCGGCTGGCCGGCGAGCGCGCCGAGCAGGACGGAGGCACGGATCAGGGCGCCGGTTTTCAGCGCGTGCATCAGTTCCAGTTCAGGCTGGTCAAGCGCCGTGCCGACCGAGGCGAGGTCGATGGCCTGGCCGCCGGCCATGCCGCGCGAGCCGCTGGCGTGGGCGAGCAGGGCGATCATTTCCAGCTGGCCGGCCGGTTCGCCGATCGGTTGGCTGGCGAGCAGTTCGAAGGCGAGGGTTTGCAGGCTGTCGCCGACCAGCAGGGCGGTCGGCTCGTCGTATTCAATATGGCAGGTCGGCCGGCCGCGGCGCAACACGTCATCGTCCATGCAGGGCAGGTCGTCATGGACCAGCGAATAGGCGTGGATCAGTTCGACGGCACAGGCGACAAGGTCGAGTTTTTCCGGCGCGGCACCGGTCAGTTCGCCGGCCGCGAAGGCGAGCAGCGGGCGGACGCGTTTGCCGCCACCGAGTGCGGCATAACGCATTGCGTCGTGGAGGCAGGCGGGGATGCACTCGGCGCCCGGCAGGTGACCGGCCAGGGCGGTTTCAACGCGGGCTTGCGTGGCCGCCATCCAGTCGGCGAATGGAATTGCGCTCACGGTGTCTCCAGGGTATTGCCCCCTAAGGGGATCTCTTTCAGGGCGCGGTCGACATCCTTGAACTGCCCGTTTTCGAGAACGCGGATCTGCTCTTCGGCATCAGTCAGTTGTGCCTGACAGTGCTGCATCAGTTCCATGCCGCGGCGATAGGCGGCAATGGAATCTTCGAGTTCGAGCTTGCCGCCTTCCATGCTCTGGACGATGCTTTCCAGTTCGCCAAGGGCCGTCTCGAATTTCATGTCGGCGATGGGGGGGTGATCCATGTGGTCGGGATTCTGGGAAACACGCGAAAATACTCCATCAAGGGGCTTCAGGTCAAATCGCGGGGAGGGTAAAATCCGCTCTTTTAACCCGCTGGAGGCACGGAATGTCCGACGTGGCGACCTTGTCCCGTTTGGCCCCGGCAGTTTCCCAACTGCCGGTGGACTGGTATTTCGACGAAAAGATTTTTGAGCTGGAGAAAAAGCTCATCTTCGATGCCGGTCCGGGTTATGTCGGTCATCAGTTGATGGTGCCAGAAGCGGGCGATTACCGTTCGCTGGAGTGGAAGGATCACGGCCAGATGCTGCTCAATGGCGGCACTGCGGGCGAGCACGCCGGTGTCTGGCAGATGTCCAATGTCTGTCGGCATCGTCAGGCGATCATGTTGCAGGGTTCCGGAAAGTTGGAGGGCAATATCGTCTGTCCGATTCACCGGTGGACTTACGATACCGGTGGCCAACTGATCGGGGCGCCGCACTTTCCGCAGAATCCCTGCCTGAATCTCAACAAGGCGAAGTTGGAAAACTGGAACGGCCTGCTCTTCAAGGGACCGCGTTCGGCCAATGCCGACCTGGCCGGAATGAGTGTCGGCAGCCAGCTCGATTTCACGGGCTACAAGCTCGACCACGTCGAGATGCACGAGTGCAACTACAACTGGAAGACTTTCATCGAGGTCTATCTGGAGGACTACCACGTCGCGCCCTACCATCCCGGCCTTGGCAATTTCGTCACCTGTGACGATCTGACCTGGCAATTCGGCGACTGGTATTCGGTTCAGCGGGTCGGCATCACTTCGTTGCAGAAATCCGGCTCCAAGGTCTATGAGCGCTGGCAGAAGGCGGTTCGTGACATCTACGGGTCGGAAGGCAAGACGCCCGAGCATGGCGCCATCTGGCTGACTTACTTCCCGAACATCATGGTCGAGTGGTACCCGCACGTGCTGGTCGTGTCGACGGTGATCCCGCAAGGGGTAAACAAGACGCTGAATGTCGTCGAGTTCTACTACCCGGAAGAAATCGTCGATTTCGAGCGCGACTTCATTGAAGCCGAGCGCGCCGCCTATATGGAAACCGCCATCGAGGACGACGACATCGGTGAACGCATGGATCGCGGCCGCTACGCGCTGATGAAGGAAGGGCGCAACGAGGTCGGGCCGTATCAGAGTCCGATGGAAGACGGCATGCAGCACTTCCACGAGTTCTATCGCCGGATCATGCAGCAACACATCGAGGTACGCTAAGGGCGTGCAGCTTCACAACAGGGCGTCGGGTTAGAATCCGGCGCCTTTTTTCTATTTGAGCCGCCATGCAATCCTTGTGGATGATCGCCGCCAGCTTCCTGTTCGCCTGCATGGGCGTCTGCGTCAAGTATGCAGCGGCGACGCATTCGGCAGTTGAAATCACCTTCTATCGCAGTTTCATCTCGCTGATCCTGATGTTCGGTCTGGTGCGCTGGCATGGCGTGTCGCTGAAGACGGCGCACTGGCGCTGGCAGATCAGCCGCGGCGCGGTCGGCTTCGTGGCGCTCGTCACCTACTTCTACGCCATCACCTTGTTGCCGCTGGCGACGGCGGTGACCCTGAATTATACGTCGGCAATTTTTCTCGCCATTTACCTGGCGCTGGCCGGGACCCGGCTGCGCTTCAGCATGTTCGGCGCCTTGCTCGTCGGTCTGCTGGGCGTTGCCCTGCTGCTCAAGCCCAGCCTGCACGTCGAGCAACTGCTCGGCGGGCTGATCGGTCTCGGCTCCGGCGTAATGGCCGGGATGGCCTATTTCAGCGTGCGTGAGCTCGGGGCGCGGGGCGAATCGGAAATGCGCACGGTGTTTTATTTTTCACTGGTTTCTTCCGTTTGCGCCGGCGTCTGGCTACTGTTCACCGAACTGCATGCCATCGACCTGCGCAGCGGGTTGTTATTGCTCGGCGTCGCGGGTTTTGCCACAGTTGCCCAACTGGCCATGACCCGCGCCTATACGCGTGGTAAAACCCTGATGTCGGCAGCGCTGGCCTACAGTACGGTAATTTTTTCCAGCCTGTTCGGCGCGTTATTCTGGGGCGAAGTGCTCGATGCGTCGGCCTGGCTGGCAATTGGGCTGATCATCCTGTCCGGAATCGCGGCAACGCATTTTTCGCGCGGTAGCCCGGTGGAACAGGATTGAACTTTATTAAAATGATATAATTAACAAAGGAGTCAAAAATATGATTGTTATCGACCACCAACCCAGTCGCGTCAGCATCTCCGTATTCGGTGAATTCACGCTGGCTGACTACAAGGAATTTGAAGAAGTCGTCAATTTCAAGGTCAAGTTCGAGGGACCGGTTGACCTGCTTTTCGACCTCAGCCAGATGGCCGATCTGACCATCGACGTCGCTTGGGAAGAGATCAAGTTCTCCCGTGCCCACGCCAACGACTTCAAGCGTATCGCCGTGGTTACCGACAGCCAGTGGGTGACCTGGAGTGCCTGGCTGTCGCAGACCTTTGTCAATGCCGATGTCGAAGTGTTCGCCAATGTCGAGGAGGCCAAGCTATGGCTAGCGCCGGAAGTGTAAGTTATCCAACGCTGGTCGATCCGGCGACGCTGCAGGCTCACCTCGGTGATCCGGATTGGCTGGTCGTTGACGTGCGTCATCAATTGGCCGATACCGGCTATGGCGAACGGGCCTACGCCGAGGGGCATATTCCCGGCGCCGTCTTCCTGCACTGCGACCGCGACCTTTCGGGGCCGATGACCGGCAGCAACGGTCGTCATCCGCTGCCGTCGCCGGTCGATCTGGCGGCCCGTCTGGGCGAGATCGGCATCGGCGGGGCGACGCAGGTGGTGGTGTATGACGACGCCCAGGGCATGATCGCCGGCCGTTTGTGGTGGTTGTTGCGCTGGCTCGGCCATGACCGGGTGGCGCTGCTCGACGGCGGGCTGCAAGCCTGGCTGGCGGCCGGTGGGGCGCTTGATCGCCAAACGCCGACGCTGCGCCCGGCTTCCTTCGTGCCCGAAGTACGCGACTGGATGGTCGATGCCGGTTACGTGCAGGCTTTTCTGGCGACTTCGCGGATGCATCTGGTCGATGCCCGTAGTCCGGATCGTTTCCGCGGCGAGAACGAGACCATCGACCGTGTCGGTGGCCATATTCCGGGGGCGGTTAACCGGTTCTTCCGCGACAACCTGCAGGCCGACGGGCGTTACAAACCGGCCGCCCAGCTGCGGGCCGAGTGGCTGGCGGTGCTCGCCGGTTCCCCATCGGAGCAGGTTGTCCATCAGTGTGGCTCGGGGGTTTCCGCCTGCCACAATCTGCTGGCCATGGAAATTGCCGGGCTACCCGGTTCCCGGCTCTATGCCGGTTCGTGGAGCGAATGGTGCGCCGACTCAGCCCGGCCGGTGGCAACAGGTTGAACCATAGTGGCCGAGGTTCTTTGTTGAACCCCTGCTGTAGCAATGCTGGGCGGCCATTGATCTGCTTTTCGGGCGATACGGCCGGTCTTGATGATTGGAAGAAATAATGTCGGTTTCCGTTCTCGTCGTCGATGACTCGCCGATTGCCCGCAAGATGCTCATTCGCGCGTTGCCTGCCGACTGGGATATCGAGATCACCCAGGCCACCGGTGGCGCCGAAGCGCTGGCTGCCTACCGGGCCGGCAAAGTGGAAGTCATGTTCCTCGATCTGACGATGCCGGACATCGATGGGTACCAGGTGCTTGAAACCCTGCGGCGCGAGGACATGAACTGTCTGGTCATCGTCGTTTCGGCCGACATTCAGCCAGCGGCAGTCGATCGCGTGCTGGCCATGGGAGCGATCGCCTTTGTCAGGAAACCGGTCGATGCGACCAAGATAGAAGCTGTTCTCCGCCAGTACGGGATCGTTGTCTGACATGACCGCCGAGAGAGAACTGATGTTGACCGAAGACCAGAAGGAGGCCCTGCAGGAAATCGCCAATATCGGCATGGGCCAGGCCGGTTCGACGATTGCCCAGGTGCTCGGCGAATTCGTCCAGTTGTCGATTCCCCGCATTCTCATCGTGCCGCCCGAAGAGGTGCCGACGGCGCTTGCCTGGACGATCGGCGAGGCGACGGTTTCCACCGTGCGCCAGGCCTTTCATAGCGGCATGCGTGGCGAAGCGCTGGTTATTTTCGGGCAGCATCGCTGCAACGATCTGGCCGACCTGATGGGCTACGAGCACGATCTCGATCATGCCGCTGAAATCGAATTGCTGCTCGACGTCAGCAACATTCTGGTCGGGGCCTGCCTCGGCGGTATCGCCGAGCAGCTGCAGTTGAGCATCGGCTTCTCGGCACCTTCGCTGATGGCCGATGCGGTGCCGCTTGAGCAGTTGTTGCAGGGCAAGCCGGTGCCGTGGACCACCGCACTGCTGGTGGAGGTGAATTTCCGTCTCGAAAAGCGTTGTTTCGCCTGCCATCTGGTGATTCTGATGCCGGAAGAAGAAATCCGGAGTCTGACGGTAGCGGTTGACCGCTTCCTGGAATCCCTCTGATGAGTTCTGCAGCGACGCCCGGCCTGCTCGATTTCGTCGTTGACCGGCTGGAGGTCGGCATCTTTGTCGTCGATCCGAACATGCAGGTGGTGCTCTGGAACAACTTCATGGTCATGCACAGCGGCCGTAGTGCGGCGGAAGTCATTGGCCGGAATCTGTTCGAGTGTTTTCCAGAATTGCCGCAAGTCTGGCTGGAAAAAAAGATTCGCAACGTTTTCCTGCTGAAGAATTACGCGTTCACGTCCTGGGAGCAGCGCCCTTATCTTTTCCGCTTTCATCACAACCGGCCGGTCACCGGCGGTGTCGATGCGATGCAGCAGAGCTGTACCTTTCTGCCGGTGAAGGGCGCTGATCAGGTGGTCGAGCAAGTCTGCATCACCCTCTTCGATTACACCGATACGGCGCTCTATCATCGTCAGCTGACCAGCGCCATCACCGAGCTGGAGCAGGAAAAGGCAGCGCAGCGCCACCTCATCGACCAGCTCGAAGAAGCCCAGAACCAGCTGCTGCAAGCGGAAAAACTCGCTTCCATCGGCCAATTGGCGGCCGGCGTGGCACACGAAATCAACAATCCGGTCGGTTTCGTCAATTCCAATTTCGGGGCGCTTGAGCGCTACGTCGACAGCCTGTTCTCGCTGATCGACGCCTATGGCAGTGCTGAACATGCCGCCGAGGCGCCGGCGATCCGGCAACGGATCGATTACGAGTTCCTCAAGGAAGACATTGCCGCACTGTTCAAGGAAAGCCGGGATGGCCTGGAACGGGTCAAGCGCATCGTGCAGGATCTGCGGGATTTCTCGCGGGTGGACAGTTCGCTCGAGTGGCAGCAGACCAATCTGCATACCTGCCTTGATACCACCCTTAGCGTGGCGACCAATGAAATCAAGCACAAGGCTGATGTAGTCAAGCTCTATGGCGATATTCCGGAGATCCAGTGCTTGCCATCGCAGCTCAACCAGGTTTTTCTCAACCTGATGGTCAACGCCGCCCAGGCGATTGCGCAGCATGGCACGCTGACTCTCGCCACCGGTGCCGAAGCTGATTGGGTGTGGGTGGCGATCTCCGACACGGGCAGCGGTATCGCCCCGGAACATCAGAAACGTATTTTCGATCCGTTTTTTACCACCAAGCCGGTCGGCAAGGGCACCGGCCTTGGCCTGTCGGTCTCCTACAACATCGTCGCCAAGCATAACGGGCGGATCGAAGTGGAGAGTGAACTTGGCAAGGGGACGACTTTCCGTATCTGGTTGCCGGTCAGGCAAACACAGGTGGACGACGCCAGTTAGGCGGCGCTCAGACGGGCCAGCGCCCAGGCGACATGCTCGCGCACCAGCGGCGAGGGGTGGTCGCTTCTTGTGTTCAGTGCATTTTTGGCAGCGAGCGTAGCGGGGCCGTTGCCCAGTGCTACGGCAATATTTCTCAGCCAGCGCACATGGCCGATACGGCGGATCGGGTTGCCGGCCAGACGGTCATCGAATTCGGCTTCGCTCCAGGCGAATAATTCGCTCAAGCTGGCGGTATCCAGGCCATGGCGCGGCGCGAATTCTGCGGCGCCGATTTGCGCGAAACGGTTCCACGGGCAGCACAACTGGCAATCGTCGCAACCATAAATCCGGTTGCCGATCAGTGGCCGGAACTCCTCGGGGATGGCTCCGGCCAGTTCGATGGTCAGATAGGAGATGCAGCGTCGGGCATCGACCTTGTAGGGAGCGACGATGGCGCCGGTCGGGCAGGCGCCCAGGCACGCCGTGCAACTGCCACAGTGTTCCTTGATCGGTGCATCGGGCGGCAATGGCAGGTCGGTATAGATTTCGCCGAGAAAGCGCCAAGAGCCTTCCTTCGACAGCAACAGGGTGTGCTTGCCGCGCCAGCCAAGCCCGGCCTGGCTGGCGAATTCAACTTCCATGACCGGTGCCGAATCGGAGAAGACACGGTATCCGAAAGGGCCGATGATTGTGGTGATGGCGTCCGCCAGCTTTTGCAGGCGATTGCGCACGACCTTGTGGTAATCCCGCCCTTGCGCGTAGCGCGAAATAGCTGCCTGTTCCGGCTGATCGACGGTTTTCCCATGCGGCAGATAGTCCACAGCCGCCGATACCACGGTCAGCGTTCCCGGATGCAACAGGCCGGGCGCCGCGCGCAATTCAGCATGTCGAGCCATATAATCCATCTCGCCGTGGCAGCCCTCGGCCAGCCATTGCCGCAGGTGTTCGGCGGCCAGGCCGGGATCGGCGCGGGCCACGCCAACGGCAGCAAAGCCAAGTTTCTTTCCAGCCTCGCGGATATTTTCCTTAAGTGCTGCGTAATTCACAGTGGAGTCCTGATCGTGCACAGCCCCAATGTTACCGCCGTTTTCCAGTTGCCAGACGAGACTGCCACCCAGCGTCTGGGTGAAGCGCTGGCGCCTTTGCTGCAGCCCGGGCTGGTAATTTTTCTCGAGGGGGATCTGGGGGCCGGCAAAACGACCCTGGTGCGCGCCTTGATACGTGCCCTCGGCCATGGCGGACCGGTCAAAAGCCCAACCTATTCGCTGGTTGAAGTTTACGTAGTTTCGAGCTTATACTTATATCACTTTGATTTTTATCGTTTCGAGTCGCCAGAGGAGTTTCTCGATGCGGGCTTTGACGAATACTTCAGCAAGACTGCGGTCTGCTTGGTCGAGTGGCCGGAACGTGCTCATGGCTGCGTTCCGCCGCCAGACCTGCGGCTGCGCCTTCATCATGCAGGTCTCGGGCGTGTCCTCGAGGCCGTGGCAGATACACCGGAAGGGACGCAATGCATAAAAGGGCTGGTCTCAGCCTCGGACGACGGCAGCTTCTCCGCTACGCCGGCGCCTCGCTGATCCTCTCTGTTTCGCCGCTGGCCGGCGCTGCCGCCAAATTGCCGGCGGTGCTCGCCGTGCGCGTCTGGCCCGCTGCTGATTACACGCGCGTTACGCTGGAGCATGACGCTCCGCTCAAATACACCCATTTCATCGTTGAGAATCCCGATCGGCTGGTTGTCGATATCGAGGGCGTTGAATTCAACAGTGTGCTCGACAGCCTCGCCCGCAAGGTGGCGACTGACGATCCTTACATCAAGCTGCTGCGAGCCGGCCGTTTCAAGCCGGGCGTCGTGCGTCTGGTCATGGAGCTGAAGACCAAGGTCAATCCGCAGGTTTTCATGTTGCCGCCGGCCGGCGAATACGGCCATCGTCTGGTTCTCGACGTTTATCCGATCAATCCGCCCGACCCGTTGATGGCTTTGCTCGAAGGTCGCAAGGATGCGGTCGAGCCGCTGCAGGCCGATGCCGATTTGCAGGTGGTCGAAACCAAGCCGGGAAAAACACCCGAAGCGCCCGAGGTGCATACCAGCAAAAAATCCGGCAAACCCATTGTCGACCGACTAGTTACCATTACCCTCGATCCCGGCCATGGCGGCGAAGATCCCGGGGCAATCGGCCAGGGCGGCTCCCAGGAAAAGAATGTCACGCTGGAAGTCGCCAAGCGCCTGAAGGCCCGCATTGATGCGGAGCCGAACATGCGGGCGGTGATGACCCGCGATTCGGATTTCTTCGTGCCGCTGCAAATGCGTGTCCAGAAGGCGCGGCGCGTCCAGTCCGATCTCTTCCTGTCGATCCATGCCGATGCCTGGATCAAGCCGGATGCCCGTGGTTCATCGGTCTTTGTCCTTTCCGAACGCGGCGCTTCGAGTACGCAGGCCCGGCTTCTGGCGCAGCGCGAAAATCAGGCCGACCTGGTTGGCGGGGTGAATCTTGGCAGCAAGGATCTGTTCCTGGCGCGGACACTGCTCGACCTCTCGCAAACTGCAACCATCAACGACAGTCTGAAACTGGGCAAATACCTGCTTGGCGAGCTGGGCGCGATCAACACGCTGCACAAAAACTATGTTGAGCAGGCCGGTTTTGCCGTATTGAAGGCGCCGGATATTCCTTCGGCGCTGATCGAAACCGCTTTTATTTCGAATCCGGAAGAAGAGCGTCGCCTGAACGACGATGCCTATCAGGAAAAACTCGCCGACGCGATCGTGCGGGGTATTCGCCAATATTTCCTTCGTCATCCGCCGGGGCCGAAAGCCAAGCTGGCTCAGCTCGGCTGATCGTCAGTTGTCTGCTGGTTGCCGGGCATATTCGGCAGCGGAAAAATGGTGATGCGGCGGTATTCAAAAAATATTCAGCACAAAGCCCAAGGATTCTCTATAATGCGCGCCCTTAGCACCTGTGCCCAGGTGGCGGAATTGGTAGACGCACTAGTTTCAGGTACTAGCGGGTAACTCCGTGGGGGTTCGAGTCCCTTCCTGGGCACCAAAATACGAAAAGGCCTTGATTATTCGAGGCCTTTTTTGTTTTTGGTCGTTGCCATCCGTGCTGAATTCCTGATCGGGGAGTGAAATGAGAACGAACTTGCAGGTTCCCTTTGCCGATAAAGACCAGGCAAAGAAACTGGGGGCCAGATGGGATGCGGCTCGGAAAGTTTGGTACGTCGAGAACAAAACCGATATGGCACCGTTCTCGCGCTGGGCGCCAAGCCCGCACGTCCATTCGGGGGCCGGCGAACAACCGCCGAAGAGCCCCCCCGGCAACAAACTTCAGGCGGCCGGTAAAGTCATCGTCGGCAGCGATTACGTCGTGCCAACGCGTATCTGCCAGTGTCTGCCGTGGGATGTCTGCGACAAATGCCAAGCCACGGCCCTGTCCAATTAGCCTGCGCGTCCTGACCAGGTTATTACGCAGTATCGCCGCATCGGGTCGGACGATTAACGATCTGTTCAGCTGGCAAACCGCTTTCCGAGGCGTAGATAGACTCAGCGCGTTCGGTTGCTGATCTCGCCGTCGCAGCTTGCCGCAACCCGGGCGTATTCCTCGGGCGTGTCGATCAGCGCCTGGGCCAGTTCGACACGGCCGATTGCCCGCTTGATATAGGGCATCCAGCGCTCATCCAGTTCCCGCTGCAGATAGTCCCTAGTCTGGCCCGCCGGGCCGCGCCAGGGGGCGCCCGTGGCGAACCGGCGGGACAAGGCCTCGGTCAGTTCTTTCTCGATCGCGGCGATATGCGCCTGATAGGTTTGCACGTGGCGCATTTCGTGGTCGTAAATTTCCCGGTAGGCGCAGCTGCCGGCGGGAAACTCCTTGGCGACATGAACGGTCATTGGCATGAAACCGAAGGTCATGGTGAGTTGCGGGCTGGCGCACTCCCATCGCCCGGTTCGGTCGATGTGGGACGGGGTATCGATCGCAAACCTGACAATCGCGTTGCCGCGGGTCAGTCCGAGAACCTGATTGCCCGGCCGCGTCAGGGTTGTCGCCAGATTTGTCAGCGCCTTGTAGCTGTACTTGGTGCTGAGAGTGAATGGCTCGTCCAGCCGTTTGACCGTTACCGCTGGTAGCGGTAGCTGGTCGCATTCATCCGCCCAGGCCGGAAGGCATGGGAAGACGAGAAGGAGCAGGGCAAGGGCGCGCATCGGGAGGTGGGATCAATCAGGATGCGCGGACAGCGGCCTTGTTCGCGTGCCTGGCCTCGGGTAAAAAAGAGCCCGCACGGCGGCGGGCTTAATTCCATTCCAGAAGGATTGGAGGAGACAGATCCACTGTACGCCCGATATTGCTGCGGTGCAACAATATCTTGTCGAGTTGATTGCCTTGACGTCTCGATGTCCCGATATTTTCAAGGCGTGGCTGATCAGTTCAAGCATCGGGAGCGGAGTCGAGGGGGAATCAAGGGGAAAACGATTATAGCGAAGCAATGTCGGCCCGGAGCCGCCAATCCCAACATCACCGCTCCGGTAAGTGCCTTCGGCCGTTATAATTCAACGTTTTTCCCGACACTTAGCTCATGCGCGTATTTCGCGGTCATTCGCGTCCCGTCCCTGCTCCAGTTGTGCTTGCCATTGGTAATTTCGATGGCGTTCACCTCGGGCATGCCGTCCTTCTCCGGCAGCTGGTGAATTCAGCCAAGCGACTCGAGTTGGCACCGACCGTGCTGACTTTCGAACCACATCCGCGCGAGTTCTTTGCCCCTGAGTCTGCCCCGGCCCGTCTGACCACGCTGCGTGAAAAGCTGGAGTTGCTGGCCGACCTGGGCGTCAGCCAGAGCATGGTGTGCCGCTTCAATGCAGCTTTCGCGGCGCTGACGGCCGATCAGTTCATCGAACAGGTGCTGGTTCGCGGCTTGCAGGTCAAACATCTGATCATCGGCGACGATTTCTGTTTCGGTCGCGGCCGGACCGGGAATTTCGCATTGTTGCAGGCGGCCGGGCAGCGCTTCGGTTTCACCGTCGAAGCGATGCAGAGCGTGACGCTGGATGGCGAACGCGTTTCCAGTTCCGGGGTGCGGCGGGCTTTGGCGATCGGTGACATGGCGCATGCGGCGCACCTGCTTGGTCGGCCTTACATCATCGACGGCCAAGTCGCGCATGGCGACAAGATCGGGCGTCAGCTGGGCTTTGCCACGGCCAATATCCGCATCAAGCATAATCCGTTGCCGATGGCCGGCGTTTTCGCGGTGGAAGTGAGCGGCCTCGGCGACGGGCCGCTGCCCGGCGTGGCCAATCTCGGTATCCGGCCGACGGTCGGCGGTACCCGGCCGCTGCTGGAAGTACATTTATTCGATTTCGACCGCGACATTTATGGCGCGCACATTTCCGTTCGTTTCGTCAATAAACTACGCGACGAGCAACGCTTTCCCAATTTCGATGCCCTCAAGGCGCAGATCGCGGCTGATGCCGCGGCTGCGCGGGCCTACTTCTCGCTGTGAGCACGCAAAATGGCTGATTACAAAGACACCCTGAACCTGCCGGATACCGCTTTTCCGATGCGCGGCGATCTGCCCAAGCGTGAGCCGCAATGGGTCGGCCTGTGGCAGCAGAACAAGCTCTACGAGCGCATCCGCGAGGTTTGTGCCGGCCGTCCGCGCTTTGTCCTGCACGATGGTCCGCCTTACGCCAATGGCGATATCCACATCGGTCATGCGGTCAACAAGATTCTCAAGGACATCATCGTCCGCTCGAAAACCCTCTCCGGTTTCGACGCACCCTATGTGCCGGGCTGGGATTGCCATGGCCTGCCGATCGAGCATCAGATTGAAAAACTGCACGGCAAGAACATTCCCGCCGACAAGGTGCGCGAACTGAGCCGTGCCTACGCGGCAGAACAGGTCGAACGCCAGAAGAAGGATTTCATCCGCCTCGGTGTGCTGGGTGAATGGAACAATCCCTACCTGACCATGAATTTCAAGGCCGAAGCCGATGAAA
The DNA here is from genome assembly GCF_050368855.1 of Azonexus sp. IMCC34842. Classification (GTDB taxonomy): domain Bacteria; phylum Pseudomonadota; class Gammaproteobacteria; order Burkholderiales; family Rhodocyclaceae; genus Azonexus; species Azonexus denitrificans_A. The sequence continues at coordinate 2,683,500 of NZ_CP178449.1, read as the reverse complement.
TGCGGGCGCTCGGCAAGATCCTCGAACAGGGCTACCTGTATCAGGGCTTGAAGCCGGTCAACTGGTGTCTGGATTGCGGTTCGGCGCTGGCCGAAGCCGAGGTCGAGTACGAGGACAAGAATTCGCCGGCCATCGATGTGGCGTTTGCCGTCCATGACAACCATGCCGACAAGCTGGCCGCCGCCTTTGGCCTGTCTCATCTGCGCGGCCCGGCTTTTGCGGTGATTTGGACGACAACGCCGTGGACGCTGCCGGCCAACGAAGCGGTCAGCGTCCATCCGGAACTGACCTATGACCTGGTCGAGACGGAGAAGGGCGCGCTGATCCTGGTTCGCGAACTGGCCGAAGCCTGTCTCAAGCGTTATGACCTGAACGGCACGGTCCTCGGCTCCTGTAGCGGCGTCCAGCTTGACCAGATTCTGTTGAAGCACCCGTTCCAGAACCGCGACGTTGCCATCATCTGCGGCACCCACGTCACCACCGAAGCCGGTACCGGTCTGGTGCACACCGCGCCGGCGCATGGTGCGGACGACTTCACCATCGGCAAGAAATACGGTTTGCCGGTGAATAATCCGGTCGGCAACGACGGCCGCTTCCTTGGCAATACGCCGGCGCTGTCGGTCGGCGAACTGGCCGGCAAGACGGTATGGGAAGCCAATCCGCTGGTCCTGCAGGAACTCGAATCCGCCGGCCGGCTGCTCAAGAGCGAGCGAATCCAGCACAGCTATCCGCATTGCTGGCGTCACAAGACGCCGATCATCTTCCGGGCGACGACGCAGTGGTTCATCGGTATGGAACACAAGAAGGACGAAAATGCCTCGACGCTGCGCTGGATAGCAGAGCGCGCCGTCGATGAAACCCAGTTCTTCCCGGCCTGGGGCCGCGCCCGCCTGGAGGCGATGATGCGCACCCGGCCGGACTGGTGTGTTTCCCGCCAGCGCAACTGGGGCGTGCCGATTCCCTTCTTCCTTCACAAGGAGACGGCGCAGCCGCATCCGCGCACGGCCGAACTGATCGAACAGGTCGCCCTGCGGGTTGAAAAAGCCGGCATCGAAGCCTGGTTCAGTCTGGATGCCGCCGAACTGCTCGGTGCCGAGGCCGACCAGTACATCAAGATGAAGGACACGCTCGACGTCTGGTTCGATTCCGGTACGACGCACTGGCACGTGCTGCGCGGATCGCACGCCGCCCAGTTGGCCTATCCGGCCGATCTTTATCTTGAAGGCTCCGACCAGCATCGCGGCTGGTTCCAGTCCTCGCTGCTCTCCGGCTGCGCCATCGATGGTCGGGCGCCGTACAAGGCACTGCTCACCCATGGCTTCGTGGTCGATGGCAAGGGCCACAAGATGTCGAAGTCGAAGGGCAACGTCATCGCGCCGCAGCAGGTTTCCGACAAGATGGGCGCCGACATCCTGCGCCTGTGGACCGCGTCGACCGACTACTCCGGTGAACTGACGATTTCCGACGAAATCCTCAAGCGCGTCGTCGAAGGTTATCGGCGCATCCGCAATACGCTGCGTTTCCTGCTCGCCAACGTTTCCGACTTCGACGCCACGGCAGACATGCTGCCGGTCGAGGAATGGCTGGAAATCGACCGCTATGCACTGGCTCTGACGCGGCAACTGCAGGACTCTTGCCGAGGCGACTACGATCGCTACGAATTCCACCGCGTGGTCCAGGCGCTGCAAACCTTCTGCTCCGAAGACCTCGGCGGCTTCTATCTCGATATCCTGAAGGACCGCCTGTACACCACGGCACCAAAGTCGAAGGCCCGCCGCTCGGCGCAGTCGGCGTTGTGGCACATCACGCAGAGCTTCGTCCGCGTGCTGGCGCCGATCACCTCATTCACCGCCGAAGAAGTCTGGCAGGTGCTGGGCAATCAGGCTGACGATTCCGTGATGTTCCACCTCTGGCACGACCTGCCGAAGCCGGAAGGCGAGGGCGAACTGCTAGCCAAGTGGGCGCTGGTCCGCACGGCCCGGGCTGAAGTGACCAAGGCGCTGGAAGCCCAGCGCGAAGCCGGCAAGATCGGTTCGGCGCTGCAGGCGGCGGTGGAAATCCATTGCACCGGCGAAAAATACGCTGCCCTGGCGGCGCTTGGCGACGACCTGAAATTCGTCCTTATTTGCTCAGCCACCGCAGTCGTCAAGGCCGAGGTCGAGCAAGTCATCGCGACGCCGCTCGAACATGGCAAGTGCGAACGCTGCTGGCATGTCCGCGAGGATGTCGGCGCCAGTGCCGAACATCCAACCCTGTGTGGCCGCTGCATCAGCAACCTTTACGGGGCTGGCGAGGTTCGTGACCGTGCCTGATGCGAAGCGCTGGTATGCCCTGGCCGGGCTTGTCGTCATTCTCGATCAGCTCAGCAAGTGGCTGGTTCTGGAAAATATCCATTTCGGCGAAACGATTTACGTCGCACCCTTCTGGAACTGGGTGCTGACCTACAACCCCGGTGCCGCCTTCAGCTTCCTGGCCGACCAGGCGGGGTGGCAGCGCTGGTTCTTTACCGCGCTGGCGCTTGGCATTTCCGGCTGGATTGTCATCATGTTGCGCCAGCACCCGCAGCAAAAGTTGCTGTCGCTGGCTTTGGCGCTGGTCATGGGCGGGGCGCTCGGCAACGTGATCGACCGCGTGCGCTTTGGGGCGGTCGTCGATTTCATCCAATGGCACGCCGCCGGCTACTACTGGCCAGCCTTCAATATCGCGGATTCGGCGATCACCGTCGGTGCAGTTTTGCTCGTTTTTGAGCAACTGACTGCCGCGGGCAAGAAAACCGAGGAGAAAAATACATGACGACCGTTCGTTCCGACAGCTATCTGACGCTGCACTACCGGATTTCGACGCTGGATGGCGATGAGTTCCTGTCCACCTTCGACATGAGTCCGGCGACGTTGCAGATGGGCAGTGGCCAACTGGCTGAGAATCTCGAATCGGTGTTGATCGGCCTGCCATCGCATGAGCGTTTTGTTTTCCAGCTCGAGCCGAACGAGGCCTTCGGTCAGCATAATCCGCGCCTGGTCGAGCGCATCGCCCGCAGCGGCCTGCCGGCCGAGATGGAACTCAAGGAGAATTCCGTCGTCGAATTCACCGCCCCTAACGGCGGCACGTTTGCGGGCTTCCTGCGCGAGCTGGATGCGACGCATGCCCTGTTCGACTTTAATCACCCGATGGCCGGAAAAACGATCCGCTTCGAGGTGGAAATCATCGGAATCATGTAAATGCAAGTCATCCTCGCCAACCCCCGCGGCTTCTGTGCCGGCGTCGAACGTGCCATCGCCATCGTCGAGCGCGCCCTGGAGAAATTCGGTGCGCCGATCTATGTTCGCCACGAAGTCGTGCACAACAAGTTCGTCTGCGACGACCTGCGCGCCAAGGGGGCTGTTTTTATCGAGGAGTTGAGTGAGGTGCCGTCTGGCAGCACAGTAATCTTCAGCGCTCACGGTGTTTCGAAGGCGGTGCGTGAAGAGGCGGAGCAGCGCGGCCTGAAAGTCTTCGACGCGACCTGTCCCTTAGTCACCAAGGTGCATGTCGAGGTCGGCAAGATGCGGAATCAGACGCGTGAAGTCGTTATGATCGGCCACAAGGGGCATCCGGAAGTCGAGGGGACGATGGGGCAGAGCAGGGATGGGATGTATCTGGTTGAAACGGTTGGCGAAGTTGCCGGCCTGAAGGTCGAGTCGCCAGATCAACTCTCTTTTGTTACGCAGACGACCTTGTCGGTGGACGATGCATCCTTGGTTATTGCCGCACTCAAGGAGCGTTTCCCAAAGGTTCAGGGGCCGAAGAAGGACGATATCTGCTACGCCACACAAAATCGCCAGGATGCCGTCAAGGTCCTTGCAGAACAGTGCGATTTGGTCATTGTGGTCGGAAGTCCAAATAGTTCGAACTCACGACGGCTCAGAGAGGTCGCCTTGACCCGTGGCGTTGATGCTTACTTGGTCGATGGAGCGGAGGAGATCTATCCTGAGTGGCTGGAAGGCAAGACTCGTATTGGTATTACCGCAGGAGCTTCTGCTCCGGAGATTTTAGTTGAAAGAGTTGTTGAGCATATCAAGAAGTCCACCGGTGCAATGGTTGAACAGCTGGCGGGGGTGGAAGAGGGGGTCTCATTTCCATTGCCCAAAGAACTTACTCTCGAATGAAATGATTAACGGCTGGGGGGCCGTTATCAGTTATATCTAATTCCAGCATCGCGCTGTCGTTGGTGTTCTGCTCCCGACATTGCTCAGTGAGAATGTTCCGCAATTATCATTCGACTGAGTCCCGGTTGGTGTGGCGCATAACCTGAAAGCGGTTGCGGAAGGACTGGCGGTTGCTGTTGCGCTACAGACTGTGCCAGCAGTCGGTGTCGTATCGAAGCCAATTGTGTAAAACCCGTCGGGTGAGGTTGTCGGCGCAATATCGCCCGCTGCCGTTCCGAGTGTCGCTGCGCTATAAGTCATTCGCTCAGTGTAGAACCTCTCCATACGTTGAGCTCCGGCCATCAAGGCAGATTTGGCATCGGTGCGGCGCGAGCGCATAACGTAGTCGGTGTAACTAGGGTAGGCGATTGACGCCAAGATGCCGACTATCGCGACAACAACCATCAGTTCGATCAAGGTAAAACCGCGTTGCTTCATTGATTTCTCCATCTATCAATCAGTCAGAATCTCTCGCCAGCCAAGGCGGCCGGCTTTGGCTTTACCCATGTTCTTGCTGACTATGGTTTGGCCGCTACTGCCAAAATCGTATTCCACATCATCACCACTAGGGTTGGTGACAATTACCCCGGGTGGTGTAATCCCTGTTGTACTTTTGCGTGCGGATGCATACGCTGAGACTCCGCCAAAATCCTGTAAACCCGGAATAGCGGTGTAAACAGACCAAGTGAGTCGTCCTCCTGTCAGCACATCAACGAAGTATTCCCAAGAGTAACCACCGGACGAGCAGATGTCGTCAGATGGAACGACGCTGACCACGCGCAGGATACTGCCACCACGAATTTCGGGGTTGAAGCTAACTCGTTCCTTGGTGTCCGGTAGGTTGAAGTACCAGCCTCGCTTGGAGGTCCAGTCGACGGGGTTGTTTGTCAGGGTTCGATAGGTCGAGGTTTCAGTTGTGGTGGTGCCGCCAAAGGAGAAGCTTGAAGTGGCTGTTACCGTAGCGGTGATAACTTCTTGCTCTTGCAGATTAGTTCGATCCGTCGAAGTAATTGCATTTCCGTCAAGTTTGTCCCAGACACCATAAACAGTCTGCACCTGATTCGTCTGGTCATCATTGGTGAATAGGTAGCTGCCTGTTCCGAATGTCACTAGCAAGCCTGTCCCATTGGGATGGAGGATTGCATCAGGTGCTGTGGTAATCGGCTGGCGAACACGGGGAGACTGTTCATCCTTGGCCACATAAACCGGCGCTGGGTTGGCTGCGGTGCCAAGGGATATTTCCCAGTTGTTGGAGCTTTCAGCAGATAGATCGAAACGCCAGAGATTGCCCTTCAAGTCGCCAGCATAGACATAGTCAACTACGCCGTCGCCATCAATATCGATGGGGGCAATTTCAGAGAGACCATTCGGCCCACTGGTGGTGGTGTCTCCCTCCAGCACATTGATCTTTTTGACCAATGCACCGGTGTTTGCGTCGAGTACGAATAAAGCTGCATCGCCAGAAGAGCTAACGTGTCCGTCGGCTTCCCTGTTGTTGTAGCCGTTGTTTATCAGAACAAACCAGCTCCATTTTTCGCAGGAATTGTCATTTAGTCGATCAGTGCACAAACGGACAATATATGGTCGCCCAATCGTGTAGCCCATGTCGGCATCATTCTTGTCGGAAAATTCCCACTTGACGAGAGACGACGCATTGCCTTCGGAGAAGTTGGCGGGGTTGGTGACATCGAGAGCATAAACTCCCTGCCCGCCAGCACCGAGCGAGCCAACCAGCAATGAGCGCCAGTTGCCATCGGGACAAAGGCCGACGTCGTTACTTGTACAGATGTCACCGATTGTCGGTGTTCCATCGACGTAGTAGCGATGGGTATTTGCACTGCCCTGTTTGCCATAGTCGACTTCAGTCAATTTGTTCAATATCCAACGACTATTGCGCAGACGATACATTTCACCGGGGACATAAGCGAGAAGCTCTTCCCCGCTAGTTGCGTTGAAACCATGCAGCATGCCGTCATTGGCACCGACGTAGAGCATCGATGTACGGTCTCCCTTGCCAGTAGTGTTTGATGTGGCATCGTAGTCGCTGGCAAATTTGGCATAACTGGAATCGCCATGCCCGGCGTTGGGGCGACCAACATATTGGGACTGTGAGTTGATGATGTCGCCAAGGCGATTAGGCTGACTAGTCGGAGTACAGGTGACGGTTCCGACAATGTCGACGCCGCCTTGGGCGTTTTGGACTTCGCAATTGGCAGTGCCCCCGCCCGTGGGGCAGGTATAGGTGCCAGAGCAGGTTCCTGTAATAGTTGTAAGGGATATCGTCGGGCGCGTACGCATACCGGAAATTCCCTCTCCGCGAAGGAAGGAGACGCGATCGGAGCCAAGGGCATCGACTGTTCCTGATGAGGTCATGTTCAGCGATGTTCGCAAGGTGGTTGTTCCGCTCGAGGACATGCTGGCCCAACGGAACGGAATACCCTTTGCGCCGATCTGATCAGGGTCATAAGTCAGAATTGTTCTGGACGTTGGCATTTTGCTTGCCAACTTCAGTTGCGCTTGCCAAGAAGGATTATTAATGCTGGTCGCCGTGACGGGGTATGCCAGCAATTCACCGCTCCAGCCGTCACTGTTGAAGCGCCCAAGAAAGATCTGTGTATCGCTCTGCAGTGTAAATGAGTTGGCAGTTGCAGCTGCCGCCGTGCCGGCGGTGTCGCGAATTTTGGACAGTGCACTATTTAGTTGGGCCAGTAATTTCAATGGATTTACTACTAGGAAGTAGGTGTCAGGAACGCCATCACCATCTGCGTCCCACTCGTTGGTTTGCGGTGTGTTATCGCCGTTTATGTCATTGAAACCACCGAACTTTGCGGCATACCACAATGGATCCTGTAGCGTGGTGGCAGAACTCGATGTGGTACTCGCGGTAAAGGTCCGGCTTGCATAATTGCTCGCGTTGGGAACATTGACATCGCTACTGGAAAGCAAGGGAAGATGGTAAGTGGAGTCAGTGCCAGTATCAGAGCTTTTGGGGCGATCAAGGAAATATTCGGGATCGCTCGTGTAGGCAGTGTCACCGTCACGAACAACAAGATAAATGCCGTCGGCCGAGGTGCCCGAGATCACGTAACCCATGTGCTGCATGATGCCGCCGGCAGCGTAAACCGACTCGACTTTGACTGTTACCGTATTGTCGGCATTCAACATGACTTCATAGACCGCAATGGCATCCATGTCATGGTCGGCGCCCTGTTCCACATCTTCAAAGTTGATGCGGAACTTGTAATAGGCACGGCCACTGTTCACTGTAGCATCCTGATTTCCTACCGTGGTGTTCTTGATCGTGTCTACATAAAAGTCAACGATCTGATTGGTTGGTTGAAAGTCTCCTTGCGTCGCACTAATGCTTGAGCCACCAACTGATTTGGCAAACGGAACGATCGTTATCGACCTCGTTGTGTTCGGGATCGGAATCTGAATGCTTGGTAGCGGCGAAGAGAGCGCTATGGCGTAAGTACCTAGTTTTTGATTGCCGGAAACACCATTGATATCATTGGCCAAACCGAAGTTGGCAATGCTGGCCGCGTAATAGCTCCCTTGGCGAGTTGGTTCACTGGGAGATAGCCCACGAATATTGCCGAAGCTGGAGACGGCTTTGGGGGAAGGTGCGCCGTCATAAGTCGCACCCACTTGTCCGATAAATACATTTTTGCTTACTGGTGTTGCAATATTCCCACCAAACTCCAGATTCCAGAGGTCTTGCCCCCTTGCTGAGACGTCAAGCGACGCACTATTGATATTGGTCGCAGCAACAGTGCCGAAATTGGTGTTGCTTCCTGGAAGACTGTCTGAGTCAAACGATGGATAAACGTCGCTGATTAACATCAGGAATGGCTTGGAACAACTCGGGAATGGACCTGTGTTTGGAATGGGGATTGTTGGCGTCGCGGTATAAGGATCAGTCCATGTCGTAAATCGCGGTAGCCCTGTTGCGCCGCCGGGAAGCGTTACGCCGTCATCGCGCGTGTGGCTGGTGGTGAAGCCAGCTGTTGCGGTTGTACTACCGGAAAAATAGCGAACAGCTTCGTACATCATTTCGGCAAGCGGGTTGCCCCACATCTCGCATTCGCCGTTGTTCATCTGCCGGGTGGTGATCCAGCCGCAATCATATTGTTGATTGGAATAGGCGAAGCTAGTGATGTGCAAGCGGTTAATTGAGCCGATTACGCCTAGCACACAGGCTGCTGTTCCATTGCTGCCGCAGGTGCTGCCTGACTCCTTGAAGATGCCAGTTGTCGTCTCAATTTCGTTTGTGATCGACGATATGGCTTTGCGCAGCACACCGCCATTTGTGTTTTGATCGTAAGAACCGGTCATTAGGCCAAAGAACATGCCATTGTTTTCGCCGTAGTTGTGCAGGACCCCGGTTGGCTTATAGGTAGTTGTTGAGCCATCGGTGTACGCTTTACAATTGCCTTCGCGGCCAAAGTAGACATCTGCAGTGAGGCCGCTGATTGTCTTGCATACTTCCACCCTGACGTTATAGTCGGTAATCTGCGACGATGAAGTGACGACATCGTAAAAGGTCTGCGTCAGGTTGCTTAGCTTGGCGGCTGGTACAATTTGCCAAGCATCGCCGCTATCTGCTCCCTTCCAGTAGAATTTCCAGCCTTCGCCACCACTCTGTTCTTGATGTCGGAATTCGATATTGTGAGTTCCAGTACTAAGTGTCACCGTCGCTTTATGATCGTTACGGCAGGTAGTAGTGTTTCCGCAAACACCATGCCCGCCGTACCAGCCGACAATCAAGGCGCCATCAACCCACAATTCAACAGCATCGTCACCATCGACCGAAAGCTCATAGCTTCCTGCTGTTGCAACAGTCAATGTCCCGCGGAAAACATCTAGATAATAATCATCCGTGCTGCTAAATGGATTAATGCTTGTTCCACTGGCGTCGATGGTGGTTGCATTTTGCACGCCGGTTTGATGGCCACTTGTCGCAAAGGTGTTGATCAGAGTTTGGAAGTCTGTTGCCGAGTTCGGGCTGCTCGTATAAGTCGTTGCCGTCGTGGCACAGTTGGCGCGGGAGTTGTTTCCAGTGGCACATTCAGCGCCGGCAACCGGCCGCTCGATTGAAACCCATTCCCAGATGCGATAGCTGTTGTTGTTCAATAGCCGCATCAAAGGCGCTTGACCATAACCCGTCAGCGTAACATTGGCAAATAGATGGCGTTTGCCGGTTTCCGGGAGGACCAGCGGCGTGTACTCGCGAATGTCATAACCATCGTCGGCAATGCTCTTGTACTCCTTGCCCCAGCTATGGGCGTCCTGGGGGATGAAGGTCCGTTCGAGAATGGTCTGGTTGTTGAGGTCGGAGCTCCGGTAGCCGCCAAACAGAACCTTGCGCAAAGCATCAATACGAGAAGTCGTAACGTAGTTCAGAAAGTCGCCACTCCACCAGGAGTCGCGGCCAGAACCCGTACATTTTTTGTTGTACACCGTACCGCTAAGGTCGCTCATCCCCTCCGGTGTAAATACGCCACTGTTGTATGAGTAACACTTGTATGAGTCGAAGTATCCGTAATATTCGATCGTCCCCGGCTTATAACCGACATCGAGATTGCCATCGCCATTGAGGTCAGAGTAATCATTGTAGGCCTCGTAGTAAAGCTTGTGGTCGCGCGCCATGGTCAACATGATCAACGGCGGCTGGCTGGCCGTAATAAACAAGGGCGAGTTGGTTAGTGTCGCGGCCTCTGAAATAGTCACGTTGAAGAGACTCGCGACGGAGACGGCGCAAGTAAGTAACTTGATGTAGATTGATTGGTGTTTGGCGCAGTTATTTGTCATGGCACGTTCCTAGGGAATGCGATTGCTTTTACTTGTTTGGTCGAATAACAGACTGCAGCATGACACGGCTACTGGTATTCAATCCGAAACCAACGGCTGTAACGCGATAAAGCGTGCTGGTAGTGGCTCCACCGGGAGTTGTCTTTGCGGAGTTTGTGCCAGTGGTGACAGACAGTGCTTCAATAATGTAGCGGGGTTGCGCGCTAAAGCCGGGTAGGGCTGCGGCGCTGGTCTGGCTACCGTAAGCAAGGCTCTTGGATGTCCCTGTGCCAGATTTCCATCCGGAATCAGTTAGTTGTATCCAGATAGGTGAGCAGTTGGCACTTGACTGGCACGTGTTAGGAAGGCACAAGCCTGTGCTGCTGCACCCCTCCACAAATCCGGTTTGGCCCGATACTCGGCTGCCGGTTAGGATTTCTCGTTCAGCATCCCTCAGGGCTGCCTCGGCTGCTTGAAAAGCGTTATTCCAGTCGCGACTGTTGCCGACCATGCGCTCTTCGAGGATGGTAGTGCGTAGCATCGACAGAATCACAATGGTCAAAATAGCCAGTAACATGACTGCGGTGACCAAAACGAAGCCGAGTTGGCGATTGGCTGCGCTCAATTGGGTTGGAGTGATGTTATTCATGACCGGTCATTACAGGGTTCGGTTACGGGCGACGATGGTTTCCGTAAATACACGGCGTAATATCCCATCGCTTGGAGTAACCGCTGTCTCGGCAGAACTGCCAGCGGTAGTCGTGTATATGTACGGCTGGTTACCGGTTGCTAAATTGGTTCGTGTCGAGCGCACCAAGAGGGATACTTTGACGGAAACCACCTGAGACCAGTTAGTAACGTTATTGGCTGTCGCAAAACTATTGACGGTTCCATCATTATCGGAGTCCACGCCATAGACAAGTTGCATGTCATCTACGCCAACCAACAACTCACGGGCAATCGAAGTTCCTGTCGTTGTTCCTTCAAGCTCCATTGCATAAAGCGAGCGAGTGCCATTGCCGAGGGTCGAGTTGCCGATGAAATAAGCGCTTGAAGAAAGGCGCAGCATCATAGAGCCTGGCTTGTATGTATAGGAACTTGCGCTGGGACAACTTGCGCCTAGAAACTTGGTGCAGTTACCGGGAGTTCCCGTTCCGGTGTTATGTACGAGGTTTGTTGCATTGTTATTATTGTTAGTTGGGCCTGTCATCTGGAAAATTGAAGCTTTTGAACAGTCGGTAATCAGTAGAATTTCTCCTGGTTTTATTGAGTGGGTATTGGTATTGATCTGTGCCGCCGGAGGATTGTGCGATTGGACGACAATGTCGCCGTTGCTTGCGCCGATGAGAATGATGGCGTCAGTGCCACTGAGCGCTCCAGCAGCAGTCAATGCTGTTGGTAGAGCGTCTACCCCGCCTTCATAACCACGAATAGGTGTCGAGAAATCCAGTAGGGGGTTGGTGCTGGCGTTATTGACGACGTTTGCGGTCGTTACAGTTCGCCCGCAACCGTTATATCCTGCCATCCGCACGTCTCGGCTAATCGCTTCCAAGGCAAAACGCCCTGTTTCCTGTAATTGGGCAACTTCGTTGGAGTAATCAAACCCCTTTCGTGTATTGACAAAGAGTGCTGAAACAGCGCCGATCAAGAACAGGCCGATGGTCAGTGCAATCATCAATTCGATGAGGGTCAGGCCACGCTGGGTGACGTTGGAGTAATGACGTTGGTTGCTCATGGTTCGAAAATGATCCAGAAGGTTTTGTTCGTAGCTCCCGTCCGGCTTTCATCCCAGGAAACGAAGATGGCATACCAGTTTTCAGTCGCTTCTTTGCAGACAGCACCTGCGCCCGAGGGGAGTTGTTGCTTATTTGCCAGTTGCCAGCAGTTCTTGTCGTAGGTTGCCCCCGTTCCGGAGCAGGTTGGAGTGCTCCCGACGCCAACCACTGGTGTGCCACTACCACCGTTACGAATAGCGCTCAATAACGTGGCGCAAGCAGAGGCCGAGCCGCTTGGGATGAGATTGTTGTAATCGCCAGCCTTGACCCCGTTGGGATTGCTGCGCATTCGGTCGGCCATGTCGTAAGTTTGTGTGACGGCCGTGGTTCTATTTTTCGAATCGGAGCCGGCTTGCAAGCCACGTAAGACCAAGCTGGCTAAACCAAGAAGCCCAAAGGCGACAACGACAATGGTCACCATCACTTCAATCATGGAAAAGCCGCGAGAGGATTGAATTTTTGCACTCATGAGCAACTGGCTGTAGATGAGGTTAGGGCGGCTCTGCCCGTCGCGGTAATTACAATCGTTCGACCGACATTGGCGGTTCTGTGATCGCAAATAGTAAATGTGCCTGGAGCCGTGGAATTGAGAGCGCCGGACGGACGATACTGAATGTAGTTGTTTGTCGCCGTACCGGATGAGTTGGTAAAACCTGATGCGGTGATTTTGACTCTACTGCCCGTGTCAGTGGCGGTTTTTCGAAGGACATTTTCGCCAGCATCAACTGAGCCAATTGTTCCCGAAGTGCTTTCATCGACAAAAATGATTCTGCCACTTTGCCATGCTGAACCGGTTGCGCAGGATGTGCCGTCGGAACTGATACACAGTGTCACTCGTTTGCCTTGCCGAGCAGACTCTGAGCGCGCCAAGGCGAGATCGGCCAGAAGATCGTTTGTTGCTGTTGTCAACCGGTTATTGAGCATCATGGTTGTGAAGCTCGGAACTGCAATTGCCGCAAGTATTCCTACGATGGTAACGACAATCAGCAACTCAATTAAGGTAAATCCTGAATGTTGCAAATTCCTCATAATCTCCCCCTTGTTTTCTATCCTAGTAACTCAGTTGCGAGTTCCCAAGTCTTCGGTGACTAAAGGACTGCCTATCCCGACGAGCGGTAAATAAATCGAATACTATTTTGATTTTTATCACTTTATAATCGACACATGTTTAATGTGCGCCTTCTGAGTGCATGTATCACACTCTCGTTGATTGTACATGCCGTCATTTTTATGTTGCTCGAATTTCGGGTCGCAAAAGATGTAGGATCTGACCAATTCGCGTCCTCTTCTCAGCAGTTTAATGTAACTCTAAGGCGCTATCCGGAGGCTGGATCTATCCCTCTCGAAAAAATCAAGCCCTTACCATATGCTCAGGAGTTATCCTGGCCCACAGTCATTGAGCCGCCCGTCATTAGGGAGCAAGGAATTGTTGGAAATATAGATAAATCACCCGTGTTGGCCTTGTCTGTTGATGACTACTTGCCACCGAGTCGCTTGGATCGTATTCCACGGCCTCTGTCTGCGGTGGATACATCGATCAGCTTTCGTGGGATGGGACGGGTTGTCGGCGAGGCTGAAATTATTTTGCTGATATCGTCATCGGGCGAAATTGATGACGTTTTGATTCTGGGTTCGTCTCTGCCAAGATTTGTAGTGGAAGAGGTGGCGAATCGCTTCAAGCAAATACGGTTTGAACCTGGGGGGGTCGGGAAATGGGCAGTCCGGAGTCGTTTGCGTATTCGCTTGGAGCCCCCCAGTGATGACGAGTTGCTAGGAAATCCATTTTCCGCAAGAGAAAAAGCTCGGCGGTGATGCTTGCTTTTGGAAGAAAAAATTTATATAATCCACCGTTTACTCCATTTTACTTGAGAGCATATTAATGGCCAATAGCGCACAAGCCCGCAAGCGCGCCCGTCAAGCTGACGGGCAGCGTTCCCATAACGCCAGCCTGCGTTCGACTCTTCGTACCGCGATCAAACGCGTTCGCCAAGCGATCGAAGCTGGCGACAAAGTCGCAGCTCAAGGCGTATTTCAGCAATCCGTCGCGGTTCTTGATCGCATTTCGGATAAGAAGATCATTCACAAGAACAAGGCTTCTCGTACCAAGAGTCGCCTGTCTGCTCAGATCAAGGCAATTTCTGCTGCTGCCTGATCAGAATTGATCCAATAAAAATGGCGCCTTCGGGCGCCTTTTTTGTTTCTGTGTTCGCTATGTCTATTTTTTGTCTTCGATGGAGCAGACGCCGTCGGTGATTTGCAGATCGTTGTCTTGGGCGAAGTTGAGCATGAAGCGGTAGGCCATGGGTTCGATTTCGCCGAGGCGACCGTCAACGAAGACGGCCTTTTCGCCGTTGTAGTCGCCGGGGCCAACGTAGGGGGAGTATTTCATCTTGCGCTCGGCACCAAAAGCCGACATCACGCCACAGAGCCGTTCCGCCCAGTCACTGGGGCGAAACTTCTTTCCCTGTTTGGTGAGGCCGACAATGATAAAAGTGGTCGATTCTGGTGTTGTCATTGTTCTACTCTGCGTTTTCGGGCGTTGCGACCATTGTTTTCGGCATTCTAGCAGAAGGCTACTTGCTGTGGCAGCTTTGCCATAATTCTAGAAAATCGTCTTTTGCATTAGGGCGATAGATTGTTTTTGCAGAATTCACTACATATACTGGACCCAGCGCTTTGATCTGTGGGGGCTTTATGCAGTCAGTCTCGATCAGCAAGTATTTTTTCCGGATCCGTACGCGAAGTGGTGTAGTTGTTGAGAACCTGTCCTTTTTTGGTCGGGATGAAGATGACGCGCGGCGCAAATTGCAACAAATTTACAACGAGTGCCAAGTACTTGACTGTGAGCTTCGCCGGGCTGCTTTGGTTGGGCGAAACGCCCATATGAATTACGAGGACGTGGTCGATCTGATTGTCGCATCGTAGGCTACAAGTCGCCGCGATCAATCAGTTCCGCGAGCAGGCTCTTGTAATCATTGGCGCCCGAGCTGGAGGCGTTGTGGCGGAAAACATCACGATTCAACGAAGGACTCTCGGCGACCGTGACGTTTTCGGAAATTACCGTCTGCAGGACTTCATTACTATAGCGTTCCCGGAGTTTGTTGCGAACGTCGTCGCTCATGCGCCGCCGGCGGTCGAAGCGGGTTAGCAGGTAGCGGCGTTCGACCCGGCGTTTAAGTACCGGTTCGAGAACCTGCAGGGTGCGGGTGATGTGGTCGGCGGCCTGTAGCGACAGATAATCGGTCGAGATCGGAATCAATAACCGATCGCAGGCGAATATGGCATTGAGCGCCAGAACGCCGATGTATGGGCAGCAGTCGATGAGGCAGGGGCGTTCCGGGCGGCTGGTTTCCGCAGCCTCAAGGCCGAGCCGCAATTTGTTGAGAATTGCCGGGCCCTTGCCGAAAATGGAGTCTACCTTGATGAGTTGCTGGTGAGCCGGAATCAGTTGGCCTATGTCTTGCCAGTCAATTTCGAGTTCATGCAGGCTGTGCAAGTCCTGGTAAAACGCAAAGAGGCTGCGATTGGCTTCCAGAGGAGCCTGGCCGTGGATGCCGGAAAGGTGGCCTTGGGGATCAAGGTCGAGGAGTAGCGGAGGCGTGCCGGCACGGCTCAGGGCGGCGCCAAGATTGAGCGCGGTCGTCGTTTTTCCGACGCCTCCCTTTTGATTGAAAATGGCTAAGCGCATGGTTTTGTCGTTCTATACAAGGCTCTATTTTTCACTTAACATTCAGCTTTCTGCAACTCTTTTGGGCTTTTGCGGCCCGTTTGAGTAGCGGTCGTTCCGGCGGCATTGGCCGCCGTTTTCGTTTTTTGGGGTTGCATCATGTCGCATGTCATGAATACCTATGCCCGGTTGCCGGTGGCCTTCAGCCATGGCAAGGGTAGCCGGATTATTGATGTCGAGGGTAAGGAATACCTCGATGCGTTGTCCGGGATCGCCGTTTCCACACTCGGCCATGCCCATCCCAGATTGGTCTCGGCGATTGCCGCCCAAGCTGGCCGCATGTTGCATACCTCCAACCTGTATCGTATCCGCGAACAGGAGCAGCTTTCCGACAAACTTGCCGCGCTCTCCGGAATGCAGGATATCTTTTTCTGCAATTCAGGCTGTGAAGCCAACGAGGCAGCTATCAAACTGGCGCGTTTCTACGGCCACAAGAAGGGGGTCGAGTCACCGACCATCATCGTCATGGAAAAGGCTTTCCATGGCCGGACGATGGCAACCCTGTCGGCGACCGGTAACCGCAAGGCACAGGCCGGATTCGAACCGCTGGTCTCGGGTTTTGTCCGGGTGCCCTACGATGACCTCGAGGCCATCAAGGCGGTCGCTGAACACAACAAGAATGTGGTTGCCGTGATGCTGGAGATCGTTCAGGGAGAAGGGGGGATTCACCTTGCTTCCATCGAATTCCAGAAGGGTTTGCGTCAGTTGTGCGATGAGCAAGGTTGGCTGTTGATCTGTGACGAAGTGCAGTGCGGCATGGCGCGGACCGGCAAGTGGTTCGGCTACCAGCATGCCGGCATCTTGCCGGATGTTGCTACGCTGGCCAAAGGTTTGGGGTCCGGCGTTCCTATCGGCGCCTGCATGGCAAGTGGCAAGGCTGCCGGATTGTTCGGACCGGGTAATCACGGATCGACTTTTGGTGGCAATCCTCTGGCGTGCACCGCAGCCCTGACGACCATCGATACCATCGAACAGGATGGCTTGATGGCCAATGCCGAACGTGTCGGTGCCCTGATTCGTTCGTTGATGGCAGAGGCGCTGGCTGGTCTCAAAGGGGTGGTCGAAATTCGTGGTCACGGCCTGATGATCGGAGTCGAGCTGGATCGTCCCTGTGGCGAACTGGTCGGCAAGGCTCTGGCGGCGGGGCTGCTGATCAATGTGACGGCTGACAAGGTCATCCGCTTGTTGCCACCGTTGATCTTCAGCGAAAATGAGGCCAGAGAGCTGGTCGAGCGTAGCGCACCTCTCATCAAGGAATTTCTGGCGGCCTAATCATGGCGATCAAACACTTTCTCCAATTCAAGGATTTCACGCGCGAAGAGCTCGAGTATGTGTTCGAGCGCACGCGCTGGATCAAGAACCAGTTCAAGTCCTATCAGAAGTACTGGCCGCTCAGCGACCGGACGCTGGTGATGATTTTCGAAAAGGCCAGCACGCGGACTCGTCTCTCTTTCGAAGCCGGCGTGCAGCAGCTGGGCGGTTCGGCGATCTACCTGAATACCCGGGACTCGCAACTGGGGCGTGGCGAACCGGTCGAGGACGCGGCGCAGGTTATTTCGCGGATGAGCGATATCGTGATGATCCGCACTTTCGAGCAGGACATCATCGAGCGCTTTGCGGCCAATTCGCGCGTGCCGGTGATCAATGGACTGACCAACGAATATCACCCGTGCCAGATCCTGGCCGATATCTATACCTACATCGAGCATCGCGGTTCGATTCAGGGCAAGACGATCGCCTGGGTGGGTGATGCCAACAATATGTGCAATACCTGGCTGCAAGCTGCCGAGGTGCTGGATTTCAAGGTGCATGTTTCGACGCCGCCTGGTTACGAGATCAAGCCTGAACAGATTGGCGTCTTCGACCACTCACATTTCCAGGTTTTTGCCGATCCGATGGATGCCTGCCGCGGCGCCGATCTGGTGACGACCGATGTGTGGACCTCGATGGGTTTCGAGGCGGAAAACGAAACGCGGATCAAGGCTTTTGCCGATTGGTGCGTCGATGCCGAGATGATGCGCGTCGCCAATCCGGGGGCGCTGTTTATGCATTGCTTGCCCGCTCACCGGGGTGAGGAAGTCACTGCCGAGGTGATCGATGGTGCGCAATCCGTCGTCTGGGATGAGGCCGAGAACCGGTTGCACGTCCAGAAAGCGTTGATGGAATATTTGATGTTAGGCCGGATCAGCGGCTAAGTGGTCGAGTTGAAACGAAACAAGGAAACGGAAATGAGCGACGTCAAGAAAGCAGTGCTGGCCTACTCCGGCGGTCTCGATACCTCGGTGATCCTGAAGTGGTTGCAGGACACCTATCAGTGCGAAGTGGTCACCTTTACCGCCGACCTCGGCCAGGGCGAAGAGCTTGAGCCGGCGCGTGCCAAAGCGCTGCAGTTCGGTATCAAGCCGGAAAATATCTTCATCGACGATCTGCGCGAAGAGTTCGTCCGCGATTTCGTTTTTCCGATGTTCCGCTGCAATACCGTCTATGAAGGCGAATACCTGCTCGGCACGTCGATTGCCCGTCCGCTGATCGCCAAGCGCCTGATCGAAATCGTCAATGCCACCGGGGCCGATGCCATTTCCCATGGCGCCACCGGCAAGGGCAACGATCAGGTCCGTTTCGAGCTGGGCGCCTATGCGCTGAAGCCGGGGATCAAGGTTATCGCCCCGTGGCGTGAATGGGATCTGCTGTCCCGCGAGAAGCTGATGGCCTATGCCGAAAAGCATGGCATTCCGGTGGATATGAAGCACAAGCAGGGCGGTTCGCCGTACTCGATGGACGCCAATCTGCTGCACATTTCCTACGAAGGCCGTCACCTGGAAAATCCGGCGGCGGAAGCCGAGGAGTCGATGTGGCGCTGGACGGTTTCGCCGGAAGCGGCACCGGACAAGGCCGAATATCTCGACATCGAATATGAGAAAGGCGACATCGTTGCATTGAACGGCACGCGCATGAGTCCGGCCAAGGTTCTGGCCAAGCTCAACGAACTGGGTGGCAAGCACGGCATCGGCCGTCTGGATCTGGTGGAAAATCGTTATGTCGGCATGAAGTCGCGTGGCTGCTACGAAACCCCGGGCGGCACGATCATGCTGCGCGCTCACCGCGCCATCGAGTCCGTCTGCCTTGATCGCGAAGTCGCTCACCTCAAGGATGATCTGATGCCGCGTTACGCCAGCCTGGTGTACAACGGCTACTGGTGGAGTCCGGAACGTCAGGCCTTGCAGGTGCTGATCGATCACACCCAGCATTGCGTCAACGGTTTCGTCCGCGTCAAGCTGTACAAAGGCAACGTCATCGTCGTCGGCCGTGATTCGAAGACCGACTCGCTGTTCGATCCGACCATCGCCACTTTCGAGGACGATGCCGGTGCCTACGATCAGAAGGATGCGGCCGGCTTCATCAAGCTGAACGCCCTGCGCCTGCGCATCGCTGCCAATCTGCGCGCCAAGAACGGTAAGGCTTAAACAATGGAAGGCAACACCCTGTTTGGTTTAACCGAAGAACAAATTGCGGATTTCGGCTCAACCTGGGGGGTCGCAGCCTTTATCATTTTCATGCTGTTCATCATCGGCGAGATCGCCTGGAAGTCGAAAGCCGGCAAGACAGGCACCTTCGTGCTGTTCTTCGTGCTGGCTTTCGGCATGGTCGGCTTTGTCGCCAAAGCAGTCATTCAGAAACTCTGGGGTATTTAAATGTCGCAATACGACAACGTTTCCGTGGTCAAAAAATCCAACGTTTATTTCGACGGCAAGTGCGTCAGCCACACGGTAGTGCTGGCCGATGGCACGAAAAAGACGGTTGGCGTGATCCTGCCGTCCAGCCTGACCTTCAATACCGGTGCGCCGGAAATCATGGAAGGCGTTGGCGGTTCCTGCCGGGTCAAGCTGAAGGGCGAGAGCGAATGGAAGACCTATGGCGATGGTCAGTCTTTCAACGTGCCGGGCAATTCCAGCTTTGAGATTGCCTGTGACGAGCCGTATCACTATGTTTGCCATTTTGGATAAGCGACATGCCCAGTTTTGACTTCACCTCCGAAACCGACATGGTGGCGTTGAAGAACGCCGTCGATGTCGTTTCACGCCAGATCGACAATCGTTACGACTTCAAAGGCACCACTGCCAAGGTTGAGCTGAACGACAAGGACAAGGTCATCACCCTGTGGGGCGATTCGGACTTCCAGCTCGACCAGATCAAGGACCTCCTCTTTCCGGCCATGGAAAAAAAAGAAAAGGAGAGCGTCAAGCGCCTGGATCATCAGAAGGTGATCAGCGTTTCCGGCAACAAGGTCAAGCAGGAAATGAAGATCAAGGACGGTATCGACAGCGAGCTGGCCAAGAAGATCGTCAAGCTGGTCAAGGATGGCAAGCTGAAGGTCCAGGCTTCGATCCAGGGCGAGACGGTGCGGGTGCAGGGTGCCAAACGCGACGATCTGCAGGGTTGCATCGCGTTGATCACCAAATCGATTACCGATTTTCCGATCAAGTACGGTAATTTCCGCGATTAAACGATCCGGGCGCCATCGACGGAACCCATCGATAGTCGAAGAGAGCAACAGCCGGGCGGTCTCACCGCCCGGTTTGCTTTTGGGGCTCGCTCAGCGGGCGAGTCCCTTGATCCATACCGAGTAAAGCTGGTCCGACAACTGACGCATCACCGGCAGGTGTTCCGCGATTTGCTGCAGCATTGCGTCGGGGGGTTGCACGCTGGGCTGGTCGGCGACAGCGATTGCCTCGTCGGCCCATTGGCCGCACCAGGTGGCGATCATTTCGGGTGTCATCTCGACATGACATTGCATGCCGAGGTGCGGGCCGAGGACGAACATCTGGTTGGCACATTGCTGATTGGCGAACAAGCGGGTGGCGCCGGCCGGAATGCTGAAGGTTTCGCCATGCCACTGGAAGATGGTGCCGGTTTTTCCGGCGCCGGCGCCAAGCCAGTGTTTTGCGATGGCGCTGTCTTCACCGCCGGCTTCGCTCCAGCCGATTTCCTTGACCGGGTTTTTTGTGATCCGGCCGCCCAGCGCCTTGCTGATCAATTGCCCACCCAGGCAATGGCCGATAACCGGCACATCCTTGGCCACGGCATCGCGAATCAGCGCGCAAACCGGCTCGATCCACGGCAGCGGATCATTGACGCTCATCGGGCCGCCCATGAAGCAGAGGCCGGAGTAACCATCGGCTGTGGCCGGCACCGCTTCGCCTTCGTCGATGGCGATCAGGCGCCATGGAATCCCGTGCTGTTCAAGGAATATGGCAAAATAGCCTGGACCTTCAGTGGGGGAGTGGCGAAAGATGGCGACAGGTAGCATGGTGACGATAACAGCCAGAAAAATGACGGGTTATTTTACGCCCCTCGCCTTGGCGCTATACCTGTTTTCTCCGGTGGTCGCCGCGCAGGATGTTGGGCTGGCCGGAGTGATGGGCAGCAAGGCGATGCTGATGGTCAATGGTGGGGATCCTCAGTCGGTGATGGTTGGCCAGTCGCTCGACGGGGTGAAGGTCGTTTCCATTCAGGGTGATCAGGTCATCGTTGAAGTCGGCGGCAAGAAGCGCCCGTTGCGCGTTGGTCAGCATGCCATCGGTGCCAGTGTTGGCGACGGCTCCGGCACCATCGTGATGACTGCCGATGCCCGTGGGCACTTCGTTACCACTGGCAATATCAATGGCGCTTCGGTGCGCTTTCTGGTCGATACCGGGGCGTCGATGATTTCCTTGGGGGCAAGCGATGCCCGCCGGATCGGCCTTGATTTCAACCGCGGCCTGAAGGGCATGAGCCAGACCGCCAACGGCCAGGCAGAAGTGAGCAAGGTCAAGCTCGATACCGTGCGGATTGGCGATGTTACGTTGCACAACATCGATGCCCTGATTCACCAGACTGACATGCCCGTTGCGTTGCTCGGCATGAGCTTTCTAAACCGTATGGAAATGCAGCGCGACGGCAGTACCATGACACTTAAAAAACGATTCTAGGAGAGAGAAGATGCCCCAACGCGACGAGGAAATTGTACTATTGCGAGACGAGCTTGAAATGTTGATGACTGAGCGGCAAGCCATCCTGCGCGTGGTTGGCGCAGCGACGGCGTTGATTGCCAGTCTGGACAGCAAGCGTTTGCCGGTGGGGGCGGTCGAGGCTGCCGATATGGTGGCGACCTCGATCAATCACCTGTCGGAAGAGACCTTGCAGGATGCGTTGACGGCGGTCAATGCTGAAATCGAGGAAGACTCCACTGCGGCATGAATGTTGATCTTGAGCGCCTGAAGGCCAGCCTGCTGCCGCAGCCTCTGGCGACTCATTTCATTGAAGAGGATGGCGCCGAGCAGCTGGCGCTGACCCCGGCGGCGGTGTTGTTTCCGATTGTTCTCCGTGATGGCGTGCACACCGTGTTGCTGACGCAGCGCACCGCCCATCTCAGGGATCATGCCGGCCAGATCAGTTTTCCCGGCGGGCGGGTCGAACCCGAGGATCTGTCGCCGATGGATACGGCGCTGCGCGAGACCGAGGAGGAAATCGGCTTGACCCGCGACCGGATCGAGATCCTCGGCTTTCTGCCTGAATATCGTACCGGAACGGGGTTCCGGGTGACGCCGGTGGTCGCCCTAGTGTCGCCACCTTTTGACATTCATCCCGATCCGTTCGAAGTGGCTGAAGTGTTCGAGGTGCCCCTCGCTTTTCTGCTCGATCCGGCCAATCACAAGCAGCATTCGATTCATCATCAAGGTGCCATGCGGCATTTTTTTGCCATGCCCTATGGCGATTATTTTATCTGGGGTGCCACCGCCGGGATGATCCGCTCGCTGACCGAACGGCTTGGCCTCCATCCGGCTTGAGCTTGTGGTATTGTGGCGTTTTAGTACAAGAATATAAGCCGAATACGGCAATTCTCGGCCCCACATGAGCCTTCTCTCGCTGATCGCAGTTTTTCTCATCGAGCAGCTGCAACCCCTGAACTATCGTCGCGCCGTAGCGGAGCCGCTTGGCGCATGGGCGGATTTCATCGAATCCCGCTTCAATGCCGGTGGTTATCGACATGGCATCGCTGCCTGGTGTCTCGCGGTGCTGCTGCCGGTTTTGCTTGTTGGTGCGCTTTACAGCCTGCTCTATTACGTCAGCCCGATCCTGGCCTGGGCGCTGAATGTTTGCGCGCTCTACCTGACCATGGGTTTCCGGCAGTTCAGTCACCACTACACCGAAATCCAGCTGGCTCTCCGGTTGGGTGATCTTGAGCGAGCTCGCCAATTGCTCGCTGAATGGCAGGGGCGGTCTACCGTCGATCTGGGATCGGAAGATATTGCCAGGCTTTCGATCGAGGGGGCGTTGGCGGCTTCGCATCGGCATGTCTTCGCCGTGCTGCTCTGGTTTGTCATTTTGCCTGGCCCGTGTGGCGCCGTGCTGTACCGGATGGCGGCAGTTGTCCGCGAGCGCTGGCACGAAATCATCGGGGCGGAGTCAAATGATTTTTCGCTGTTCGCCCGGCAGGTTTTCGGTATCATCGATTGGCTGCCCCTGCGGGCAACCGCTTCGGCATTTGCCATCGTTGGCGATTTCGAGGATGCCGTGTATTGCTGGCGTACCCAACCGGCCCAGTGGCCGGATCGCGATATGGGCATTGTCCTCGCCAGTGGCGCGGGGGCGCTTGGTGTCCAGCTCGGGCGACCGGTCGTCGATGGCGCGGAAGTCTCGGATCGCGGGGAGCTCGGCCTGGGCGACCCGGCCGATGTGGATTTCATGCAGAGCGCTGTGGGCCTGGTCTGGCGCGCAACGATACTGTGGATCTTGTTGCTGTTTTTGTTGGGGCTCGCCAGTCTGGCGGGTTGAATGATACTTATCAGGAGGTTTTCATGAGCAGAGACGTCGTCGTTCTAAGCGCAGTTCGTTCCGCTATCGGTTCTTTTGGTGGTGCCCTGGCCGATTTTGAAAGCACCGAACTCGCCGGTGTGGTGATGAAGGAAGCGATTGCTCGCTCCGGTGTCGATCCCCTGGCCATCAACTACGTTACCGTCGGCACCACGATGCCGACCGATTCGCGTTATGCCTACGTTTCCCGCGTGGCATCGATCCAGGCCGGTCTGTCGATGGACTCCGTCGCCATGCAGGTCAGCCGCCTGTGTGCTTCCGGCCTGCAAGGCATCGTGACTACCGCTCAGAACCTGATGCTGGGTGATGCCGATTACGGTATCGGCGGCGGTGTCGAAGTCATGTCCAAGGCAGCCTACCTGTTGCCGGCACTTCGTTCCGGTGCCCGTATGGGTGACACCAAGGCGATCGACTCGATGGTTGCCGTGCTGACCGATCCGTTTGGCGTTGGCCACATGGGTATCACCGCGGAAAACCTGGCGACCAAGCACGGCATCACCCGTGAAGCTCAGGATGCCTTCGCGGTCGAATCCCAGCGTCGTGCTGCCGCCGCCATTGCTGCCGGTCACTTCAAGTCGCAGATTTTCCCGATCGTCAAACAGACCCGCAAGGGCGAAGTGGTGTTTGACACCGATGAATACGTCAAGGCCGGTACCACGCTGGAAAGCCTGGCCAAGATGAAGCCGGCCTTCAAGAAGGATGGTACCGTCACGGCCGGTAACGCTTCCGGTATCAATGATGGTGCCGCCTTCATGGTGCTGGCTGCCGCTGACGTCGCTGCCAAGGCCGGTTACAAGGCCATGGCCCGCATCGCTTCCTACGCTGTTGCCGGCGTGCCGAACGACGTGATGGGCGAAGGTCCGATCCCGGCGACCAAGCTGGCTCTGAAGAAGGCTGGCCTGACGCTGGACCAGATGGACGTCATCGAATCCAATGAAGCTTTCGCTGCCCAGGCATTGTCGGTTTCCAAGGTGCTCGGTCTCGACCCGGCCAAGACCAACCCGAACGGTGGCGCCATCGCCCTCGGTCACCCGGTTGGCTGTTCCGGTGCCTTCATCGCCACCAAGGCGCTGTACGAACTGGAACGCATCGGTGGCAAGTACGCCCTGGTCACGATGTGTATCGGTGGTGGTCAAGGTATCGCTGTCATCTTCGAACGCGCCTGATCACTCCGCGTCAGTCGTTATAGAGAAACCCACCGGAGCGATCCGGTGGGTTTTTTATTTGCACCAGTTTGAAATAAGCCGCACCGTATTGGGGCGTGGCCTTGCTTCATGAAAATGTAATTCACTGATTTGAAGCATTTTTAATCCGTGGCACGGAACCTGCTGAAATTGTACCGAGAGCATCCTCAGCGACGAGTCCAAAATGAACTTCTATAACGAAATGAATGACGCCAGCGGCGGCGTCCGCGCTCATTATCAGGGTTACGATGAATGGCTCAAGGCGACGCCGCCGGAGCGTATCGCCCGCAAACGGGCCGAGGCCGATCTGGCTTTTCATCGGGTGGGCATCACGTTTGCGGTTTATGGCGAGGAGGCGGGCAAGGAGCGCTTGATTCCGTTCGACATCATTCCGCGCATCATCCCGTCGGCTGAATGGAAGTCGATGCAGGGCGGCCTGCGCCAGCGCGTCAAGGCGTTGAACATGTTCCTGCACGACGTGTACCACGACCAGGAAATCCTCAAGGCCGGCAAGATTCCGGCCGAACAGGTGCTCAACAATACCCAGTATCGCGCAGTGATGCAGGGCGTCGATCTGCCGGGCCAGATTTACGCGCACATTGCCGGCGTCGATATCGTGCGCGCCGGTGCCGGCGAATGCTATGTGCTGGAAGACAATTTGCGGGTGCCCTCCGGCGTGTCGTACATGCTGGAAGACCGCAAGATGATGATGCGCCTGTTCCCGGAGTTGTTTGCCAAGCACAAGGTGGCGCCGGTCCAGCATTATCCGGACATGCTGCTGGAAAAGCTGCGCGCCGTCGCGCCGAAGGGAGTCAGCGATCCGACGGTTGTCGTGCTGACGCCGGGCGCCTACAACAGCGCCTATTTCGAACATACCTTCCTGGCCCAGCAGATGGGGGTCGAACTGGTCGAGGGCCGCGATCTTTTCGTCAAGGACGAAGTGGTTTACATGCGGACGACGCAGGGCCCGCAACGCGTCGATGTGATCTATCGCCGCATCGACGACGATTTCATGGACCCGCTGGCCTTCCGCCCGGATTCGGCGCTTGGCGTGCCCGGCATCCTGAAAGCCTACCAGGCCGGCAACGTGACGCTGTCCAACGCGATCGGTACCGGCGTCGCCGACGACAAGTCGATCTACCCCTACGTGCCGGAGATGATCCGCTTCTATCTCGGCGAAGAGCCGATCCTCAACAATGTGCCGACCTACATGTGCCGCAAGCCGGACGATTTGGCCTATGTGCTGGCGCATCTGCCGGAACTGGTCGTCAAGGAGGTGCACGGGGCGGGCGGCTACGGCATGCTGGTCGGTCCGGCGTCGACCCGGGAACAGATCGAGCATTTCCGCCAGTTGCTGCTCGCCAAGCCGGATGGCTACATTGCCCAGCCGACGCTGGCGCTCTCCAACTGCCCGACTTTTGTCGAGGAAGGCATCGCACCGCGTCACCTCGATTTGCGCCCCTTCGTGCTGTCCTCGGGCAAGTGCGTGAACATGGTGCCGGGCGGCCTGACCCGCGTCGCACTGACCAAGGGTTCGCTGGTGGTCAACTCGTCGCAGGGCGGCGGCACCAAGGACACCTGGGTCCTCGAAGACTGATAAGGGAGATAAAAAATGCTATCGCGTACCGCCGACCACCTTTTCTGGATGTCCCGCTATGTCGAGCGGGCCGAAAACATCGCCCGTCTGCTCGATGTGACCTGGCAAATGTCCCTCGTGCCGCAATCGCTGGAAGCCGCCAATCAGAACTGGAATGCGATCATCGCGTTGAACAGTCTGGAAGAGGCCTATGCCAAGAAGTACTCTGAGGTAAACGCTGAAAATGTGCTGCGTTTCATGGTCAGCGACCATGACAATTACGCGTCCATTCACAGCTGTCTGCGCCTGGCGCGGGAGAATGGCCATGCCGTGCGCGGGACGATCACCTCGGAAATGTGGGAAACACTGAATTCGACCTGGCTGGAAGCGCGCGAAAAGAGCTTCGAGCAAATTTCCAACGCCGGTGTCGGCGAGTTCTTCGAGTGGGTCAAGATGCGTTCTTCGCTGACGCGCGGGGTGACGATCGGCACGCTGCTCCAGGACAAGGCCTACCATTTCATTCGTCTCGGCACGCTGCTCGAACGGGCCGACAACACGGCGCGCATTCTCGATGTCAAATACCACGTGCTGCGCCCGCAAGGGGACGAAGGGGCGACCGACTTCTACCAGTGGGGGGCCTTGCTGCGTTCGGTTTCGGCCTTCGAGGTCTATCGCAAGGTGTATCGCGATGTGATCACGCCGGAACGGGTGGCCGAGCTGTTGATCCTGCGCAACGACATGCCGCGCTCGCTGCATTTCTGCATGAACGGTGTCATCAAGAACCTCGAACTGATCGCCAACAGCCAGTCCGGCGAAACCCAGCGGCAGGCCGGCCTGCTGCACGCCCAACTGCATTACGGGCGGATCGAGGATATTCTGGCGCACGGCCTGCACCAATGGCTGACCGACTTCATGGACCGCATCTACCTGCTGGGCGATGGCATCAGCAAGGATTTCCTGGTGCCGATGGCCGAAGCCGCTTAAGGGATACCGGATGACTTATTGCGTTGCCATGCGTCTCGACGCCGGGCTGGTTTTTCTCTCCGATTCGCGGACCAATGCCGGGGTCGATCACATCAACACCTTCCGCAAGATGCACGTCTTCGAGAAAGTCGGCGAGCGGGTGCTGGTCCTGATGACCTCCGGCAACCTGTCGATCAGCCAGTCGGTGGTCAACACCCTGCGCGAGAAGATGGCCTCGTCACGCGGCGCCAATCTCAACAAGGTCAAGAACATGTTCGAGGCCGCCAAGCACATCGGCGATTGTCTGCGCGAGGTGCATGGCCGCGACGCGGAGGCGCTCGAGAAATTCGGTGTCGACTTCACTTCGTCGCTGATTCTCGGCGGGCAGATCAAGGGTGAGGAACAGCGGGTCTTCCAGATCTACGCAGCGGGCAATTTCATCGAGGCGACGCGCGAGACGCCGTATTTCCAGATCGGCGAATCGAAATACGGCAAACCGATCATCGACCGGGTTATCAGCCCCAAAACTTCGCTCGACGAGGCGGCCAAATGCGCCCTGATTTCGATGGACTCGACCATCCGCTCCAACCTTTCGGTCGATCTCCCGCTCGATCTGGTGATCTATGAACGCGATGGGCTGAAGATCAAGCGCCATGTCAATATCACCCGGGACAGCGCTTACTACGGGCAAATCAGCAAGCAGTGGGGCGAACATCTGCGCCAGGGGTTCGCCGAGTTGCCCGATCCGGCCTGGGCGTCGCTCTAGTCTTTTCGCCGCCTTTTGTCGTGCCATCGGTTCGCTGGCACACACAAAACCCACTGTTGGCAAGGCTAAGATTCGGGATGCCTTTCTCATCCCGAAGCTTTCTGAAAAGCGCTGAACGAGATTGTCTCGCCGAGCGGCGCGATCGCCGGCGCAGCGTCGATGATCCCCGTTCCGGCGAGCGACGAAGCTTGCCGGGCGAGGCTGGTTCTAGTAAAAGTTGAACCTATGCCCGACTCATCTCTCGTCATCAACTGCCATGCCGCAACGCCCGAGGCGGTTGCCGGTCACCTGGATGTCGATCCGGCCAGCGGCTTGAGTGGCGATGCGGCGCTGGCCCGTCGTGCCGAGCATGGTCCGAACCAGCTCGCCGAGAAGCCGCCGCGCCCGGCCTGGTTGAAGTTTCTCGATCAGTTCCGCAGCTTTCTCATTCTGGTCCTGCTGGCGGCCGCGGTTCTCGCGGGTGTGGTGGGCGAGATCGAGGATGCGGTGGTGATCGGCATCGTGGTGCTGATCAATGCGCTGATGGGGTTTCTTCAGGAGCATCGGGCCGAGGCTGCACTGTCGGCCTTGAAGGGCATGCTGGCGCCGATTGCCCGGGTGCGTCGCGACGGCTTGGCAAACGAGGTCCCGGCAGTCGATCTGGTGCCCGGTGATGTGCTGTTGCTGGAAGCGGGTGACCGTATTCCGGCCGATGCCCGCATTCTCGTCGCCCATGCGGCTGAAGTCGCCGAGGCGGCGCTCACCGGCGAATCCCACCCGGTGGCCAAGATGCCCGCAGCGGTGGCCGAAAGCGCCATTCTGGCCGAGCGCAGCAACATGGTTTACATGAATACCGTGGTGACCCATGGCCGCCTTGAGGCACTGGTTGTCGCTACCGGCATGCACACTGAAATGGGCCATCTGGCCGGTCTGCTGGCCGAAACGGCTGAATCGGCGACGCCGCTGCAAATTCAGCTCGATCAACTGGGCAAGCGGCTGGCCGCCATTGCCGGCCTCGTCGTCGGGCTGATTTTTGCGCTCGGCCTGTGGCGCGGCGACGATCTATTGCAGACCGCGATGACCGCCATTGCCCTTGCCGTGGCGGCGATTCCCGAAGGCTTGCCGGCAGTCGTCACGGTTACGCTGGCCCTCGGCATGAACCGGATGGCCGGGCGGCACGCCATCGTGAAAAAACTGGCCGCCGTTGAAACGCTGGGTTGTACGACGGTGATCTGTTCGGACAAGACCGGGACGCTGACCCTCAACCAGATGACGGCGCGCCAGCTATTTTTCGCCGGCCGGTTTTTTACGGTGAGCGGCGAGGGCTACGCCGGCGAAGGCGAGATCGTTGGCGATGACAGTGTTCCGCTGCCGGATTTCATGCCGCTGTTGGTGCCGGCCGCCCTGTGCGCCGATGCGCGGGTCGATGCAGGCGCCCTGATCGGCGATCCAACCGAGGGGGCGCTACTCGCCCTGGCCCTCAAGGGCGGCGTCGAGCCGCAAGTGTTGATCGGCGAGCATCCGCGCATTGCCGAGATTCCGTTCGATTCGGCGCACAAGTTCATGGCGACCTTTCATCGCGAAGGCGACGTCGTTCGGATGTGGCTGAAGGGCGCGCCGGATGTCCTGCTCGGGCGGGCCAGCCGGCAGTTTGGAGCGGCTGGCGAGGCGCCCCTCGATGCGACCGGGCGGGCCATTTTTACGGCCGAAAACACCCGCTTTGCCGAGGCGGCGATGCGGGTGCTGGCGGTGGCCGGGCGCAGCATTCCCGCCGCTCAATTCGATCCAGCCGGCGACCTGATGGCCTGGGCCGACGACCTGACGCTGATCGGTTTGGTCGGTATCATCGACCCGGCGCGGCCCGAGGTGCGGCAGGCGATCCAGCTCTGCCAGACGGCCGGCATTGCGGTCAAGATGATCACCGGCGACCACTTGGTCACGGCGGCCAGCATCGCCCGCGAACTCGGCCTGGACGGCGAGGTGCACGCCGGCACCGATCTGGAAGGTCTGGATGCCGAGCAGTTGCGCGACATGGTCGAAAGAACCGCGGTCTTCGCCCGCGTCGCACCGGAGCACAAGATGCGCATCGTCGATGCCCTGCAGGCCCGCGGCCACGTCGTGGCGATGACCGGCGACGGGGTCAATGATGCGCCGGCCCTGAAAACGGCCGATATCGGCATTGCCATGGGGATCACCGGCACCGAGGTGACCAAGGAGGCGGCGACCATGGTGCTGACCGACGACAACTTCGCCAGCATCGTTGGCGCAGTGAAGGAGGGGCGGACGATCTACGACAACATCGTCAAGTTCGTCCGCTTCCAGCTGTCCACCAATATCGGCGCCATCCTCACCGTGCTCGGCGCGCCGCTGTTCGGTTTTCCGACGCCGTTTACCGCCATCCAGATCCTCTGGGTCAATATCATCATGGACGGGCCGCCGGCCATGAGCCTCGGTCTCGAACCGCCGCGCGACGGGATCATGGAGAGCAAGCCGCGGGCTGCCGATGCGGTCATTCTGCCCGGCGGGCGGCTGCTCAAGATCGCCCTGAGCGGCCTGACCATGGCCGCCGGCACCCTTGGCGCCTACGCCTGGGGGCAGCAGGTCGGGGGCGCGCCCTATGCCATGACGCTGGCTTTCACGACCTTTGTGCTGTTCCAGTTCTTCAATATTTTCAATGCCCGTGCCGAGCGGCGCAGCGCCTTCAACAGCCAGTTCTTTACCAACGGCAAGCTGTGGCTGGCGCTGGCCACGATGCTGCTGTTGCAGGTTCTGGTCGTGCACTGGGCGGCGGCGCAAGCCGTTTTCGATACCGTGTCGCTTGCCCTGAACGACTGGGCCTTGGCGCTGGCCATCGCCTCCAGCGTGCTGGTGCTGGAAGAGTGCCGCAAGCTCGGCCTTCGCCTGTTCCGCTCTTAGCGGCCGAGCATGCCGCGTTCGCGGATGAAGGCGATCACTGTATCCAGCCCGTCGCCGGTTTTCAGATTGGTAAAGACAAAGGGCCGCGCGCCGCGCTGGGCCTTGGCATCGTGCGCCATCACTTCGAGCGAGGCGCCGACCATCGGCGCGAGGTCGATCTTGTTGATGATCAGCAAGTCCGACTTGGTAATGCCAGGGCCGCCTTTGCGCGGGATTTTCTCACCGGCCGCGACGTCGATCACGTAGAGGGTCAGGTCGGATAGCTCCGGCGAGAAGGTGGCGGCCAGGTTGTCGCCGCCGGATTCGACAAGGATCAGTTCGACGTCGGGAAAGGCGCGTTGCAGACGGTCGATCGCTTCGAGATTGATCGAAGCATCCTCGCGGATCGCCGTGTGCGGGCAACCGCCGGTTTCGACGCCGATGATCCGCTCCGGTGCGAGGGCCGAATGATTGACCAGGAACTTGGCGTCCTCGGCGGTATAGATGTCGTTGGTGACGACGGCCATATCGATGCTTTCGCGCAGGGCCTGGCACAGGGCCAGGGTCAGGGCGGTCTTGCCGGAACCGACAGGGCCGCCGATACCGACGCGCAGGGCTTGTTTGTTCATGGTTTTACGATCTGAAGAGACGAGAATATTG
The DNA here is from genome assembly GCF_050368855.1 of Azonexus sp. IMCC34842. Taxonomy (GTDB): domain Bacteria; phylum Pseudomonadota; class Gammaproteobacteria; order Burkholderiales; family Rhodocyclaceae; genus Azonexus; species Azonexus denitrificans_A. The sequence continues at coordinate 2,652,147 of NZ_CP178449.1, read as the reverse complement.
GGTTTCGTGACGGGCGCAAGCGATGGCGAACGCCGGCGTGAAATTGGACCATTCGGTTTCCGGCAGTTTCAAGGCCTGGCGCGCGATGGCGGGGATCTCGCTGCCGAGTTGGGCGAGCAGGCGTTGCCCCGAGGCCTGGCCAAGGGGCACGGCTTTCAGTGCGGCCATCACCTGATTTTCCGCCCACGACCATAGATAGGCCGTGACGGCCGCTGGCGGATCGATCTGCCAGTGGGCGGCGATACCGGACCAGCCAGTAGGGAAGGCGATTTCCGGCAATTTCGCCAGGGTGCTGTCGACCAACACCAGCGCCGGGTCGCGCAAATCGCGCACCAGCCGGTTCAGCGAAAAGCCCATCTGGGCCGTTTCGGCGCGCAGTTCGGCCGACTCGCGACTGGCCAGGAATTCCTCGTTGAGGCGGCTGATTTCTTCCGTGTCGCCGGCCGTCCACGCCGCCATCAGCACCGCCACCAGCGGCGCCTCGTAGCGGCCGATGCCGTGCTGCATCAGGTCGGCGATCCACCGGCCGGCACTCGCTTCGTCGCCGATCACGCCGGATTCGACGGCCCACTCCAGCCCTTGCGAATAGGTATAGGCGCCGACCGGCAGCGCCGGGCTGGCCAGTTGCAGCAGGCGGACGAGTTGCAGCATTGACGAAGCTGGATTCATCCGGTCGCTTGCTGCTTTTTCCAGTCGTCAGTGAGCATCCCGGCGAAGCCCCAATTCTCTTCGTCGATTTCCTGGATGACGATGTGCGTGTGCTCCGGTTTCTTGCCCAGCACGCGGGCCAGCGAGTCGGTGATATCTCGAACGATTTCAGTCTTTTGTGCCCGGGTGGCACCCTTGGTGATTTGAACGTTGACGTAGGGCATGTCGGTAAATTTTCCGTTTAGCGTGGCTTGAACTGATGAATTTTCGGCACGGAGCGATGCGGGCCGTGGCCGGGATCGTGCAGGTCGGGCGCGTGCTCATGCGCGTCTTCGTTGTCGTGATGGTGACCGCCATGCGCACCATAGGCCCCCGATTCCGGCTGGAAAGGGGCATTCGTTTCGCTGACCGTACAGCCCAAGCCGCGCACCATCTCGGCCAGCACGTGGTCGGTCTGGAAGCGCAATCGGCCGCCGTTGTCGCCGGGCAAGATCTGCACCGGCACGTGGCGATTGCCGAGGTGGTAGGCGGCGCGGCCGAAGAGCAGCGGTGAGTCGGCAACGGCCTCGATCAGTTTTTCGGGGGCGGCGAGGATTTCGACGATGGCGCTGCCGTCTTCGGCAAGCAGCTTGTCGCCGCCGTGCAGGTGATCGCCGCGTTCGAGGAAGATGCCGGCCTCGGCACCGGAAGCCAGCGTGACCTTGAGGCGGCTGCGCTTGCGTTCGTCGTAGGCGAGGGCTAGCGAGTCGGTGGCGGGCTGTTGGGTGCGTTGGTTGAGGATCAGCATGTCAGAACAGGAAGTAACGTTGGGCCAGCGGCAGCTCGGTTGCCGCTTCGCAGACCAGCAGTTCGCCATCGGCGCGCACCGCGTAGGTTTCCGGATCGACGTCGATGACCGGCGTGGCGCCGTTATGCACCATGTCGGATTTCCGCAGAGTGCGCGTGCCGGAAACGGCGACCAGCGGCTTGCTCAGGCCGAGCGCGGCGACGGCTGGGTTGTTGAGCGCCGCCTGCGAAACGAAGGTGACGGAAGTTTTCAGTGCCTTGCCGAAGCTGCCGAACATCGGCCGGTAATGCACCGGCTGCGGCGTCGGGATCGAGGCGTTGGGATCGCCCATCGCGGCTGCGGCGATCATGCCACCCTTCAAAATCAGCGACGGTTTTACACCGAAGAAGGCCGGCTTCCACAGCACGAGATCGGCCAGCTTGCCGACTTCGATGGAGCCGACGGTGTGCGCGATGCCGTGCGTCAGCGCCGGATTGATGGTGTACTTGGCGATGTAGCGCTTGACGCGGAAATTGTCGTTGCGGGCGCTGTCCTCGGGCAGGGCGCCGCGTTGCAGCTTCATTTTGTGCGCCGCCTGCCAGGTGCGGATGATGACTTCGCCGACCCGGCCCATGGCCTGCGAGTCAGAAGACATCATCGAGAAGGCGCCGAGATCGTGAAGGATGTCCTCGGCGGCGATGGTTTCGCGGCGGATGCGGCTCTCCGCGAAGGCGATGTCCTCGGCAATACTCGGATCGAGGTGGTGGCAAACCATCAGCATGTCGAGATGCTCGTCGATGGTGTTCACCGTGTAGGGCATGGTCGGGTTGGTCGAGCTGGGCAGGACATTGGGCAGCCCAGACGCCTTGATGATGTCCGGGGCGTGGCCGCCGCCCGCACCTTCGGTATGGAAGGTGTGGATGGTGCGGCCCTTGAAGGCACCCAGCGTCGCTTCGACGAAGCCGGATTCGTTGAGCGTGTCGGAGTGGATGGCCACCTGCACGTCCATCTCGTCGGCCACCGTCAGGCAGCAGTCGATGGCGGCCGGCGTCGTGCCCCAGTCCTCGTGCAGCTTCAAGCCCATGGCGCCGGCCTCGACCTGCTCGCGCAGGGCCTCCGGCAGGCTGGCGTTGCCTTTGCCGAGGAAACCGAGGTTCATCGGGAAAGCGTCGGCCGCTTCCAGCATGCGGTGGATATGCCACGGGCCCGGCGTGCAGGTCGTGGCAAAGGTGCCGGTGGCGGGGCCGGTGCCGCCGCCGATCATGGTGGTGACGCCGGAATAGAGCGCCTCGTCGATCTGCTGCGGGCAGATAAAATGGATGTGGCTGTCGATGCCGCCGGCGGTGACGATCATGCCTTCGCCGGCAATGACTTCGGTGCCCGGGCCAATGACGATGGTCACGCCGGGCTGGATATCCGGATTGCCGGCCTTGCCGATGGCAGCGATGCGGCCGTCCTTCAAGCCGATGTCGGCCTTGACGATGCCGGTTACGGCATCGACGATCAGCGCGTTGGTGATCACGGTGTCGGCGGTTTCGGCCGAGACGCGCTGGCTCTGGCCCATGCCGTCGCGGATCACCTTGCCGCCGCCGAATTTCACTTCCTCGCCGTAGGTCGTGTAGTCGTGCTCGACCTCGATGATCAATCCGGTGTCGGCCAGGCGCAGGCGGTCGCCGGTGGTCGGGCCGAACATTTCGGCATAAGCCTGACGGGAGATTTTATTGGCCATCAGAGTGCTCCTTGTACCAAGCCGCGGAAACCGTAAACCTTGCGCTCACCGACCAGGGCGACCAGTTGCACGGTGCGCGTCTGGCCCGGCTCGAAGCGCACGGCGGTGCCGGCGGCGATGTCGAGGCGGTAGCCGCGGGCGGATTCACGCGCAAAGCTCAGGGCCGTATTGGTTTCGTAGAAGTGGTAGTGCGAGCCGACCTGGATCGGCCGGTCGCCGGTATTGGCGACGCTCAACGTGATCGTCGGACGGCCGGCATTGAGTTCGAGTTCGCCGGGTTCGGCGAGAAGTTCTCCGGGAATCATGGCTTAGTTCCTAGTAGGTAGTTGTTAGTCGCTAGCTGTTGGTCACCGTCACTATTTGCTAGCGACTAACAACTAACGACTCGCGACTAAACAATGGGGTTATGTACGGTGACCAGCTTGGTGCCGTCGGGGAGGGTCGCTTCGACCTGGATTTCCGGGATCAGCTCGGCGATCCCGTCCATCACCTCGGCCCGGCTCAGCACCTGGGTGCCGGCGTGCATCAGTTCGGCGACGGTCCTGCCATCGCGGGCGCCTTCCATGATGGCGCAGGTAATCAGCGCCACGGCTTCCGGGTAGTTCAGCTTCAGGCCGCGCGCCTTGCGCCGTTCGGCGAGCAGGCCGGCGGTGAAGATCAGCAGCTTGTCTTTTTCGCGGGGAGTGAGTTCCATGAAGTTTCCTCAGGTATTCCAGATTCGGGGGGGGACGGCCGGGCGACCGGTGCAGGCCGGGCGCAGGATTTCCCATAGCCGGGCGAACCACAGCCGGGCCGCCTCGCTGCTGTCGCCGAGATAGCGGGCAACGAGCAGGCCGGGCAGGGTGGTCAAGGCATGGCTGGCTTGGTCGTTCGGGGCAATTTTGCGGCAGGCCGCCAGCAGTTCCGGTGTCTGCGGAAAAGCGGCGAGCAGCGTGCCGCAGACGGTGGCGCCGGCCCAGCCGGCCGGGCTGCCGAGCATGGCGTCGTGGCCGGAAAAACCGCCGCGCTCGATCCAGATCGGTTTTTCTTCGCGGTCGATCCGGTAAAACAGGTCGAAACGACCGTTCTCGAAACGCTCGCCTGCTGCGGCCCGACCCAGGCAGAGAATGTCCCAGCCGATATAGCGGCTGTCGGCAGCGAGCTGAACGCGGGTCTCCATCCGTGCCCTGGCCCCATCGAAGACGATGGTTTCCTGCGGCAGCCATTCCAGCGTGGCCCTTTCAGCGACGGTAAAAGCAAGGCGTTGCGCTGCCTCCGGTCCGCCCGAGCGATACCACTTGCCGGCGCCGGGCGTGGTTAGCTGGGCATCAGCGCCAGCGCCGATTTCGGCGGAAATGCGGAGTTGGTCGCCGCCGGCGATGCCGGACGGCGGGTGCAACAAGATGACCTGGCAGACCGCTTCGCCTTCCGGGTACAGCGCCTTCTGCACGCGCAGCGGGCCGAAGTGGCGGTTTTCGCGCAGCACCGTACGTTCGTCGATGCGGACGAACCCCAGGTGCAACTCGGCATGCCAGGCGGGCGAAGTGAGCGGAAGGCGGGAAGTCATGGCGGGATTATCGGTTAGGCAGACGGCGCCGGGAATACGCAACTATACGCAGGCGAAATAATCCGGCCGTACCCGACGCAGGTGCGGCCGGTTGGCGGGGGGTTGAACTTCTCGACCAGCCGCGCTGTCGACGCAAAACGAAGTCCGGATCGCGAAGTTGGCAGCCTTGAGCGCGTTATGAACATAGGGTATTTATTAAATGCAAAGCAGAAAATTTGCGGTTACCATTCCCATGCTGCATTGATGCAATAACGCTTGGCATCACAGCTTGACCATGTGGAGAAAGATGAACCATGCCTTACGACCTTGTTTGGGAACCTGAAGGTGTCCACAAGCGGTTTTCAGGTTTTCTCACGGCCAGACAGTTCATCCAGTCGGTTGAGCAAACCCAGAGGGATTCCCGCTTCGACGAGATTCATTACATCATCAATGATCTTTCGGAAATTACCGGCCATGAACTTTCCGAACAAGTTCTGACTCATCTGGCCGCCATCAATTACGGGGCATACGCCAGCAATCCCAATTGTCGCATCGTCTATGTGACGACAGAGGAAGACTTGGTCGGGCGCCTGAAGGCCAATCTGGTCTCCGGCGAGATGACCTCGTTTCAAGTTGAAGTACTGCCCACCGTTACCGATGCCCGCGACTGGCTGGATAGTCAGCCGAAACTGCATAACTTGAGTAACGTGATGGGGTTTCGGCTCGGCTGAGCCGCCCCGGCGGGTTGCCGCTTGCCCCGCCTTTACTGCCTGACTTCCCGCGTATTGTCCGGCGGCGAAAATTCGCCGCTGCTGCGGAAGGGATTGATGTCCAGCCCGCCGCGCCGGGTATAGCGGGCATAGACGGCCAGCGCCTCGGGGGCGCACTGGCGGGTGATGTCGCAATAGATCCGTTCGACGCACTGTTCGTGAAATTCGTTGTGGCCGCGGAAGGACACGATGTAGCGCAGCAGGCCGGTTCGCTCGATCGGCCGGCCGCGATAACGGATGACGACCATCGCCCAGTCGGGCTGGCCGGTGACCAGGCAGTTCGACTTCAGCAGATGCGAGTACAGCGTTTCCTCGACGATCTCGCCGTCGGCCGCTGTCAGCAATTCCGGCGCCGGCTGGTAGGTGGTGCACGCGATATCGAGATCGTCGAGCAGCACACCAGCCGGATAGGCCACCGTGACTTGCGGACGGCTGCCCAGCGCCTCGACTTCGGCGCCGATTGCCGCCCCGGCGGCGGCCGAAAGGTCGCATCGCAGCGTTGCCTCGACTGCTGCGGCGTCGGCAAACGTGGTCTGGTTGAATGAATTCAGGTAGAGCTTGAAGGACTTCGACTCGATCAGGTTCGGACTGTCGGCCGGCACCCGGAAGGTGGCCAGCGCGACGACCGGCTTGCCTTTCGGGTTCAGCCAGGAGACTTCATAGGCATTCCACAGGTCTTCGCCGACGAAAGGCAGGGCGGCCGCGTCAATGCCGATTTCGGCCCGCTTGAACGCGCGGGGGATCGGAAAAAGCAGCTCCGGTGCATAGTCGCTGCGATATTCGGTGGCCTTGCCAAGCAGCGAAAGGGCGCTGGGATCGATACTGGATTTCATGGCTGGGGATTTTACCTGCAAGTCGCTTTCGCCAATCGCCGGCGGCGCCCTGCGGAAAATGAAAAAGGCGCGGCAGCCGAAGCTTGCCGCGCCGCTGCGACGCTCGGTACTGACAACTTAGAAGTGGTATTCGGCCCGGATCATCGGGGTCTTGGCGAAGGCGCCATCGCCGGCGGCAGCGTTGTGGTCGTTGCCGAACTTGTTCTTCCAGTACTGATAGCCAAGGCCGGCCTTGAAAGTATTCTTGCCGGCGCCGACCAGGCTGCTGAAGTCGTACATCACGGCGAGGTCGATATTGGTTTCCGGCTTGGTGGCGCCGCCGAATTCGTTCTTGCCTTTGGCGGCGATGAAGTTGGCGTAGCCGGTGAAGGAGAGCGGTAACGAACCGATCGGGATGCCCCAGGCCAGGTTCAGCATCGGATGCGGATCGTAGCTGTAGCGGTCCGGGTGGGTGGCCGGGGCATTGCTTTCCCACAGTTGCAGCAGGCTGACGTTGAGGAAGCCCGGGACATCCAGCATCACCGTCGGGCCGGCGACGAGCATGCGCTTCTTCGACTGATAGCTATCGCCGCTCTTGTTGTTGTAATCGAACCCGGCGGTGAAACCAAAGCCGCGGATCGGGCCGACCGCCAGATCCTTGTTCAGGATCTTGCCGAAATCCAGGGTGTGGCGATAGACGATGTAGAGTTCATGGGCTTCGGTATTGCGGTTCGGCGAATCGTTCTTGTCCGACATCAGCATGTCGGCATTGAAGAAGTTGCTGCCGTACTTGTAGCCGCTGGCGTGGCTCAAGTTGAAGATGTTCTTGGAGATATCACTGGTGTTGAACGGCTCGGCAAACTTGGTGCCGTAGCGATAGCCGATCGAGGTATCGCTCCAGTCGGCAGCCTGGGCAGTCAGACCGGCCGCCATCAGGGCCAGGCCGATGAGCGTGGATTTGCGGGTAAACATGATTGAACCTCCTGTATTGATAAATTTGATTTAGTCGGAGCGGCTGATGCTGCGCAGCTGCATTGAACCGATGGGCAAAATTTATCAGGCCGGACCGCTTTTTCACGGTATATCCAGTATCAGAGAATCGATATAAAGCACCTCTTATATCTCATTGAATATAGAGGGATTATTTGATAGTAAATATGCAAATAAAATGCACCTGAACAGGGCATTTGTGGAACGCGCGCACCGATTTAATGCAGATTTTTTGGCAAAAATGCCAATTGGCCAGCGAATCCCGCTGCATCCTTGGGCGTAAATCTTCTGTGAATTATTTAGTCTTGTAAATTCAATGACTTATTTGGTGGCATGGCAATTGCTGAAACAGGCTCACTTAACTTGTTCAGGAGTAATCCAATGTCTGTCCCCTTTAATGTCTGCCGTCGTCTCTTTCTCGCTGCCAGCATGGCCTTCCTCGCCAGCCCGGTGCTCGCCGATACGCCGACCAAGCTGAAGTTCACGCTCGACTGGCGTTTCGAAGGCCCGTCAGCGCCCTTCCTGCTGGCCAAGGCCAAGGGTTATTTCGCGGCCGAAGGTCTCGATGTCGAAATCGACTCCGGTGCCGGTTCGGCCGGTGCGGTGACGCGCGTCGCGACCGGCGTCTACGACATGGGCTTTGCCGACTTCAACGCCCTGGTCGAATACGACGCCAAGACGCCGAACTCGAAGATCCAGGCCGTCTACATGGTGTACAACGCAACGCCGGCGGCCGTCTTCGTGCTCAAGAAGTCGGGCATCACCAAGCCGGCCGACCTCGCCGGCAAGACGCTGGCGGCGCCGATCTTTGATGCCGGCCGCAAGGCCTGGCCGGCCTTTGCCAAGTCCAACAAGCTGGCGGTCGATGCGGTGAAATGGCAGACCGTCGAACCGGCGCTGCGCGAAACCCTGCTGGCGCGTGGCGACGTCGATGGCATCACCGGCTTCTACTTCACCAGCCTGCTCAATCTCGAGGCGCGCGGCGTCAAGACGGAAGACATCGTCGCCCTGAAGTACCCGGATTTCGGCGTCGAACTCTACGGCAACGCCATCATCGCCAGCCCGAAGCTGATGGCCGAGAACCCCAAGGCCGTCGCCGGCGTGCTGCGCGCCTTCAACAAGGCGCTCAAGGAAACCATCGCCAACCCGGTGGCGAGCATGGCCTACGTCAAGGAACGCGATCCGCTGATCAACGTCGATCTGGAAACGCGTCGTCTCAAGCTGGCGCTTGAATCCAGCGTCATCACCCCGGAAGTTAAGGCGAATGGCCTCGGTGCCGTGACTGCCGAGCGCATGCAGCGCTCGCTCGCCGAAACCGCCGAAGCCTACGGCCTGGCCAAGGTGCCGGCCGCTGCCGACCTGTTCACCTCGGCCTTCCTGCCGGCCAAGGCCGACCGGATGCTCAAGTAAGCAGTTTGCGCCGGAGGCGGGCGTCCGCTTCCGGCTGATTTCACCCGACAGGAATTCCCCATGTCTTTTGTTTCCTTTGAAAACGTCAGCCTGGCCTATGCGCCGGGCGGCGCCAATGCCATCGAGAACGTCAGCCTGAACATCCGCGAAGGCGAGTTCGTCGCCGTGGTCGGTCCGTCCGGTTGCGGCAAATCGACCCTGATGAAACTGGTCTCCGGCCTCAAGCCGCCGAGCGAAGGCTATGTCTTCGTCGACGGCCGCGAAGTCGGCGGGCCGCTGAAAATCATCGGCATGGCCTTCCAGGCCGCCAACCTGCTGCCCTGGCGCACGACGCTGGACAACGTGATGCTGCCGCTGGAAATCGTCGAACCCTTTCGCAGCAACCTGAAGAAGGAGAAGGCCAAATACACCGCCGATGCCGAAGCCCTGCTCGCCAAGGTTGGCCTGGCCGGCTACGGCGACAAGTTCCCGTGGGAACTGTCGGGTGGCATGCAGCAGCGCGCCTCGATCTGTCGCGCCCTGATCCACCAGCCGCGCCTGTTGATGCTTGATGAGCCTTTCGGTGCGCTCGATGCTTTCACCCGCGAAGAACTCTGGTGCATGTTGCGCGATTTGTGGCAGCAGCAGCCGTTTACCGTCGTGCTGGTGACGCACGACCTGCGCGAGGCGGTCTTCCTGGCCGATACCGTGTATGTGATGAGCAAGCGCCCGGGCCGCATCCTGGTGCGCAAGGAAATCGACCTGCCGCGTCCGCGTCCGCTCGACGTGACCTATACCGATGCCTTCGCCGGCTACGTTCACGAATTGCGTGAACACATCGGCCGCATTCGTGAATCCTGAGGAGCGCCAGCATGGCCGTTAAACAATCCACCCTGATCAAGGTCGCGCCCTGGGCCCTGACCATCACGCTTTTCCTCGTCTGGGAAATCATCTGCACCGGGCTGAAGATTCCCGACTACCTGATGCCGGCGCCCAGCGCCATCTGGGTCGCCGGCGTCGAATACGCCTCGCCGATCATGATGCACGCGACGCAGACGCTATTCACCACGCTGGCCGGCTTTGCGCTTGCCGTCGTTGTCGGCATGGTGCTCGGCCTGGCGGTCGGCGCCTCGCCGCTGGTCTACAAGGCGACTTATCCGCTGCTGGTCGGTTTCAACAGCATTCCCAAGGTCGCCTTCGTGCCGGTGCTCGTCGTCTGGTTCGGCATCGGCACCGTGCCGGCCATCCTGACCGCCTTCCTGATCTCCTTCTTCCCGGTTGTGGTCAATGTCGCGACCGGCCTGGCGACGCTGGAACCGGAACTCGAAGACGTGCTGCGCTCGCTCGGCGCCAAGCGCTGGGACATCATGATCAAGGTCGGCCTGCCACGCTCGCTGCCGTACTTCTTCGCCTCGCTCAAGGTGGCAATCACGCTGGCTTTCGTCGGCTCGGTGATTTCCGAAACCGTCGCTTCCAACCTCGGCATCGGCTACCTGATGATGTCGGCCAGCTCGTCGATGAACATGCCGCTGGTGTTCGCCGGCCTGATCGTGATCGGCGTCATGGGCGTCGTCATGTACGAACTGTTCGCCGTGCTGGAAAACCACCTGACCGGCTGGGCGCACCGCAATCCAAATGCGCCGGGCTGAGTCGGTTGCCATGGGCTAAGGAATGGCGCCTGATGGCGCCATTTTTTTGTGCGGGGCGCCGGTTGCGCTAGTTGTGTTTAGCCGTGAGTCGCGTTTGGCTTGCCGGTCAGCGTCCTTGTTCGTGCCCTTTGGCTGTCTGGCCGTGCAACAGCGCGGCCAGCTTGCGATCGGTCTTGAGAATGTGCTCGTAAAGCCATTCGTTGAGAAAATCGATCAGATGACTCATCGTCTGAGGGCCATCCTGCTTGGCTTGTGCCCGCATCATCGTCAGTTGCTCAATAAAATTGCCGTGTTGTCGAAGGTGCTCTTCAGCGTGACGTTCGCTGCGCGGCAAGTTGGCGATCAGCGCCTCCTCGGTCGCAAAATGGAAGGCCACATAGGTTCCCAGGCGCTGCAGGACATCATCCAGTACAGTTTGGCTTTTCCCCGAACCATGCGCTTCATCCAGCTCGTTCAGCATGCCGATCAACTCTTCGTGTTGAAGGTCGATCGAACGAATTCCGGTCTCCAGAGCCGTGCCCCATGTAATGCGCATGCCACACCTCATACAATAGCCGAGTTGCCGAGAGTGTACATTGCCGGATAACCCATCAACCGCCGCCACGGCATAAAAGCGCTTGCTTTCGCATGAAACCTGAAAACAGAACATCGAACCCCAGCGAGTTGGCCGCCCAGAGGGCCTTGGCGCCGATTCGGCGGCATGCGACCTGGTTGCTGGTGATTTTTCTCATCGCGCTTTCATTTTTTGCCATGCGCAGCCTCGTTGAGCGTATCGATCAATTGAACAACGCCAGCCTGGATCGCAAATGGATGGGAACGAGCAGCGCGATCAGTCTGCTGATCCACGAGATGCAGCGTGAACGCGGACTGTCCAGTGGATTCATCGCCTCAAACGGAGAGCATTTCGCTGATCAGCTCGGCGCCCAGCAAAAGCAGACCGATGCCTCGCTCGATTCATTGACGTCGATCGTTCGCGAACAAGCGCTCGACAAGACAATTCGCCAACGCCTCGACACCGGGGCGCTGCAATTGCCCAAGCTCCGCCTGCGCGTCAGGCAACTCGAAATCTCCCGGGACTACACGGTTGATCGTTACACCGGCATCATCGACACGCTTTTCGACTTGCAGCTGAGTGCCTTCGGCAATGCCATCGAGCCCTCGATCTTCCGCAAGCAAATGGCCTTCATCGCCTTCGCGCAGGCCAAGGAAATGTCAGGACGGGAGCGCGCTTTGCTATCCGCCATGTTGTCGGATCGCAACTTCAGCGCCGGCCGAATGGTGACGCTGAACAGCATCAAGGCGGCCGAGGCGGCCCGGCTGGCCAATTTTGTCCGTCTGGCCGACCAGGAGGCCCTGGCCACCTACCAGAAAATCCTCAAACAGCCCTATATCAAGGATGCCGAACGGATTCGGCAGAAGGTCCAGGCGGTCGCCTGGCGGGACGGGCTTGCCGACGAGGGAACGGTCGTTCTGCCCTCGCCGGATGCCTGGTTCGAACTGGCCAGCGCGAAAATTGACGCAATGAAACAACTCGAGGATGCATTGAATACATCCGTCAATGCCGATGCCCGGCAAATGGAAGGCCGGGCGCAGCAGGAACTTTTGATCAGCGGCTTTCTGGCGCTTCTCTCTTTTGTCCTTGCCGGCATTCTGATCCACCAGATTCAACGGGGGGGCCGGGTGGCGGAGCACCAGCTGAATTTGGCCGAGGCCGTGTTCAGCAATAGCGTCGAATCCATTCTGGTGACCGATGCCGACCTGCGGATCATCGAAGTCAACCCGGCCTTCTTGCGCATTTCCGGTTACACCCGGGACGAAATAATCGGGCAACACCCGCGGATACTCAAATCCGGCCGGCATGATGCGGCATTTTTTGAAAAAGTCTGGAATGAGGTAAATGCGTCGGGTACCTGGGTCGGCGAGGTCTGGAATCGGCGCAAGAACGGTGAAATTTACCCGGCGCTGCTCTCCATCGCCGCCGTCACAGCTTCCGATGGCGTGGTTTCGAATTACACGGGGATGATTTTCGACCTGAGCCGGCACAAGACGGTTGAGGCGCTGCTCAACCAACTGCGGACGTTTGATGGATTGACCGCCCTACCCAATCGGGAATCATGGCTTTCGGCGCTTGAGCAAATGCTGGTCAATGCCCAACGGAGCAGCAGATTTTCGATCCTGGCCGTCGATCTCGACCGACTCAAGGTGATCAACGATTCCTTGGGCTATGCCGTCGGCGATCTGGTGCTGATCGAAGCTGCCGAGCGCATCAAGAACACGCTGCGCAAATACGATATCGTCGCGCGCCTGGTCGGCAACCGTTTCGCGGTGCTGCTCAATGAAATTGCCGAACCGCAAGACATCGGCAGCGTCTGCGAAAAATTGCTGACGGCTTTCGCTCGACCATTCGAGCTCGACGGTATCAACGTTCATGTCACGGCGAGCATCGGGGCGGCGATCTATCCGACCGACGGTTCCGACAGCAACACCCTGATGATGGCCGCCGAATCGGCCTTGTACAGCGCCAAGGCCGACGGTCGCAATCTCTACAAATACTATTCGCGTGAAATGAACGAGATGGGCTCCCTCTTGTTCAAGCTCGAACGGATGTTGCGATTTGCCTTGGAGCGCAACGAGTTCTCCGTTGTCTATCAGCCGCAAGTCAATGCGCAAAGTGGCCGCCTGGTTGGCGTCGAGGCCTTGTTGCGCTGGAACAACCCGGAACTCGGCAACGTGTCGCCGGTCCAGTTCATTCCGATTGCCGAGGAAACCGGATTGATCGTCGCCATTGGCGAATGGATCATGCGCGCTGCCTGCCAGCAGGTTTGCCAATGGCAGAACGAATTGGGGATCGAAGTCCCGGTTGCCGTCAATCTCTCCGCCCGCCAATTCCGTCGCAACGATCTTCTCGCCTCGGTCCAGACCGTGCTCGACGAAACGGGCTTGCCCAGCCGGCTCCTCGAACTGGAAATCACCGAGGGCTTGTTGATGACCGATCCGATCGGCGCCATTGCCATCATGCAGGGGCTGAACGCCATGGGAATCAAGACCGCGCTCGATGATTTCGGCACGGGGTATTCCTCGCTGGCTTATCTCAAGACGTTTCCGTTGAATCGGCTAAAAATCGATCGCGCTTTCGTTCGCGACCTGCCGAACAATCGGAGTGACTGCGCGATCACCAATACCATCGTTGCCCTTGGCCTCAACCTCAACATGCAGGTCCTGGCCGAGGGGGTTGAAACCGAAGCGCAACGGGAATTCCTGACCAACTCGGGGTGTCAGGTGTTCCAGGGCTATTTGTTTGGCAAGCCGATGTCCGGCGAAGAGCTGACATTGCGCCTGACCTCCGGCGAGCTGGTGGTGGCCGCCGCCTAGGCCAGCATCCGGTCCCGTTTCGCCAGGGCCGGGAAGATCCGGACCCAGGCGGCAGCGACCAGCAGGGTGCCGAGGCCGCCCGTCAGCACCGAACCGACCGGGCCGAACAGCGCGGCGGTGGCGCCCGATTCGAATTCCCCAAGCTGGTTGGAGGCGCCGATGAAAATCGAATTGACGGCCGAAACCCGGCCGCGAATTTCGTTGGGGGTTTCCAGCTGGACCAGGGTCATGCGCATGACGACGCTGATGTTGTCGACCGCGCCGGTGATGGCGAGAGCGAGCAGCGACAGGCCGAAATGTTCGGAGAGCCCGAAGACTACCGTCGCCAGGCCGAAGACGGCCACCGAACCGATTAGCCATCGGCCGACCTTGCGCTGGATCGGCCAGCGCAGCAGGAGCAGCGACATCAGCAGTGCCCCGGCCGCCGGCGCAGCGCGCAGCAGGCCGAGGCCTTGCGGACCGGTGTGCAGGATGTCGCGGGCGTAGATCGGCAAGAGCGCGGTGGCGCCACCGAGCAGTACGGCAAAGAGATCGAGCGAGGTGGCGCCAAGCAGCAGCTTGTTTTGCCAGACGAAGGTGACGCCGGCCAGCACGCTGCTCAAGGTGGTCTTTTCCCTGGTCGCTTGTTGCGCATCATGGACGGCCAGCATCAGCCCGCAAGCGGCCAGCAGCAGGCCGGCGCTGGTGCCATAGACCGAGGCGGCGCCCTGCGTGTAGAGCAAACCGCCGAGTGCCGGGCCGCAGATGATCGCCGCCTGCATGCCGCTGGAACTGAGGGTGACGGCGCGCTCGAGCAGCCGCGGCGGCACCAGCATCGGTACCAGTGCCTGCTGGGTCGGCATCTGGAAGGCCCGACAGGCGCCGAGCAGGACGGACAGGCCGAGGATGAGTTCGCGCGAAACGAAGCTGCCTTGCGTCGCCAGGACGAGCAGCAGGGCGATCGCGCCCTGGATCAGCAGGCACGTGCCGAAAATTCGCCCGCGTCGCCAGCGGTCGACCAGATGGCCGGCCGGCAGAGTCAGCAGCAGCGCCGGTACGAACTGGAAGAGTCCGACCAGCCCGAGATCCCAGGCGCTTCCGGTCAGGTCGTACATCTGCCAGGCGACTGCCACCATCAGCATCTGCTGGGCCAGCATGGCGGCCAGCCGGGCCAGCCAGAACAGGATGAATTGGCGGTGATCGAAAAGTTCGGAGAGTCTCGGCTTGGTCATTGCCGAAGCTTAGCAAACCGGGCCGCCGCCCAGAACCCTGTTGTCGAGGCTTCGGCGGCAAGCAGCCAAGCGCTGTCCGGGAGCGTTAGAATCCTGCCTTCCCGATTTCACCATCCCAGAAAACCCCAGGAGAAAGCCGATGTCCGATCATGGATTTCATGTGCATGGTCCGCACGATCACGAAGTTGAGCACGTCGCCCAGCATGGCGGCGACAGTTTTACCGGGCGGCTGGCCGTTCTGACGGCAGTGCTATCGACCATTGGCGCCATTTTCGGCTACATGGGCGGTCATTCCCAGAACGCGGCGCTGCTCTACAAGAACGAGGCGGCGATCCAGAAAACCTCGGCCGCGAACCAGTGGAACTACTATCAGGCCAAAAGCAACAAGCAGAACCTCGCCGAGCTGTCGATCACCCTGACGACAGGCGAGACGCAGGAAAAATTCAAACAGGCCGTCGAGCGCTACAAGCAGGAAAAGGAAGAGATCAAGGCGGAAGCCGACAAGCTCGAAGCCGAGGCCAAGGCTGCCGACCACAAGAGCGAAGCAGAAATGCATGTGCATGAACGCTGGGCTCTGGCAACGACGCTGCTCCAGATTGCCATCGCCCTTTCGGCGATTACCCTGCTGACCCGCAAGCGCTGGCTGCTCGCCGGTGTTTTTGGGGCAACCGGTTTCGGGCTGCTCGCCGGGGCGATGGGTTACCTGCATCTGTGAGCCCGCGCCGTCCCGGATTCCACCATGCCCTGGTCGGGCTGGCCTGCTCGCTGGTCGCCGCCTTGGCCTTGGCCGAAGCGCCTTGTCGGATCGCCTTCGACATGGGTTCCTCGGGCATCCGGGCCGGCCATGCCGCCAGCTCGGTCACCCCGCGGGTCGGCATCGACTACCTCGCCCCGTTGTGGGCCGGGGATGGTCTGGAACCGGTGGTCGCGGCAACGATAAATGCCCTGCGCAATCTGCCGGAGGAGGGCCGCTTCCCTGAAAATTGCGCCCGTGTCGGTGGCGGCTTTTCGGCGTGGCGGCTGGCGCTGCAGCAAGACCCCGGCCGCCTGACGGCAATCCTGGCCGGCATTTCAGCAGTCAGTGGCGTGGCAATCCTGGTCATGCCGCCGTTGCAGGAAGGCGCCTACGGCTATTACGGCGCTCGCCAATTGCTCGGCGACCGCCTGAAGACCAGCCATGTCCTGGATATTGGCGGCGGCAGCCTGCAGATTGCCGGCGAGCGTACCGCCTACGGCGCGCTGCTCGGCCAGAAAGTCTGGCATCAGCAGCTCTGTCGGGAAATCCGCCAGGCCGATGCCGCCTGTACCCTGCAGCCGCTGAGCGAAGACGAGCTTGCCGCTGCCCGCGCGCTGCTCGCGAAGAACCTGGCCGGCGTCCGCGCCGCGTTGCCGGAAAAGGTCACGCTGACGGGGATCAGCCGCCCGGTCAGCCGTGGCATCCGGCCGGTGATCGAGCGTCTGGAACCGGCCGAGCGTGCTGACGGCACACTGCAAGGTTCGGCCATCAGTGCCGCCATTGCCCGGGTCGCCGGACAAACCGGTGCGGAAACCAGGGCATTGGTCGACGGCACCGGGGCCAATGCCAGCTATTTACTGAGCAGCCTGCTGCTGGTCGAAGGGGTGTTAGCGGCGACCGACGGGGAATCGCTGCAGGTGGCCGAAATCGATCTCACCAACCTGCCGGGACTGCTCGCCGACGACCACGCCTTTGCCTGGCAACGGCACTACGGCTGCTACCTGGCGCGCCTGCAAACCCTCGGCATCGACGCCTACGCCAGCGATCCGGCGACCTGCCCGTGATCCGGCGGGCGGCCAGCGCCCGTATCAGTACGGCTGGCCATTCTTGTGCCTGAAGCGCCAGCCGCCGTTCTCCAGATAAGCCTCAATATCGTCGTCCGGGTAGAACACGCTATCGCCGGCCGTACGGTCGCCGACCTCCAGGTAAACGACCACCTCGCTACTTCGGTTTGCCAGTTGATGGCCGCCACCACTTCCCGCCTTGAAGCCCGCACACATGCCGGGGGCCAACTGCGTCTCGCCCGACTCGGTGAGCAAGGTGGGGGTGCCCTCAAGGACGTAGATGAATTCGTCTTGCTTGGAATGCGAATGGCGAAGAGCCGATATCGAGCCGGGAACCATGCGGGTAAGGTTCACGCCGAAATTGGCTAGACCGAAAACTTCGCCGAGTTGCCGCTTCTCTCTGCCTGCCACCTGGGAAGCAAACGGTTCCGGATAGTTCGAAGGCTTGGCGCGCGGCGCCACTTCGCTGGCGACAACCGCATCTGGCTTTTTTTCAGTTGGCATCGGGATTCACTTTGTGAGCAGATACCCGACGAATCACATCCTTGTTTCGATGCAAAAACGCCGGATTGTTGTTAATCGTCAGGACACTATCTTGAACTTGCCGACTTGGCGATTCAAGGTATCCGACTCGCCAACCAGCGTTCCAACCAGTCCTTTTACATCGTGCATGGCCGATGCGGTTTGCTCAATTCCGCTGGCAATCAACTCAACGCGTTGGGCGATGTCGGTGCTGACCGAGCTTTGTTCGCGCAGGCCGTTGCTGATCGAGTCGATCGCCTGGCGCACTTGAGCCGCCGCGGCATCAAGGCCGTGAACCGTGCTCTGCACCTGTTCCGTATGCAGGGCGCCTTCCAACGCCAGTTCCTTCGTCTTGTTCATCGCCAGGGAAGCAGATTGCGTCGTACTCCTGACGGAGTCGAGGACTTCGCTGATTTCACGGGTTGAGACGGTCGTCCGTTCGGCCAGCTTGCGTACCTCGTCGGCCACCACGGCGAAGCCTCGGCCCTGCTCGCCGGCCCGTGCCGCCTCAATCGCCGCGTTCAGTGCCAGAAGATTGGTTTGTTCGGCAATATCCCGAATCGTCGAGGCGATACTGTTGATGCTATCGACCTTCTTCGCCAGGTCATCCATTTGCTGCGACGATTGCATCATGCTGTTGGCCACTTGCTGGATGTTCTGGGTCGTCGCCTGGATGCCTTCGTAGCCTTCCTGAATGGTCGTTTCAGTCGTCTTCGAAAGATTTGCCGCGAGGATCGCGTTGTCCGACATCACCCCGATACTCACAGTCAACTGCTCAATGGCCGCAGCGATTGCCGAAGCCGATTCGCTTTGTTGTTCCGAGGCGTTCGCCACATTGCCGGCATTCAAGTTCAGCTTGGTCGAGACATTGCCCAGCGTACTGACGCTTTGAGAAATGTCGCCCAGCATGCTCAATAAATAGCTCTGCATGGTGAAGGCGGAACCCAGGATGCTGGCCTTGTTTGAAGGATCGACCTGAATTCGCTCGGTCAGATCGCCCCCCGAAATCTTGTCGAGGATCGCCGCGGTACTCGAAGGTTCGCCGCCGACCTGGCGGAACACTTCGCGACCGATATAGGCCAGGGCCAGCGAGATGAAAAGAATGATCAGGGTGCCGATGCCCAGCACGACATTGCGCGCCGTTTCCTGGGATTGGTCGAGCGCGATGCGTCCTTCCCTGGCCGACGCTTCGCTGGTCTTGACCACCTCAAGGAGGATTTCCCGGACATTTCGCCAGGCCGGCGTTTCGTCGGAGATCATCAATTGCTTGGCCGAGGCCAGGTCGCCGGCCTCGATCAAGCTGAAAACCTTCTGCTGCGCCGGCAGATATTTGGCTGTGCGTTCGCTCAACTCCCTGGCTTTGTCCGAACCGCCCGGAATCGACTTCAGCAGGCCATCAAGCCGGATCAAAAGGCCATCGAGCTGCTTCGCCGCCGTTGTGTAGTTGGCAACGGACTTCTTGTTGTCAGGGTCGAGAACGTAGTTGCGGAGTGCCTGACCTCTTTGCAATCCGGCGGCAAGCGTATTGGCTGCCACCAGATGTGTTTCGATATCGCGATCGACGAAGTGGGCGATCTGCCCCTTGGTTCGATCGCTAAGCCACCAGGACGAACCGGCGAGAATAACTACGGCCACGACGCACCCCGAGGCGACAGCCCACAACCTGCTTTTTAGCGATGACTGAACAGTCAATTCAACTCCCCTTTTGCTATCAATATTGTTGTTTTAACCAGTTTTTGTGGTTAAAACTGTGCGATATAAGAAAAAAATCAATGTTTTGGATCATTGCATATGCAGCTTGTTTATGGCCAGCGTCACGTCCATCACACCATCGATTTGAGCTAACACCGTTGTTTGCATCAGCGTCGTTTTCCGGTGCTGGCGACTTCGGCCAAAAGGTCGGCTAATAGGGATTTTTACCTATCGTTATGCACCTTTCTTCCAATTTCCGTCATATGGCTTGTCGCCTAAGCTGGGCCCGTCATCAAAAAAACGGAGCTTCGCATGAGCGCTCATCCTGATCTTTCCCGGCGGGCCTTTCTTACCGCGCTGCCGGCGGTGACGGCCGGTCTGGCCATGCCGGCCCAGGCGGCCGAAGAGGCCGGGCCGCACTGGTCGATGCTGGTCGATACCCGCCGGTGCATTGCCTGCCAGGCATGCACCATGGCCTGTTCGATGGAAAACGTTTCGCCCGAGGGGCAATTCCGTACGGTCGTGGCAACCTATGCGGTGACGGACGGGGCTGGCAAAACCGGTCTTGCCGTGTTGCCTCGCCTGTGCAACCACTGCGAGCAGCCCCCGTGCATCCCGGTCTGTCCGGTCGGCGCCACCTTCAAGCGCCAGGACGGCATCGTGCTGGTCGATGGCGATCGCTGCGTCGGCTGTGCCTATTGCGTCCAGGCCTGTCCCTACGACGCCCGGTTCATCAATCACCACACCGGCAAGGCCGACAAATGCACGTTCTGCAGCCACCGCCTCGAAGCTGGGCTGCTGCCGGCCTGCGTTGAAACCTGCGTCGGCGGTGCGCGAATCTTTGGCGACATCAACAATTCGGCTAGCGAAATCAGCACCCGCCTGAAAGCGGCCGAAGGCAAGACTCAGGTCCTGAAACCGGAGGCTGGAACGACCCCCCGCGTTTTCTACATTGGCCTCGACGACCATCTGAAGGGCCGTGTCGATGGCGCTTCCGCCGCCGACATGATGTGGCGCCCGGACCAGCAAGGAGGATGAGCATGTACTCGAGCGTTGAAGTCCTGGGCTTTGCCCGGGAGCCGGCCTGGTTGCCGTGGGCCGTCCAGTATTTTTTCCTGATCGGCATTTCCACCGCCGCATTCTTCCTTTCCCTGCCCGGTCTGGTCTGGCGCCATCCCGAGTGGCGCGCCGTGTCGCGACGCGCCTTGCTGGCGGCGCTGGTCTGCGGCTTGACGGCGCCGGTGGCCTTGCTGGCCGACTTGCATCAGCCCGGGCGTTTCCTCAATTTCTACCTGCATCCGAATCTTGGATCGTGGATGGCCTGGGGATCCTTTTTCATTCCGCTCTATCTGCTCGGCCTTTTTCTCTATGCCTGGCTCTGCCTGCGGCCGCAACTGGCTGCCCTGGCCGAACGCGGCGGCAAGTTCGCCGCCCTCTATCGCGCACTGGCTTACGGCGGTCATGACAATCCCGGTGCCATTCGCGCCGCAGCGGTCGTCGGCAGTATCGGCGCCGGGCTGGTCCTGCTTTATACCGGCATGGAAGTGATGGTGGTGCAGGCCCGGCCGCTGTGGCACAGCCCCGTTCTGCCGCTGCTCTTTGCCGTCACTGCGCTGACCGGCGGCATCGGCATGACCGGCCTGCTCGAGGCGCTGTCCGGCAGCAGGACTTCGGCGCTCTTGCTCAATCGCTGGCAGGTGCGTGGCCAGTGGGCGACCTTGCTGCTCCTCCTGGTCTGGCTGTTGCCGGCCTTTGCCGGGGCGGCTGGCTCGGCGGCCGAGGCGCTGGCCGCCATGGGCGGTTCGCTCGGCTGGCAGGTAACCGGCGCCTGGCTGTTCGGCAGCAGCCTGCTGACGCTCTGGCTGGCCCGTCGCTACCGCACTGCGCTGGTCCTGCCGGCCTTGCTCGCACTGCATGGCGCCTGGCTGGTGCGCTGGGTCGTCTTCATCGGCGGCCAGAGCCTGCCGAAGATCGGCTCGACCAGCCATGCCTATTACCTGACCCTGACGCCGGACAGCCTGCTTGGCATCGTCGGCATGGCCGGCCTGTGTCTCACCATTTACATCGTTCTGACCACCATCATCCCCTGGGATGATCGGGCTGAGGTCTGAGGAGTCCGATCATGAAAATCAGCAAGCGTCGTCAAGTTCTCGCTCTTGGTGGTCTGGCCGCCTTCGCCGCCGGCTATTCCGAAACCGCCGGCCGCATGGTCGGCAAGCTCCTCGGCCATGATGCACCGAAGCACAAGACAGCCGGCGAAGCGCCGGCCCCGGAATTCCGCATCGATCGTCAAGGCCGGCTCGAAGTCAATCCGGCTCAGCAGGTCAGCTATACGACCTGTCTCGGGTGCACCACTATGTGCGGCGTCCGGGTCCGTATCGACCGAGCTTCCGGCAAGGTGCTGCGGGTTGCCGGCAACCCCTACAGTCCGTTATCGACCGATCCGCATTTGCCGATGAAAGCCAGCGTCCGGGACAGTTTCGTGGCCATCTCGGCTCACCAGGGCAAGGGGCTGGATGGACGCTCCACCGCCTGCGGGCGGGGCAATGCCGTCGCCCAGCAGATCGATTCGCCGTATCGCGTACTGACTCCGCTGAAGCGCGTCGGTCCGCGCAACAGCGGCCAATGGGAGCCGATACCCTTCGCTCAGTTGGTCAACGAGGTGGTTAACGGCGGCAACCTGTTCGGCGAAGGCAATGTCGAGGGGCTGGGCACGCTGCGCGACCTGAAAACGCCGATCGACAGCCTGCAGCCGGCGCTTGGTCCGCGCGTCAATCAGGTGGCGGTGCTCTCCAGCGTCAATGACGGCCGCGAGAACTTCGCTCGCCGCTTCTTCCAGAAGGCCTACGGCACGATCAATTTCATCGGCCACGGCTCCTACTGCGGCGGCTCCTACCGCTCCGGCTCGGGGGCCTTGTTCGGCGACATGAAGGCGATGCCGCACTGCAAGCCGGATTTCTCGAATGCCGAGTTCGTGCTCTTCGTTGGCACGGCACCGGGTCAGGCCGGCAACCCGTTCAAGCGCCAGGGAACCCTGGTCGCCAAGGCGCGCACCGAGGGCAAACTGTCCTATGTCGTGGTCGATCCGGTGCTGACCCATGCCGACAACCGGGCCAGTGGCGACCGTGGTCGCTGGCTGCCGATCCGTCCCGGCACCGACGGGGCGATGGCGATGGCGATCATTCGCTGGTTGTTTGACAACCAACGCTTCGACAGTCATTTCCTGAGCTTCCCGAATGCGGCGCTGGCCAAGCGGAATGGCGAACCATCCTGGTCGAATGCCACGCATCTGGTGGTCGTCGAAGCGAAGCATCCGCGCGAACGCCGCTTCCTGCGCGCCTCCGACCTCGGCTTCGAGATTGCCGAAGAGCAGCGCTACAAGGAGGGCGATGCCTTCGTTTGCCTCGATGACTCGGGCCAACCGGTTTTCAGCGATCAGGCACAGGGGCCGGCTCAACTGTTTGTCGACGCCACGCTCAATGTCGGCGGCAAGCCGGTCCATGTCAAATCGTCGCTGCAACTGCTGCGTGAGGAAGCGATGCGCCTCGATCTGCCCGCCTATGCCGAGGCCTGCGGCATTCCGGCCGAAACGCTGGCCGCTCTGGCTAGGGAACTGGCCTCGCACGGCAAGCGCGCCTCGGTCATCGCCCACGGCGGCATGATGAGCGCCAGCGGTTTCTACAACGCCTACGCGCTGATGAGCATCAACGCGCTGCTCGGCAACATCAACTGGAAAGGCGGTTTTGTCGCCAACGGCGGCGGCTTCAAGGATAACGGCGAGGGGCCGCGCTACAACCTCGATACCTTCGCCGGCATGGTCAAGCCATCCGGTACGCCGCTCGGGCGCAACGTGCCCTATGAAAAAACCGCCGAATTCGCCGCCAAGAAAGCTCAGGACAAACCCTATCCGGCCGCTGCCCCGTGGTTCCCCAATGCCCCGGGCTTGACCACCGAACTGCTGCCGGGCGGCATCGCCGGCTATCCCTACAGCTTGAAGGCGCTGGTCCTGTGGTCCTCCAACCCGCTCTACGGCGTCACCGGCCTGCGCAACAAGATCGCCAAGGATCTGGCCGATCCGCGGAAGTTGCCGCTGATCATCTCGGTCGATCCCTTCATCAATGAGAGCAATGCCTACGCCGATTACATCGTTCCCGACTCGCTGATGTATGAAAGCTGGGGCTGGGTTGGGGCCTGGAACGGGGTGCCGACCAAGGCGATGAGCGCCCGCTGGCCGGTCATCGAGCCACAGGCGGCGAAGACGCCGGACGGCCGCGCCATCGGTATGGAAACCTTCTTCATCGCCCTGGCCAAGGCCATGCAGTTGCCCGGCTTCGGGGCCGGCGCGATCAGCGATCCGGAAGGCAACAGCTATGCCCTGAACGGGCCGGAGGACTGGTATTTGCGCGGCGGCGCCAACATCGCCTGGCTGGGCAAGGAACCGGTAGCCGATGCGACGGCCGAGGACATCATCCTGTCCGGCGTCGAACGCCTCCGTCCGCTGCTCGAAAAGACGCTGAAGCCGGAAGAGGTGGCCAAGGTGGCGTTCCTGCTGACGCGGGGCGGGCGCTATCAGCCGGGCAAGGATGCCTACGACGAGGAAAACCCGGAGTGGATGCGTAACCCGATGAAGGCGATGTCCCACCTGTGGAACGAGAACGTCGGGGTAGCCAAGAACAGCCTGAGCGGCAAACGTTACAGCGGCTGCGCCAGCTGGGTCGAACCCGCGTTCGCCGACGGTACGCCGGTGCGCCAGCTCTATCCGGCCGACAAGTGGCCTTTGCAGTTGGTCAGCTACAAGTCGGCGCTGCAGAATCCGTATTCGATCGGTGCCACCCGTCTGCTCGGCTTGCATCCGGAAAACCCGGTGCTGATCCACCCGGACGATGCCCGGCGCCTGCACCTGGAAATGGGTGACCTGGCGGAGATCACGACACCGAGCGGCAGCCTCAAGGCGAGAATCATGGTCCATGCCGGCATCACCCCGGGCGTTGCCGCGTTCGAGCACGGTTTCGGCCATCGCGAACTGGGGGCGCGGGCGCACCGTATCGGTGGTCAGCGTCAGCCGGAAGACAAGCGGCTGGCGGCCGGCGTCAATCTGAACGATATTGGCCTGATCGACCCGACCCGGCCGGACAAGGCGCCCTGGGTCGACTCCGTCTCCGGCGCCGCGGTGCGCAACGGCCTGCCGGCGAGTATCCGGCGGGCCTGAGCGACGGGGTCTTAATCTAAAGTCGTCGGATCGGCCCGCAGCATCAGGCGGGCCAGTTCGGCGGCCGAGGAAATTCCGGCCTTTTCCATGATGTGCTGACGGTGGATGTGCACCGTCTTTTCACTGATGCCGAGTCGCGTGGCGATCAGCTTGTTCGGCTGGCCAAGCGCGATCAGGCGGGCGGCTTCCTTTTCCCGGGGCGACAGCGCGGCGAGCACGGCGAGGGCCGCTTCGCGCCGCTGCGTTTCGTCGAGCGCCTCGGCACTGCGCCGGATGGCTGCGGCGACGGTGTCGAGCAGCATCTGGTCCTTGAACGGCTTTTCGATGAAATCGCTGGCCCCCGATTTCATTGCCTGGACAGCCATCGAGACATCGGCATGGCCGGTCATGAACAGGATCGGCATGATGACTCCCCGCTC
The DNA here is from genome assembly GCF_050368855.1 of Azonexus sp. IMCC34842. GTDB lineage: Bacteria > Pseudomonadota > Gammaproteobacteria > Burkholderiales > Rhodocyclaceae > Azonexus > Azonexus denitrificans_A. The sequence goes on along the minus strand of NZ_CP178449.1, from coordinate 2,627,644 downwards.
GCGCAGCACCTGCTGCAATTCGAGGCCGCTCATCGCCGGCATGCGGATGTCGAGCAGCAGGCAGGAAGGCCGGCTGGGCGGCGCGGCGACATCGAGGAATTCTTCGGCCGAGGCGTACAACTGGACGTTCCAGCCGACCGAATCGAGCAGGAAACGCAGCGAGCGACGGAGACCGGCATCATCGTCGACGACGTGGACAAAGCACTCTTCAGGCTGATAGTTCATGGCAGGGGAGAGAGAAGGAAAAACGCATGCCCGGGCCGTCGTTGTTGGGCTCCGCCCAGAGCCGACCGCCGTGGGCTTCGATAATGGTTTTGCAGATCGGCAGGCCGAGACCGAGGCCGTCCGGCTTGGTGGTGAAAAACGGTTCGAACAGATGCGCCAATTGTCCGCTGTCGAGGCCGGTCGCATGGTCGATGACGTGCACCTGCGCCCAGTTGTCGACCGCTTCGACAATCACCTGGATACTCTGGCGCTCGGCCGGCAGGGCGCGGCCCGCATCGATCGCATTCTTGATCAGGTTGAGCAGTACCTGCTGGATTTGCGGGCCGTCTGCCAGCACGCCGCAACGGGCGGAAAGCCGGTTATCGATGCGCACTTCCGGCGGGTGGGCGAGCATGCCAGTAATCAGATGCCGTGCCTCTTCGGCCAGGCCCGGCAGATCGACCGGGTCGCGTACTGCGGCGCGCTTCCTGGCGAAATGACGAATGCGCTGGACGATGCCGCCGGCTCGCTCGGCTTCGTTGGCGATTTCGGTACAGGCCTCGCTGATCGCCTCCGGGGTCAGGCGACCGCTGGCCTGGCGTCGCAGCACCGTGCGGGCGTAGGTGCCAATGGTGGTGAGTGGCTGATTCAGCTCATGGGCCAAATTGCCGGATAGTTCGCCCAGTACCGACAGGCGCGACAGATGCTCCATTTGCTCCTGGCTCTCGCGCATCCGCGACTCGGCCTGTTCCCTGGCGTTCAGCGAATCGCGCAACTGCGCGGTCCGCCGGCTGACCAGATGCTCGACGCGCACCGTATGGACAATCCAGGCGACCAGCACGACCAGTATGCCGAGCAGCCAGGGCCAGAAGCGGCGAGCCAGTCCTTCCGGGGTGATTTCGCGCAGGTAGGCGTAGGGGCCGATGCGCAATTCCCGATAGAGATCGTGCACCGGCTGATAGTCGGCCGGCACCGTCCAGTTCAGGCCGTCGTTCGCTTCGGTCATCGATAACAGGGCGTGCGCCACGTTCTTGGCCAGCTCGGGGTCGGTCTGCCGGGTAACGGCGATCGGCCAGTTCGGGTACAAGGGCGTCGACAGGGTGCAAGGAATTTCGCTGTCCTGGCGCGCCGATAGAACCCGGAACTCGTTCAGCCGAAGTTGGCCCTGGCGAGCCATTTGCTCGGGCAGGCAGGCGCGGACGATGCCGGCATCGACCTCGCCCCGTTGCACCGCCTCGATGACCCGCGCCATCGGCAAACCGACGAAGCGGATTTCCTTCAGATCGGATTCCGGATCGACGCCCCGCCGCAGCATTTCGCGGGCCGCCAGCAGGTAGCCACCGAAGGCCTCCGGGGCGACCGCCGCCACGCGTTTTCCGGCGAGATCGGCCAGCTCGTTCAGGTCGCTGCGTTCGGCGCGGGTAATGACTACCGACCCCAACGCCCGTGCTGCCGGCATGCCCGGTGAGGCCAGCGTGGCAATGCGACTGAGGCCGAATTCGGCTTCCATCGTGATGTAATGCCCGGGGTTGGTTAACACCAGATCAATCCGCTGTTCGGTAATGGCGGCGCGCAAGCTCTGGGCGTCGTAATTTTCGAGGCGGAAATGGTGTTCCGGCAGGGCCTTGTTGAGGTAGCGGACCAAGGGCGTCCAGTCGGAGGTCGCGGCGCGCTCTCCCTGGTAGGCAAAGACGCCGATCGCCACATCGCTCGCCGCGGCCTGCATCGCCCAAAAGCAAGACAGCGCGAGCAGGCTGGCCAAACGGCCTGGCATCAGGGGCTTTCGATGGGGAAGGTAATCCATGTGCGGAGTATACCGATGCGGCGCCTGTCGATTGGCTCGCCGCCTGCTTCATTTGGCCTGGCGCCAGGCCGCGACGCGCTTTTGCTCGCCGGGGCGGGGCGCTAGAGGGTCGCCGGGGTTTTTACCCAGGTCGACAGTACCCGGTCGAGTTGCTCGATGCTGATCGGTTTGGTCAGGAAATCGTCCATGCCGGCCGCCATGCATTGCTGACGATCCTCGGCAAAGGCCCCGGCGGTCAAGGCGACGATGGGCAGGGGCGGGCGCTGCTCGTCCCGCTCCCACCGGCGAATGCGCCGGGTCGCTTCGAGACCGTCCATGACCGGCATCTGGATATCCATCAGGACCAGATCCGGACGCTCCCCGGCGGTAATCGCGGCCAGCGCCTGCTCGCCGTTTTCGACGATGTCGACCCGGGCGCCGAGCTTGCCGAGCAGCATCGTCAGCACCATGCGATTCGTCTGATTGTCTTCGACCACCAGCACCCGGCCGGCCGAACCTTTCGGCACGGCATCGTCGGGCAGCGGCAGGCGAGGCGCCTGGCGGCTTTCGCCGGTCGCCGATTGGAGCGGCGCCGGGATGCGGAACCAGAAACGCGCCTGCTGGCCAAGTTCGCTCGTTACTCCGAATTCGCCGCCCATCAGCTGGACCAGGTTGCTGACGATCGACAGCCCGAGGCCGGTGCCGCCATACGGCCGGGTGTTGCTGCCGTCGACCTGGGAAAACGGCTGGAACAGCAAGGCTTGCTTGTCGGGCGCAATGCCGATGCCGCTGTCGGTTACCGCGAATTCGAGTTCGCTCCGCCCGTCGGCCTGGACGACCGGCTGCGCCTCGATCCGCACGAAACCGCGGTCGGTGAATTTGACGGCATTGCTGACCAGATTCGACAGCATCTGGCGCAGGCGTGTCTGATCGCCCTGGTAGCGCGCCTCCGGCGCCCCGTGCCAGACGGCCTCGATGCGCAGGCCCTTGCTTGTCGCCAGTTCGGAGAAAAGGCCCAGCGTTTCATCGATCAGACGCTGCGGCGAAAACACCCCGGGCACCAGCTCGAAGCGGCCGGCCTCGATCTTCGACAAGTCGAGAATGTCGTCGAGCAGGGTCAAGAGCGTTTTGCCGGAATTCAGGATGATCCGCGCCGCATCCTGCCGTTCCTCCTCGCTCAGCCCCGGCATCAACAGGATTTGCGCCATGCCCAGCACACCGTTCATCGGCGTGCGGATTTCATGCGACATCGTTGCCAGGAAACTGCTTTTCGCCTGGTTGGCGGCTTCGGCGGCCAGCTTGGCGGCCAGCAATTGCTCGGCCGCGGCGCGGCTGGTGGTGATGTCCTCGACGATCGACCAGATGTATTGTCGGCCGTCCTTGCCGGTCATCAGCATGCCGTTGAGGCGCAACGGGATGCGGTGCCCATCCTTGCGCAGGTATTCTTTTTCGTAGGGGCCATAACGCCCGGTGCGGGCCATGGCTTCGAGCTGCAGCTTTTCCTGCTCGGCATACTCGGGCGGCGTCAGTTGCCAGTAATCGATCTGCCGGAGTTCGTCGGCCGGATAGCCGGAAATCTGCCGGAAGGCTTCGTTGAAGTCGATATAGCGGCCGGCCATGTCGGTCAGCGCGATGCCTAGCGGTGACAGCTCATAAAGTCCGAGCAGCTTGTCCTCGCTCTCGCGCAATGCTTTTCTCGCCTGAACCGCCAGTTGCTCGCGCAGTTCGCGCTCATTGCGCAGGTGCGCAGCGATCTCGGCCTGCATCGCATTGAAGGCGCCGAGCAGTTGTTGCAGTTCGTAGCTGGCCCGCCCGGCCTCGGCTTCCAGCGCGATCACCGATCCCGGCTCGTTGGCGGCAATCCGCGCCGCCAGTTGCCCGAGCGGGGTGACGATTTCGCGGCGTATGGTCAGGTAGCTCAAACCGCCGAACAGGCCGACGAAGAGCAGGGCGCTGACGATCAGGCGGGTGATGCGGTGGATCAGTTCATCGATCATCACATCGTTGCTGACGGCGATTTCCAGTACCCCGAGCGACTGCTCGCCACGCACCAGCGGTGCGCTGCGCGCCAGGTACTCGCCATGCACCGTCGGCGTCGCGTAACGATAGGTCTGGCCGGTCAGCGTCCGCAGTTCGACGCGGACCACGCCGTCGGTCTTCAGCGCCGATTGCAGAAGATTCTCCGACTGCCGCACATCGACCGCCCAGACCGCTTCGGTCAGCGCGATGCTCAGCGACTCCAGGGTTTGCGCCGAGAGGGCGCGCAGCCGCTGGCTTTCCTGTTGCCAGGCAAAGTACGAGGTCAGGACTATCGCCAGAAGCATGGTCAACGCCGCGGCGGCCAGGATGTGGCGGAGGATTCTGCGCTGTAGCGACGGGGCGGCGATCATTTGAGCAGGGGTAACAACGAGAAGTGATAGTCGCGGGACTTCGGCGCATGCACCAGACTGAATTGCCGGAAGTCGACCTGGGGAATGCGCTGGTCGTCAAAGCGCTCGATGAACTGCTTGGCCTGACGGGCGTCGATGATGGCAAACAGCGGATCGCGCCGATCCCGGCCGCCGGCCTTGTCGAGGTCCTTGCCGGCGTGGACATCGTGAATCATCACCACGGCCCAGCCGCCGGCCGTGAAATGCCCGGCCGCAAGAACGCTGAGGCGGCCGCTCAGCCGGTCCTGCATCGCCTGCCGCGAATTGTTCAGGCCGGCGAACAGGATGTTCTTGCCGGGCAGCAGATTTTTCGCCTCGGCGGCCTGGATCGCGCCGAAGGCCATCAGATCGTTGGCCGCCCAGACCAGACGGGCTTCCGGGTAGCGCGTCAGCAGGATGTCGGTCTGCGCCTGGGCCCGTTGCTGGTTCCACTCGCCATAGACGATCTGGGTCAGCTGGATTTCCGGATGTTCAGCCAGCGCCCGGCGCAATCCGGCTTCGCGCTCCAGCGAGGCAGGCGTTGCCTTGTCGCCGGCAATGGCGATCAGTTGGCGGCTGCCGTCCGGCCGCGCCGGCAGGGCGCGCTGCGCCTCGTTAAAGAGTGCCTTGGCCATGCGATAGCCGGCATCCTCGTTGTTGGGCACCAGGCTGCCGACCAGATGGCTCAACGAAACCCCGGCGCTTTCCAGGGCCTGCTTCTGCTCGGCGCTGATCGAATTGAGCAGCAGGAACACCTTGATGCCCGAACCCGCGGTCATTTTCAGGATCTCGGGCGCCACCTGCTTTTCGTTGACGACGATCAGGTAATCCGGCTGCCGTGCCCGCTCGAGCACCGAACGGGCGTTGGCGACCATCTTGGTGGCATCGCGTTCGGCATACAGGATGTCGAGATCGACATGGAGATCGCTGGCCGCCGACTGCATGAAACGGCTGACGCTGACCCAGAATTCCTCGGTCGACTTGCCCGGATTCAGGAAAACGATGCTTTCGGCCCATCCGGCAATCGGGATCAGCAGCAGACAGCAAAATAGTATTACGGAACGACGGATAGTTTCAGCCATTGACCAGCAGTTGAATTGCCCTGACATGTTCGATGTCGTGATTATCACGCATCGCATGCCGGCCGTCTTGTCCGGCGAAGCACTTCTCCGGCCGCGCGCCGGGCTGAGCCAGCCGGGCAAGGCTGGGCATCCGGACGAAAAAAAGCGCCCCGCAGGGCGCTTTGATGGCCGCACAGCCGACGGCTTACTTGGGAATCGCTCCGTCGACGCCTTCGACGTAGAAATTCATCTTCTTCAACTCACCGTCGGCATAGCTCTTGCCGGCCGCGAGCAGCTCCTTGCCGGCCTGGTCCTTGAGCGGCCCGGTGAACGGGTGGAGCTTGCCGGACTTGATGTCGTCCCGCCGCTGTTCGGCCAGTTTCTTCACCTCCGCCGGCACGACCGAGCCGAAGCTCTCGATATTGACCGCACCTTCCTTGACGCCCCACCACAGGTCGCCACTCTTCCAGGTGCCGGCCTGCACTTCATCGACGGTCTTCTTGTAGATCACGCCCCAGTTGAGCACCGATGCCGCCAGGTGGGCCTTGCCGCCGAACTTGCTCATGTCGGAGTCCCAGCCGAAGGCGAGCACACCTTTTTCCTGGGCGGCCTGGACGACGGCCGGCGAATCGGTGTTCTGCATCAGCACGTCGCAACCCTGGGCGATCAGCGCCAGCGCGGCTTCGCGTTCCTTGCCCGGATCGAACCAGCTATTGACCCAGATGGCGCGGGTGGTGATCGCCGGATTGACGCTGCGCGCCCCGATCGTGAAAGCGTTGATGTTGCGGATGACTTCCGGGATGGGAATCGAAGCGACGACGCCCAGCTTGTTGCCCTTGCTCATCTTGCCGGCGACGACGCCGAGCATGTAGGCGCCTTCGTAGGTCCGGACGTCATAGACGCCGAGATTGGCCGCCGTCTTGTAGCCGGTGGCGTGCATGAAGACGGTGTTGGGGAAGGCCTTGGCGACCTTGGTCATCTGGTTCATGTAGCCGAAGGAGGTGCCGAAGACCACCTTGTTGCCCTTCTGCGCCAGATCGCGGAAGACCCGCTCGGCGTCTGCCGTTTCCGGCACATTCTCGACGAAGGTGGTCTTCACCTGGCCGGCCGACTGGCTTTCCAGCAGCTTGCGGCCTTCGTCATGCGAATAAGTCCAGCCGTGGTCGCCGGTTGGGCCGATGTAGACGAAACCGGCCTTCAGCGGGTCGGCCGCCTGGGCGCCGGTCAGGCTGGCAACAGCCAGCGCCGCGACGGCAGTCAGGGTCTTGAGGCGAGAGAGCAGCATGCGTGGTTCTCCTTGGAGGGGTGAGGGGGTTGGTTGCTGCACTGTAGCAATCGCCAACCGCCAGACCCATCCCGCCGGCGTTATGACCAGTATTCCTCAATGCTGCTATGGCCGGCCCCGGCCGGCCGCGATAATTGCCGACCTTCAAGGAGTCCGCCATGAGCCAAATCCTGTCCGCCACGGACCTGTTTTTTCTGCAGCGCAGCATCGAACTTTCCGGTCAGGTCCGCGCCGCCGGCAAGCACCCGTTTGCCGCGCTGGTCGTCGACGCCGCCGGCCACATCGTCGCCGAAGCCGGCAACGACTCGCTGCCGCCGGACGGCGACCCGACCCGCCATGCCGAACTGGTCGCCGCCGGGCTGGCCGCCCGCCGCCTGACGCCGGATGAACTGGCCGGGGCGACGCTGTATTCGAGCGCCGAACCCTGCGCCATGTGTGCCGGGGCGATCTATTGGTGCGGCATCGGCCGCGTCGTCTATGCCCTGTCCGAACATCGGCTGCTCTCGCTGACCGGCGACCATCCGGAAAACCCGACCTTCGCCTTGCCCTGTCGCGAGGTCTTCGCCCGTGGCCAGCGCCCGGTCGCCGTCACCGGCCCCTGTCTCGAAGACCAGGCGGCGGCGCCGCATGCCGGCTTCTGGCAGCGGCCATAAGCCAGCGCAAATAATCCTTATCGCTGGCCACTGATCAACCCCGCCGGGGAGCCGTGCTACTTTGAAGCATCGCAATTCGACGCATTTTTGATCATGGCCGAACGTCCAATCCACTTCTATTTTCGCGGCGCAATCCAGCAGGTCGATGGCGCCTCGCCGACCCGCACCGTGCTCCAGCATCTGCGTGAAGACCGCCAACAGACCGGCACCAAGGAAGGCTGCGCCGAGGGCGATTGCGGCGCCTGCACCGTCGTCGTCGGCGAACTGGTCGGGGCCGATGGCCAGCAGGAATTGCGCCTGCGTGCCGTCAATTCCTGCATCCAGTTCCTGCCTTCGCTCGACGGCAAGGCTTTGTTCACCGTCGAAGACCTGGCGCCGGCCGCCGACCGGCTCCACCCGGTGCAGCAGGCGCTGGTCGACCGGCACGGTTCGCAATGCGGCTTCTGCACGCCGGGTTTCGCGATGTCGCTGTTCGCGCTCTACGAAAACCAGACTAGTTGCCCCGAGCGCGATGAAATCGACCATACGCTGTCGGGCAACCTGTGCCGCTGCACCGGCTACCGGCCGATTATCGATGCGACGCGCGACGCCTACGCGCTGCCCCGGCAGAACCTCGCGCGGCAGCCGGTGATCGCCGCGCTGCAACAGATGGCCAAGCTGCCGCCGCTCGACTACCAGGCGGCCGGCCGACGCAGCCACAGCCCGCGCAGCCTGGCCGAACTGGCCGCCCTCCGTCTCGCCCGGCCGGCCGCCCGGCTGGTCGCCGGCGGCACCGACGTCGGCCTGTGGGTCACCAAGCAGGGGCGCGATCTCGGCGAAATCATCCAGCTCGGCGCGGTGGCCGAACTGAAAACCATCAGCGTCGGCGCCAGCCGTCTGGAAATCGGCGCCGGCGTCACGCTGACCGATGCCTTCGCCGCGCTCACCGCCTTCGAGCCGCAATGGGCCGAACTGGCCCGGCGCTTCGCCTCGACCCCGGTCAAGAACGCCGGGACGCTCGGCGGCAATGTCGCCAACGGCTCGCCGATCGGCGATTCGATGCCGGCGCTGATCGCGCTCGGTACCCGCATCGTGCTGCAACACGGCGACAGCCGGCGCGAGATGCCGCTTGAAGACTTCTATCTCGCCTACCAGCAGACCGCGCTGCAGGCCGGCGAGTTCGTCCGCGGGCTGGTGCTCGATGCCCCGTTCGCGCCGCTGCGCCGCATCTTTCGCAGCTACAAGGTGGCCAAACGGCTCGATCAGGATATATCCGCCGTCTGTGCCGGTCTTGCCGTGCATGTCGACGCGCAAGGTCTGATCCGCCGCGCCCGTCTTGCCTTCGGCGGCATGGCGGCGACCCCGAAACGGGCGCTCAGCTGCGAAATGGCACTGCTCGGCCGGCCGTGGACGCTGGTCAGCGTGCGCCATGCCATGGCGGCGCTCGGCGAAGATTACGCGCCGCTGGCCGACGTTCGCGCCGGCAGCGCCTATCGGCTGAGCGTGGCGAAAAACCTGCTCCACCGTTTCTGGCTGGAAACCCGGCCGGACCAAGGCGAGGCGCCGCCGCCCGTGCGTCTGGCGCAGCTCGCCCCAATCCGGCCGGCGGTGCAGGCATGAGCGCCGCAGTCGCCGGGGCATCGCTGATCGGCCGCCCGGTGCCGCACGAGAGCGCCCATCTCCACGTCAGCGGCAAGGCCGCCTACATCGACGACCTGCCGGAACTGGCCGGCACGCTGCACGCGGCGGCCGGCTTGTCCACCTGCGCGCGCGGCCGCATCAAGCAGCTCGACCTCGCTGCCGTGCGCGCCTATCCCGGCGTGCGCTGCGTGATCACCGCCGCCGACATTCCCGGCGAGAACAATTGCGGGCCGATCCTGCACGACGATCCGATCATCGCCGGCGACGAGATCCAGTTCTACGGCCAGGTGATCTTCGCCGTCGCCGCCGAGACGCGCGACGCGGCCCGTCAGGCGGTGCGCCTGGCGAAAGTGGAATATGAAGGCAAGACGCCCATCCTCGACATCGACGCGGCGATTGCCGCGGAGTCCTGGGTGCTGCCGCCCTTCGCGATGCAGCGCGGGTCGGTCGATGCGGCGTTTGCCGCTGCGCCGCACCACCTGAGCGGCACGGCCAGCGTCGGCGGCCAGGAACATTTCTACCTCGAAGGCCAGATTTCCTACGTCCAGCCCAAGGAAGACCAGACGCTGCACCTGATCTGCTCGACGCAGCACCCGACCGAGATGCAGCAGCTCGTCTCGCATGCACTGGGTTGGCGCTCGCACCAGATCAGCGTCGAGATTCGGCGCATGGGCGGCGGTTTCGGCGGCAAGGAATCGCAGTCGGCGCAATGGGCCTGCCTGGCCGCGATCCTGGCGGTCAACACGGGAAACCCGGTCAAAATGCGCCTCGACCGCGACGACGACATGATCGCCACCGGCAAGCGCCACGGTTTCCAGTACGCCTGGGAATCCGCCTTCGACGAGGCCGGTCGCCTGCTCGGCCTGAAGCTGGAGATGGCCTCGAACTGTGGCTATTCGGCCGACCTGTCCGGCCCGGTCAACGACCGCACCATCTGCCATATCGACAACGCCTACTACCTCGACGCGGTGACGCTGAAGAGCCTGCGCTGCAAGACCAATACCGTGTCGAACACCGCTTTCCGCGGCTTCGGCGGGCCGCAGGGCATGTTCGTCATCGAAACCGTGCTCGACGACATCGCTCGCCATCTCGGGCGCGATCCGCTCGAAATCCGGCAACTCAATTTCTACGACGTCGAACCCGGCGCGCGCAGCACGACGCCCTACGGCATGACCGTCGAAGACAACGTCGCCCCGGCCCTGGTCGCCGAACTTGCCGCCAGTTGCGACTACGCGGCGCGGCGCGCCGCAATTGCCGAATTCAACGCGGGCAGCCCGGTCATCAAACGCGGTATCGCCCTGACCCCGATCAAGTTCGGCATCTCCTTCAACGCCACGCACTACAACCAGGCCGGCGCGCTGGTCCATGTCTATACCGACGGCACGGTGCTCGTCTCGCACGGCGGCACCGAGATGGGCCAGGGCCTGTACACCAAGATCAAGCAGATCGTCGCCCAGGAGTTCGGCCTGCCGCTCGAAGACGTGCGGCTCTCCTCGACCGACACCAGCCGCGTCGCCAACACCTCGGCGACCGCCGCGTCGAGCGGCGCCGACCTCAACGGCAAGGCCTCGCAGAACGCCTGTCTGAACATCAAGGCGCGACTCGCCGTCTTTGTCGTCGATCTGTGCAACGGCAAGGTTACGACCGAAGACGTGCAATTCGTCGATGGTCGCGTCAAGGCCGGTGACGCCTACGACGCCAGCTTCCACGAACTGGTGATGACCGCCTACCGGGCGCGCATCCAGCTCTGGGACGCCGGTTTCTACAAGACGCCGAAAATCCATTTCGATCCGGTCACCAAGCTTGGCCGGCCCTTCTTCTATTTCGCCTACGGCGCCTCGTGCAGCGAAGTCGCCATCGACACGCTGACCGGCGAAAGCCGCGTGCTGCGCGTCGATGTGCTGCACGACGTCGGCCGCTCGATCAATCCGGCGCTCGACATCGGCCAGATCGAAGGCGGCTTCATCCAGGGCATGGGCTGGCTGACCAGCGAGGAATTGTGGTGGAAAACCGAGGGTACCCAGGCCGGCCGGCTGATGAGCCATGCGCCCTCGACCTACAAGATCCCGACCGCCAGCGACCTGCCGGAAGTCTTCAACGTCCGCCTCTTCGACAACGCCAATGTCGAGGACAGCATCCACCGCTCCAAGGCGGTTGGCGAGCCGCCCTTCATGCTCGCGCTGTCGGTCTTCCAGGCGCTGCGCGACGCAGTCGGCGCGACGCTGCCGGCCGGCAGCCAGGTCAGACTGAGCGCGCCGGCGACGCCGGAAGCGATCCTGCGCGCCATCACCAACGGCCAGCGCCGGGAAACCGGGTGGCCGTGATGGACGAGAACCGGCCCGACGACTGGTTGCACGCGCTGCCGCAGCACCTGGCGAGTGGTCGGGATTGCGTGCTGGTCAGCGTCGCCCGGACCCAGGGTTCGGCGCCGCGCGAGGCGGGGGCCGGCATGGTGGTCGGCGAGCAGCGAAGCAGCGACACGATAGGCGGCGGCCATCTCGAGTGGCAGGCGATCCATCATGCCCGGCGCTTGCTCGCCGCCGGCAGTCGCCAGCCCGAACTGTGCCGCTTCAACCTCGGCGCCCGGCTTGGCCAGTGCTGCGGCGGGGTGGTCTGGCTGCTCTTCGAGACCATCCCGGCGGCCAGTCTGGGACTGTGGCAAATGCGGCGGCTGGCGGTCGATGGCGGCCAGCGGCTGGAGCGCCAACTCGACCGCTTCGGGGCGGCCTCGGCCTGGCAACTGACCGACAGTCCGGGGGCCGGCACCCGGCTGATCGGCGATCCGACTTACTGGCTGTTCCGCCAGGAAATCGCCGACCAGCGCTTCCCGGTTTTCCTGTTCGGCGCCGGCCACGTGGCGCGCGCGCTGGTTCGCCAATTGCAGCCGCTGGGCGCCCGCCTGACGTGGATCGACAGCCGGGAGGAGGGCTTTGCCGGGGCCGAGGGGGCGGGCTGCCGCCAGGTGCTGACCGACATTCCGGAAAGCGAAGTGAAGAGGGCGCCGGCCGGCAGCTACTTCCTGGTGATGACGCACAATCACAGCCTCGATTTTTCACTGTGCGAGGAAATATTCAAGCGCCAGGATTTCGCCTATTTCGGCCTGATCGGCTCGCACAGCAAGCGCGCTTCCTTCGAACACCGCTTGCGCGACCGCGGCCTGGCGCCGGAACGGCTGGCCGAACTGACCTGCCCGATCGGCATCCCCGGCATCGTCAGCAAGGAACCGGCGGCCATTGCGCTGGCCGTTGCCGCCCAGCTTTACCAGATCGAGAACAGTCGCCAACTGATCAGGCAGGCCGGCCAGCGCCGCCTGCCCGATACCCACAGCCTGCCGGAGGAACCATGAGCGCCAGCGCCCGCCTGGAACTGCTGCATATCACCAAACGCTATCCCGCCGTTGTGGCCAATGACGACATCAGCCTGTCGGTCGAGCCGGGTGAAATCCACGCCATCCTCGGCGAGAACGGCGCCGGCAAGAGCACGCTGATGAAGATCATCTACGGCGCAGTCAAGGCCGACGACGGCGAGATGATGTGGAACGGCCGCCAGGTCGCCATCGCCAACCCGGCGCAGGCCCGCCAGCTGGGTATCGGCATGGTCTTCCAGCATTTCTCGCTGTTCGAGACCTTGAGCGTGGTCGAGAACATTGCTCTGGTGCTCGACGAGCCTTTCGACCTGCCGGCGCTGGCGGTTCGCGTCAAGGAAGTGTCGGAACGCTACGGCCTGCCGCTCGACCCGCAGCGCATGGTGCATAGCCTGTCGGTCGGCGAACGGCAGCGGGTTGAGATCGTCCGCTGCCTGCTGCAGGACCCGCAACTGCTGATCCTCGACGAACCGACCTCGGTACTGACGCCGCAAGCCGTGCAGAAACTGTTCGAGACGCTGCGCCGGCTGGCTTCGGAAGGCGTCTCGATTCTCTACATCAGCCACAAGCTGCACGAAATCAAGTCTCTGTGCGACCGTGCGACGATCATGCGCGGCGGCAAGGTGACCGGCACCGCCATTCCGCGCGACGAGACGCCGGCCAGCCTGGCCCGCCTGATGATCGGCCGCGAACTGCCGGTCTGCGCGGCGCCGCTCTACACCGGCGTACACAAGCCGGTCCTCGAAGTCGACCGCCTCAGCTTGGTATCCGACGACCCGTTCGGCACGACGCTGGAAAACATCTCGCTGACCGTCCATGCCGGCGAAATCCTCGGCATCGCCGGCATTTCCGGCAACGGTCAGGCCGAGCTGCTGGCCGCGCTGTCCGGCGAAACGACCGTTGATCGCGAAGCCATCTGGCTCGCCGGCGAGGCCATCGGCCATCTCGATGCCGGCCGGCGACGGGCCCAGGGCCTGGTTTTCGTGCCGGAAGAACGGCTCGGCCGGGGCGCCGTACCTGCCCAGTCGCTGGCCCGCAACGCGCTGCTCACGGCGCATCGCCAGGGCATGAAGCAGTGGGGCCTGGTCAGCTACCGCAAGGCGAAGGAATTCGCCGAGCAATGCATCGCCCGTTTCGACGTACGCTGCGGCGGGCCGGGGTCGGCGGCCCGGTCGCTGTCCGGCGGCAATTTGCAGAAATTCATCGTCGGCCGCGAAATCATGCTCGCGCCGAAGGTGATGATCGTCGCCCAGCCGACTTGGGGCGTCGATGTCGGTGCCGCCGCCTTCCTGCGCCAGACGCTGCTCGACCTGTCGCGCACCGGCGTCGCCATCCTGGTCGTTTCGGAAGAACTCGAGGAATTGTTCGAGATCAGCGACCGCATTGCCGTGCTGGCTGCCGGCAAGCTTTCCGCCGCCCAGCCCAAGGCGGCGACCAATGCCGAATCGGTCGGTCTGCAGATGTCCGGCCTGTTCACCGCAACCGCCCAGCCCACGGAGTCCGGCCATGCACCTGCTTGAACCCCGCGCCCAGCCGTCGCAGTTGCTGCGCTGGACGGCGCCGCTGATCGCCATCGTCGCCACGCTGCTCGCCGGCTCGGTGTTGTTCTGGGCGCTCGGCAAGCCGCCGCTCGCTTCCTTCGAGGTCTTCTTCATTCAGCCGCTGGCCAGCAGCTACGGCTGGAGCGAACTGCTGATCAAGGCCTGTCCGCTGATCCTGATCGCCCAGGGCCTCGCCATCGGCTTCAAGGCGCGCATCTACAACATCGGCGCCGAGGGCCAGCTGATCGTCGGCGCGCTGTTCGGCGGCGGCGTCGCCATTTATATGGAGGGCAGCGCTTCGGCCTGGGTGGTGCCGGCCATGGTCGTCGCCGGCGCCCTCGGCGGCGCCTTGTGGGGGGCCTTGCCGGCGCTGCTCAAGACCCGTTTCAATGCCGAGGAAACGCTGACCACATTGATGCTGGCCTACGTCGCCAACTTCATCCTCTCCTACATGGTCAACGGCCCGTGGCGCGATCCGGAGGGCATGAACTTTCCGCAGTCGATCATGTTCGCCGACAACGCGCTGTTCGGCATTCTGCTCGACGGCTCGCGGGTCAATACCTCGATCTTCATCACGCTGTTCGCGGTGCTCGCCTTCTGGCTGTTCAATGCCAGGAGCTTCCTCGCCTACCAGCTGGAGGTCGGCGGCCTGGCGCCGGCCGCGGCGCGCTATGCCGGTTTCTCGGCCAAGGGCACGGTGTGGTTCAGCCTGGTCATTTCCGGCCTGACCGCCGGCCTGGCCGGGGTCGGCGAAGTGGCCGGGCCGGTCGGCCAGTTGAACCTCAACATCTCGCCGGGCTACGGTTTTGCGGCGATCATCGTCGCCTACCTCGGGCGCCTGCATCCGCTCGGCATCGTCCTCGCCGGCAGCCTGATGGCGCTGATCTACCTCGGCGGCGAGGCGGCCCAGGTCAGCCTGCAGATGCCGGCCGCCATCACCGGCATCTTCCAGGGCATGCTGCTGTTTTTCCTGCTCGGCGCCGATGCCTTCATCGACAACCGCCTGCGTCGCCCGCAACTGTCCGCTGCCCGAGGATAACGCCATGCTCGAACACCTGCTCCCGGTTTTCGCCGGCACCCTGGCCGCTGCCACCCCGCTGATCTTCGCCGGCCTCGGCGAACTGGTCAGCGAGCGCAGCGGCGTCATCAATCTCGGCGTCGAAGGGATGATGCTGATCGGCGCCATCGCCGGTTTTGCGGTCGCCGCCGAAACCGGCTACGGCGCGGTCACCGGCCTGCCGGCCGGGGCCCTGGCCGGCGCTGCGGCAGCGATGATCTTCGCCTTCTTCGCGCTGTCGCTGGCCGCCAACCAGGCCGCCTGCGGCCTGGCCCTGACCATCTTCGGCATCGGCCTTTCCGCCTTCATCGGCCAGCACTACGTCAGCTACAGCCTGCCCGGCCTGCAGCCGATCGCCATTCCGCTGCTCTCGGAAATCCCGCTGCTTGGCCCGGTCTTCTTCAAGCAGGACTGGGTGGTCTATCTCTCCTTCATCGCCTTTGCCGGCGTTGCCTGGACCCTGGCCAAAACCCGCCTCGGCCTGCTGCTCAAGGCGGTCGGCGAATCGCCGGAAGCGGCGCATGCGATCGGCTACCCGGTGCTCGGCATCCGCTACGGCGCTGTCGCTTTCGGCGGCGCCATGGCCGGCATCGCCGGGGCTTACCTGTCCACCGTCTATACCCCGCTGTGGGTCCAGAACATGAGCGCCGGGCGCGGCTGGATCGCCGTTGCGCTGGTCGTCTTCGCCACCTGGAAGCCGAGCCGGCTGATGCTCGGCGCCTACCTGTTCGGCGCCGTGACCATCCTGCAGTTCCACGCCCAGGGCCTGGGTATTTCGGTGCCGGTGCAGTTTCTCGCGGCGCTGCCTTACCTCGCCACCATCGTCGTGCTGGTCGTCATTTCGCGCGACCGCCGGCTGCTTCAGCTCAACCTGCCGGCTTCGCTCGGCAAGCCTTTCCTGCCATGACCACATTGTTACTGAAAGACGCCGACGTTCTCGTCACCATGGACGCCGCCCGCCGCGAAATCGTCGGCGGCGGCGTCTTCATCCGCGATGGCGTGATCGAGGCGGTCGGCAGCAGTGCCGAACTGCCGGCCAGCGCCGACCGGGTGATCTCGCTGGCCGGCACGGTCGCCTTGCCCGGCCTGGTCAACACGCATCACCACATGTACCAGAGCCTGACGCGGGTCATCCCCGGCGCCCAGGATGCCGAACTGTTTGGCTGGCTGCGCCGCCTGTACCCGATCTGGGCCGGGCTGACGCCGGAAATGATCAGGATTTCCACGTTGACCGCGATGGCCGAGCTGATCCTCTCCGGCTGCACGACTTCCAGCGACCACCTGTACATTTACCCGAACGGCAGCCGGCTCGATGATTCGATCGAGGCCGCCGCGACCATCGGCATGCGCTTCCACGCGGCGCGCGGCAGCATGAGCGTCGGCGAAAGCCAGGGCGGCCTGCCGCCGGACCGGCTGGTCGAAAGCGAAGCGAGCATCCTGAAAGACACGCAGCGCCTGATCGAGACCTGGCACGACCCGGCCCGCCACGCCATGCAGCGCATCGTCGTCGCGCCGTGTTCGCCGTTCTCGGTCAGTCGCGATCTGATGCGCGAGTCGGCCGCCCTGGCGCGCAGCCATGGCGTCTCGTTGCACACCCACCTGGCCGAGAACGACAACGACGTCGCCTACAGCCGCGAGAAGTTCGGCATGACGCCGGCCGAATACGCCGAATCGCTCGGCTGGGTCGGCCACGACGTCTGGCACGCCCACTGCGTCAAGCTCGACGCGCCGGGCATCGGCTTGTTCGCCCGTACTGGCACCGGCGTCGCCCATTGCCCCTGCTCGAACATGCGCCTGGCTTCCGGCATCGCGCCGATCCCGGCGATGCGCGCCGCCGGCGTCCATGTCGGCCTCGGCGTCGATGGCTGCGCCTCGAACGACGCCGCCCACCTGCTCGGCGAAGCCCGGCAGGCGATGTTGCTGGCCCGCGTCAGCCACGGCCAGGCGGCGATGAACGCCCGTCAGGCGCTGGAACTCGCCACGCTGGGCGGCGCCAAAGTCCTCGGCCGCGACGACATCGGCGCCCTGGCCCCGGGCATGAGCGCCGACCTGGTCGCCTTTTCGACCGGCGGTCTCGATCTGGCCGGCGCCGCCGTGCACGACCCGGTCGCCGCGCTGGTCTTCTGCACACCGCAGGCGGTGCGCCATTCGATCATCAACGGCAAAGCGGTGGTCGCCGACGGCCAGTTGCTGCCGCTCGACCTCCCGGTGCTGGTCGCCACCCACAACCGCCTGGCCCGGCAACTGGTCAACGGCAATCGCTGAGTAGCCATGAACGATACGCCCCAACCGCATTACCAACTGGTGCACGGCCAGATCCTGCATTTTCTCAAGGACCCCGGCGCCGCCGATGCGGCCGACAGCTACCAGTATTTTCCGGACGGGGCGCTGTGGATCGAGGACGGCCATATCGCCGATGTCGGCCTCTGGGCCGACCTCCTGGCCCGCATTCCGCCGGCCGTACTGGGCCGCGCCGAAGTCTTCGACTACTCCGGCAAGCTGGTCCTGCCCGGCCTGGTCGATACCCACTGCCACTATCCGCAGTCGGCCATCATCGCCTCGTTCGGCCGGCAACTGCTCGACTGGTTGAACGACTACACCTTCCCGGTCGAAAGCGGTTTTTCCGACCCGCAGGTCGCCCAGACGACCGCCGATTATTTCGTCGAACGGCTGCTCGCCCACGGCACCACCACCGCCTCGGTGTTCGCCACGGTGCATCCGGAATCGGTCGATGCCTTCATGGCCTCGGCCGAGCGGCATCGGCTGCGCATGTTGTGCGGCAAGGTGATGATGGATCGCCACGCGCCGGCCAACCTGCTCGACACGGTGCGCGCTGCCGAACGCGACAGCCTGGCCCTGATCGAGCGCTGGCATGGCAAGGGCCGGCTGCGCTACAGCATCACGCCGCGCTTCGCGCCGACCTCAAGCATCGATCAACTGGTGCTGGCCGGCGAACTCTATGCCAGCCGGCCCGACCTGCATGTCCAGTCGCATCTGGCGGAAAACCCCGACGAAATCGCCTGGGTCGGCGAACTGTTTCCGCATTGCCGCGACTACCTCGACGTTTATGCGCAATACGGTCTGCTCGGGCCGCGCACCATCTACGGCCACTGCATTCACCTGGCCCCCGTCGAAATCGCCGAAATGGCCCGACACGGGGCGGCCGCCGCCTTTTGCCCGACTTCCAACCTGTTTCTCGGCAGCGGTTTCTTCAACCACCATGCGGCGCTGAATGCCGGCATCCAGGTCGGTCTGGCCACCGATGTCGGCGGCGGTACCTCGTTCAGCCTGATCCGCACGCTGGGCGACGCCTACAAGGTGTCGCAACTGCATCGCAGCCCGCTGCCGCCGCTCCAGGCCTGGTACCTGGCCACCCTCGGCGGCGCCCAGGCGCTGCATCTCGACGCCTTCATCGGCAACTTCAGGCGCGGCAAGGAAGCCGACTTCGTCGTTCTCGAATCACGCGCGACGCCGGAACTGGCATTCCGGCTGGATCGGCGGAACAGCCTGGAAGACCAGCTGTTCGCGATGATGATCCTCGGCGACGAACGCTGTGTCGCCGCCACCCACGTCATGGGTCGTCCGGCCTTCCGCCAGAACCCGCCGTTGTCCGGCCGTTTGCACAATGCCGGCGAGCCATCGACAATCCCCGTTACCCCTATCCCGAGCACCTGCCGATGATCACTCCGTCCCCTGCCGATTCCGTTCTCGACCTTGCCTGCCGCATGCCCAAGGCCGAACTGCACGTTCATATCGAAGGCACGCTGGAGCCCGAACTGGCCTTCGCGCTGGCCCGCCGCAACGGCCTGACGCTGCCCTATGCCGACGAAGCGGCGCTCAAGGCGGCCTACGATTTCGACAGCCTGCAGTCCTTTCTCGATCTTTATTACGCCTGTGCCGACGTGCTGCGTACCGCCGACGATTTTCGCGACCTGATGCTGGCCTATCTGGAGCGGGCCGCGGCCGACAACGTGCTGCACGCCGAAATATTCTTCGACCCGCAAACCCATACCGCCCGCGGCATTCCCTTCGTGACGGTGCTCGATGGCCTGGCCGAGGGCTTGCGTCTCGGCTGCCAGCGCTGGGGCATCAGCGGCCGCCTGATTCTCTGTTTCCTCCGTCACCTCAGCGAGGAAGAGGGTTTCGTCACGTTGGCCGAGGCCGAACCCCATCTCGAGCGGATCGACGGTTTCGGCCTCGATTCCTCGGAAAAGGGCCATCCGCCAAGCAAGTTCGCCCGCCTGTTCGCCCGCTGCCAGGAACTCGGCAAGCCGGTCGTCGCCCATGCCGGCGAAGAAGGCCCGCCGGCCTACATCGGCGAAGCTCTCGATGTGCTCGGCGCGGCCCGCATCGATCATGGCGTCCGGGCGCTGGAAGACCTGGCGCTGGTCGACCGGCTGGTCCGCGACGGGATTCCATTGACCGTCTGCCCGCTGTCCAACATCCGGCTGTGCGTCTTCCCGAGCATGGCTGAACACACGCTCGGCAAGCTGCTTGCCGCGGGCGTCAAGGTCATGCTGAACAGCGACGATCCGGCCTATTTCGGCGGCTACCTGAACGACAACATCCGGGCGGTGCAGGCCGCCTTCCAGTTCGATGCGGCTACCTGGTACCAGCTGGCGCGCAATAGTTTCGAGGCGAGTTTCGCCAGCCCCGCCGACCAGGCCGGCTGGATCGCCCGTCTCGACGCCCATTTCGCGGCGGCCGGCAGCTTGGCCAACTGAGCCGGAAGAGGGCGTTTGCCGGCCGGCCCGGGTGCTGTCGTCTTTCGCACAAGGTTGTAGATCGCCCTCCGTACCGCTCCGAACCCCGCGCTGTCGATCACTTGGCTTGTGCGGCAAGGGGTTCGGCCAGGCACGATAGCCCGGAACGGGCCGCCTCGGCAATAGGCGTATTTCCTGCTTTTAATACGCCGACGAGGCCGTTTTCCACTCTTTTTGTCGTCTTTGCCCGCACCCGACAAAGCCTTGCCGCATTTTCGTCGGGCCAGCCAGGGACCAACAATAAAAAGCCATGAAAACGAATCTGCCAATTACGCGCCAGGAAGTCCTGATGGAGGAGGGCGCGACCATCGTCACCAAGACCGATCTGCGCGGCGTCATCACCTATGTCAATCCCGATTTCATCCGGATCTCCGGCTTTCCCGAAGAGGAATTGCTCGGTCAGAACCACAATGTTGTGCGTCATCCTGAGATGCCGGTCGAGGCCTTCGCCGACATGTGGGCGACGCTGAAGCGGGGCAAGCCGTGGAACGGCGTGGTCAAGAACCGCTGCCGGAATGGCGATTTCTACTGGGTGAATGCCCACGTCGCGCCGATCGACGAGGGCGGCAAGGTGGTCGGCTACACCTCGATGCGCACCAAGCCGACGCGCGCCCAGGTCGAGGCGGCCGACGCGCTGTATCGCCAGTTCCGGGAAGGCCGGGCCAGCGTCCGGCTACAGGGTGGTGCTGTCGTCAGCAAGTCGGCGCTCAGCCATCTCAATGTTTTTCGCCGGGTTTTCGAATTGTCGGTCAGCCATCAGTTGCGGCTGCTGATGCTGGCTTTCCTGCTCGGTTTCGGCATTGCCGGAACGATGGTCTACAACGGCCTGGGCAAGGTGCAGGTCAATGGGCCGATCTACCAGCGGGTCGTCCAGGGCAAGGATCTGGTGGCCGATATCCTGCCGCCGCCCGAGTATCTGATCGAGTCCTATCTCGTCGTGCTGGAAATGCTCCGTGCCGAGAGCGCGGCCCTGCCTGCCTTGTTCGACAAGAGCCGGCAATTGCGCGAGGATTTCGAGGTCCGCCACAAGGTCTGGGTCGATCAGTTGCCGGCCGGCCAAATGAAAACCCTGATGGTTGAGGATGCCTACCGGCCGGGCATCGCCTTCCTCGATTTGCGCGACAAGGAATTCATTCCGGCCTTGCAGGCCGGCAATCATGCCGCCGCCGAGAGTCTGCTGCCCAGGCTGGCGGCGCTTTACGCGCAGCATCGGGCGGTGATCGATCAGGTGGTGATCATGGCCAATGCCCGGAATGCCGAGGACGAAATCAATGCGGCGGAAATCATCCGCAGCAACTACTTGTGGCTTGGCGGCTTCGGCCTGGCCATTGCCCTCGTCGTCGCGCTCCTCGGCGGTGCGGTGATTCGCAATCTGCAACGCCTGCTCGGCGGCGACCCGCGCTATGCCTGCGAAATTACCCGCCATGTCGCGGCCGGCAATCTCGGGCTGCGCATCGAGGTCGATCCGCTCGACCGGAGCAGCCTGCTCGCCTCGATCAAGCATCTGCGCGAGATGTTCCGGCAGATGCTGACGGAAATCCGCAACAACGCCGATCAGGTGACGCTGCATGCCCGATTGATGGTGAACGCTGCCGATCAGGTGGCGCTGACCTCGCAGGCGCAGAGCCAGTCCACGGCCGGTGTGGCGAGCACCACCGAAGAGGTGAGCGCGAGCATGGTGCAGGTGGTCGACCACGCCACGCAAGCCCATGCCATTTCGGTGGCCTCGGGCAACGCCTGCGAGAGCGGCGTGACGGTCATCGGCAATGCCGTCAGCAGCATGGAGGAAATCGCCGCCACCGTGCGCCTGTCGACACAAAACATCCTGGCGCTGGGCGACCAGTCGGAACGGATTTCCTCGGTCGTCCAGGTTATTCGCGACATCGCCGATCAGACCAACTTGCTGGCCCTGAACGCCGCCATCGAAGCGGCGCGGGCCGGCGAATCCGGGCGCGGTTTTGCCGTGGTGGCCGATGAGGTGCGCAAGCTGGCCGAGCGCACGGCCACGGCAACCCGGGAAATCGCCGGGATGATCCAGGCCATCCAGGGCGGCATGCACGCTGCCGTGAAGGCCATGGAATCGGGTGTGACCCAGGTGGACAAGGGCGTGGCGCTGGCCAACGAGGCCGGCGTGGCGATCCAGCACATCTGCGACAGCGCGGCCAGGGTGGTCGCCGTAGTGGCGAGTATTTCCGGGGCGCTACAGGAGCAGGGCACGGCGACCGAGAATATCCGCGCCCATGTCGAAAAGATTTCCGGACTGTCGGATGAAAACAATTCGGTGGCCGGCGAAGCCTTGCTCGGCGCCCAGAAATTGCTCGAAACGGCAACCGGCATGCAAAGCACGGTCAGCCGCTTCGCCGTTTAGTCGGACGGCTTGCCGATCATCAAGCAGCTGTTTTGACACCAGCCCTAGCCTGTCAGTGCAAGGGGCTGGAGCAAAAAGGTCAAGTCGTTCTCCTTCAATTCAGGCCTGTGTTTGCACGTTGAGCGCCAGATCCCACGGTGCCGGTTCGCCGGCAAAGCGGGCAGCAAGAAAATCTACCAGCAGGCGCAGGGCGAGCGGTTGATGCCGACGCGAGAGATAAATGGCATGAATCCCCAGCACGTCTGGCTCATGATCCGGCAGCAGGTGCACCAGGCGCCCGGCACGCAGGTCGTCACCCAAATAGTAAGTCGGCAGCATGCCAATACCCGCGCCGGATAGCACTGCCCGTCGTAAGACGGCAGTCTCGTTAGTGTGGAAGCTCCAATTGACGGGTACGGTAATCGTCTCGCCACTCCGCGTCAGTCGGTATTGCTTGCCAATGCCGAAGGCGTGCGCGATGCAGCGGTGCTGGCGCAAGTCGTCGGCGGTAAGCGGCAGGCCGTGGCGTTGCAGATAGTCGGGTGAGGCACAGAGCATCGAGCGACAGCGCGCCAGGGGGCGCGTAATCATTGTCGGATCCAGTGTGTTGGTGATGCGCACCGCCAGATCGACCCGCTCGGCGACCAGATCGGTCGGCTTGTCACCCACCGACAGCACGATTTCGACCTGCGGGTAGTGCTGCTGAAAGTCGATCAGTGCAGCCGTAAGTTGAGCGTCGGCAAAAGAGCTGGAAGCTGTAACCCGGAGGACCCCGGCTGGCTCACGGCTGCGTTCGGCCGCGATGTGGCGAGCCTCCTCGGCGATGTCGAGCATTTGCCGGCAGGCGGGTAGCGCCGCCAGACCGGCATCGGTCAGGCTGACCTTGCGCGTCGTCCGATGCAGCAAGCGGGCCTCGAACCAGTCCTCGACGGCGGCGAGATAGCGGCTGACCATGGCGGCCGACATTTCCAGATGCTCGGCCGTCTGCGTCAGGCTGCCCCGATCGGCGACTTCGACAAAGACACGTACAGCGGTCAGGCGATCCATTTCATCGATCCATGCAATAAATAATCAACCGATACGGACTTTATCAATCATTTTGCAAAACTTAAAGTTCGTTCCGCACCGCTTGCTTATTCATTCAAGGAGACCTTCATGTCCTATACCCGCCAACTTGGCCGCTTCGTTTTCCCCGCCCTGATCACGCTCGGCGTTGTTGCCGCGAGCGGCGCCCGTGCCGAAGTCGCCGCGCCGCTCAGCATCACGACCTATAACGCCGACGCCAACAGCTTTCACGTCAATGCCGTGGTGGTCAGCGGCAAGCGCGAAGCGGTCGTGATCGACAGCGGCTTCACCCGCGCCGATGCGCTGCGCATTGCCGCCAATGTGCTCGATAGCGGCAAGACGCTGAAGACGATCTTCATCAGCAATGCCGACCCCGATTTCTACTTCGGCACCGAAGTGCTGAAAGGCATCTTCCCGCAGGCGCAGGTGCTGACCACCCCGGCCGTGCGTGCCAAGATCGAGGCCAAGCTGGCCGGCAAGCTCGCCTTCTGGGGGCCGAAGATGGGCGCCAACGCACCGCAGAAGCCGATCGTCCCGGACCTGCTGCCAGGCAACACGCTGAGCGTTGATGGCGAAAGCGTCGAAGTGCGCGGCACCGGCGGCGAACTCTCGCATCGCCCCTATGTGTGGATTCCGTCGATCCGGACCATCGCCGGCAACATCGCCATTTTCGGCAATTTGCATGTGTGGACCGCTGACACCCAGAAAGCCAGCGAACGCGAGGCCTGGATTGCCCAACTCGATGAAATCGAGGCGCTCAAACCGGTGACGGTCGTGCCCGGCCACATGACTGCCGGCACGGTGCTGGATACCAGCAATATCCGCTATACCCGCGAATACCTGCAGCGCTTCGAGGTGGAAGCGGCCAAGGCGAAGACCGGTGCCGAGCTGATCGAAGCAATGCAGAAAGCCTACCCGCAAGTCGGCGAGGGCCTCGCGCTGGAGATCGGCGCCAAGGTGAACAAGGGCGAAATGAAGTGGTAATCGGCCCCGCCTGGCCCGCATCGCCCCGACGGGCAGTGCGGGCCAGGCAAACCGGTCTTTACCCCGCAAAACCCATTGATTGATTTGGAGTCCCGAACATGAGCACCCTGCATTACATCTACGACCCGCTCTGCGGCTGGTGCTACGGCGCCGCGCCGCTGGTCAGGGCGGCGCGCGAAATTCTCGCCGTTCAGGCGCACGGCGGCGGCATGATGACCGGTGCCAACCGCCAGAGCGTGACGCCGCAACTGCGCGCTTACGTCAAGCAGCACGACGCGCGCATCGCGCAACTGACCGGCCAGCCCTTCGGCCCGGCCTACGCCGACGGCCTGCTGCACGCCAGCGGCGTCGTGCTCGATTCCGAACCGCCCACGGCGGCCATCCTGGCCGCCGAAGCGATCGCCGGGCGCGGGCTGGACATGCTGGCGCAAGTGCAGATCGCGCATTACGTCGAAGGCCGGCGGATTGCCGAACCAGCCACCCTGACCGAAGTCGCCGCCGAACTCGGCCTCAACGCCCAGCGCTTTGCCGCCGCGTTCCAGCAACAATCCGGCGCCAACGTCCAGCACCATATCGAGGAAACCCGGTATCTGATGGCCGAGGTCGGCGCCCGCGGCTTTCCCTGCTTTGTACTCGAAACCGATGGCATTTTGCAGGGCATCGATATCGGGAGCTACCTGGGCCAGCCGCAAGCCTTTCAGGACTGGTTGCGCAGCCAGGTTCGGGTGCCGGGGGGCGGGAGTACGGGTGATGCGCCGGTCTGTGACATTAATGGTTGTGCGATCTGAAGCGGGGAGGGGGCTGGATGGTTGGTGACTGGTTATCGGCCAATGCGGTCATTCGCATTCCCGCCCCTCACGGTCTGTAATCTGTCGCTTACCTGCCGCTCAGCCAATATCCGAACGTTCAAAATGCATTCAGAGCGTTCTGCCGAAAAACTGGGTCAGCTTTTCCACTGCCTGATTCACATACTTGGGCACCCAGTAGGTTTCGATATGGGTGGCGCCTTCGATCTTGAACAGCTCCTTGTTCTTCGTACCAGTCGCCTTGGCGAAAGCATCCTCGGTCATGTACCGGCTGTCCGCCTTGCTACCTGCAATCATCAGCAATGGCTGTTGGATGAGTTCAATCTGATCGGTCGCATCGAAACGCATCAGGTCAAGCAAACTGCTCGTGGTGTACTTGAACGTCGAGTTGGGGTGAGCGTGTGTTTTCCAGTAATACTCATAACCCTGCCGATACAGATCAAATGGCAGCTTGGCAATCTGTTCGTCAGTCAGATTGGCATCCCCCGAATAGAGCACTTCTCCGCCGGCTGCTTCCTGGGCACGAGCAGCCGATGCCTGCTGCAAGCGCTGCTGAATCGTATTCAATTGTGAATCGACGTAGCCATTGCGCCGTACTCGTCCGGAGTTGAACATGCTTACCGTCGCAATCGATTTGAAGCGCTTGTCAGTTTTCGCTGCGGCGAGAGAATAGCCACCACCACCACAAATGCCGAGCAGGCCAAGGTTAGTGGTATCCACGCCGGCATACTGGCTAATGAAGTCGGCCATGCCATGGATGTCTTCAATGCGATGAGAAGGCTTGTCCACACTGCGCGGCATGCCGCCGCTGGCACCTTGATACGCAGCATCCGCCGTGATCGTGATATAGCCTTGCTCGGCCAGACGCTGGGCATACAGACCAGCGACTTGTTCCTTCACGCCACCATTCGGATGGGCCACCACAATCGTCGGGTATTTCTTGTGGGAGTCGTAGTTCGCCGGGGTGTACACGTTGGCGGAAATATCGAGACCGTCCAGCTTGTATTTCACGAGATGAATATTGACTTTGCCTTTGACGTTTTCGGTAATCGCTCCGTCGTAGGCCAGCGTGAACGGATTCTGTTTGTAGTCTGCGGCCATGGTGACTCCCGATAAGGTGCTGAAGATTGCGCTGAATACTGCTGCTTTAATAAATTTCGATTCCATATTGAATCTCCTGAACGCTTGAGTTGAATTTCAAATCAGTCGAGATGCTTGTTGGCGAGGAATTGCGACATCAGGTCAGCAATCTGGACATTGTTAAGATCGGAAAACGGGAAGTGCGTGTTGCCGTTAATGCCGATCTCCGGCAGATGGACAACCTTCGCATCGCCGCCATGGCGATTGATCGCTTCTGCCCATTGCCTAGCCATGGCAAGGCGTACGCGCCACCCATCCTGGCCGGGATGGGCAACCGGTTCCTTGAGAATGAAATCCCCGTAGTAGATGACAATAGGGATGCGAGTCAGCTTCATGAACTCAGCCAGCGGGATGCTGGTGCCTTCTAGCGTGCCAGCGGCACTGGGCATCGCGGCCGGCACTTCGCCCTCCGGGAAGACAAAACCGCTTCCGGGTTCGTAGGAGACGATGGCGCGGATACGCGGATTCTTCATTGCGGCTAGCCAACCCATACCGCCGCTGTGCGAATGAGTCACCAGAATGCCGGCACCGATTTTGTCGAACAAGGCCGATACCGCGTTACTGGTCAGGTTGGTGTCGATGGGACCTGTGTCCGGCGTCATGGCTCGGAAATACTGATCCAGTGCCTCCGGTGAGCGGGAGAATTGCACGCCCGGGAAGTAGTTTGGCCAGATACCGACTCGGAAAGTGTCGAACCAGCGCTGGTCGTCCGGTGTCGCGCTGATTGTTGTAGCCACGCTGCTTCGACCAGCAGAGCCGCGACGGGGCTGATCAAGTACATAGGTGGCGAAGCCCCGGCGCAGAAAGATGTTCTGATAGCCCTCACGGCCGTCTGGCGTCGATTCCCAGGTTTTGGTGGATTGGCCGAAGCCATGCCACATCACCAGCGGTAATTTGCGGGCCTTGACCGGGACTTGGTAAAACACGCGGGCATGGTCGCCATGAAGCGTCTGGCCACCGGAACTCAGATTGAGCGGGTCGTAGCTGCCGGGGCTTTGGATGACCGTCCCCCCCACCGCAAAACTGCCTTGCTCCTGGATCACCAAGGGGGCAACAGGCTTTTGAGAGGCGGCCACCGAGAGTCCGGCCGAAAACAGCATGCAACCGGCCAAGGCAAACATGGTCTTGCAAAAGTTTGAAGTCATGATTGAAATTTCCTTAGGTAAATTCGGTTACTTGGCCGGCAACACTTCCTTGGCGACCGATATGGCGGAGACGGCACTGGGCCAACCGGAATAAAAGGCCAAGTGGGTCATTGCTTCGGCAAGCTCTTCACGCGTCAGGCCGTTCTTGATCGCCAGGGCGAGATGCGAACGGAGTTGGTCAGGACGGTTCATTGCAATCAGCGCACTGACCGTCGCCAAGCTTCTGTCCCGTTTCGATAATCCCGGACGCTCCCAGATGTCACCAAACAACACGCTGTCGGTCAGTTCGGCCAGCTTCGGCGCGAAATCGCCCATCAGTTGCTGGGCACGGGAAGGCTGCACGGCGGTGGTGGCGCTTGCCTTTTGGGCTTGCACATTCCTGTACTGGGTATCGGTGACCTTTTCCAACCAATCCACCGATTTGCCTTCGAGTTGCTCCTGGATGGCCAGATGGGTCATGGTTGCTGTCGGCGACGCACCATGCCAATGCTTCTGGCCAGGCGGGATCGTTACCACATCGCCACGCTCGATGCGTTGAATGGGGCCACCCCAGAACTGAATCAGCCCGCTGCCTTCGGTCACGACCAGTGTCTGCCCCAATGGATGCGTATGCCAATCGGTGCGTGCGCCAGGCGTAAAGGTAACGTAGGCCGCCGAAGCTCTGGCCGGCGCAGTCGGAGAAAGAAGCGGCGCCACGTGGGCCTTGCCGGTAAAGTGTTCTGCCGGTGCTTCGTAGGGTGTTCGCATCGCGCTACGCGAGATGACTGCCGCAACAGCCTGCTCATGTTGGTTAGCAGAAGCCTCCCTATCGCTGCTGCTTGGTTCTGCGAATGAGGCAATCGGTATCAATAACAGCAGGAGAAGCGAAGTTTTCATGATGGATACCTTTCCCGGTTCATTTGTGCGGTACATGGGTGGCATTAAGTGAGGTCCGGCTCTGGTTCGAGACCGACTGAATCGAGGCGAGATCTTTCGACCGGCGGGCGTTGAGCGGGAAGAATCAAGGCCAACACCGTCAGCAAGGACAGGGCAAGCATGACTGCGCTGGCATCCATGACCGAGGCAATGCGATGTGCCAGGATTTCCGTGCCTTTCGCCGACACGGAAGATGCTGCTGAATAAACCACGACCAGCACGCCAAGACCCAACGAACCACCTAATTGATGAGCCACGTTGACCAAGCCGGAGGCCGCGCCAGTATCTTCGGCTGCAACGCCGGTCACGGCTGCGATGGTGAGCGGACCCAGTGCAGCCCCCTGGCCGATCCCGAGCAGAATCATGGGGAGTGCGACGCCCGTCAGATAGGGCGTATGCGCGGACATTTGTCCAAGCCAGACCAAGCCGGCCACACAAAAGACCAGCCCCCCCACCAAAAGACTGGCATTGCCGAACTTTCGGACGAGCTTCGGAACGCTCATGGCAACGACCAATTGGGGCAGCGTCGTCGGCAAAAATGCGAGCCCGGCCTCCAGCGGGCTGTAGCCCAAGACTCCCTGGAGAAACTGGGTAGCAAAAAACCAGAATCCCACCATGCCGCCTAAGAAGAGCATGCGGGCCACATATGCGCCACAGCGCAACTTACTGGCGAACAATCTTAGGGGCAGAACAGGCTGCTTGGCACGGCGCTCAATAATGAGAAATAGGAGCATCAAGGCGACTCCGGCGCTAATGGCCCAGGCCGTCAAGGGATGGTCCCAGCCTTCTTCCGCAGCATGCACGATGCCAAAAACCAGCGAACTCATGCCCAAGGTCGAACTGATGGCACCGGCCACATCGAAATGACCGACATGCTTCGGCGTTTCCGCAACCAAGCGGTGTGCCGCCAGCATCAACCCAAACCCGATGGGCAGGTTGATGAAAAACCCGGCGCGCCAGGACAACAGATCCGCAAACAAGCCGCCCAGCACCAGGCCCAGTGTCGCCCCGATACCGGCAGCCGCCGCGTAATACGACAGCGCCCGAGTACGCTCCGGCCCTTCGGGAAAATACATGGCGAGCAGGGCCAGCGTCGAAGGGGCCAGAATGGCGGCTCCCGCCCCTTGAATGGTGCGAAATGCCAGCAGCCAAGCCGGGGATGGAGCGATCCCGATCACCAGGGAGGCACAGGTGAATAGCCCTAGCCCCCAGATGAACATCCGGCGCCGGCCCAGCAGGTCGCCAGCGCGAGCGCCAAGCAGCAGCAGGCCGCCGAATGCCAAGGTGTAGGCGTTCTGCACCCATGACAGAGATGCAGGCGAAAAGCCGAGTGCGTCCTTGATTTTCGGAAGCCCGGTGATGACGATCGAGATGTCGATGACAATCATTAGGTAGCTCGCCATGATGATGGCGAGTACTGCACCCTGACGTTGCTTGATCTCTGCTGGTGAAAGATGATCCATGGTGGTGATTACAGCCCGGTCATGTTCAGCGCGTACTCAGGCAAGCGGGCACCTTCCAGATGCAGCTTCGAGGCGGCTGAGTCGATCTGTTGCAAGTCATCGGTAGTCAGTTCCACCGCGATGGCGCCCAAGTTTTCTTCCAGGCGATGCAGTTTCGTGGTGCCGGGAATCGGCACGATCCAGGGCTGTTGCGCCAGCAACCAGGCAAGTGCAATCTGGGCTGGCGTCACGCCCTTGGCCTCGGCAAAACCCTTGATCAGGCTAACTAGCGCGACATTGGCTTTCAGCGCGTCGGGGGAAAAGCGCGGAACTTGCGAGCGGAAGTCGGAACTGTCGAAACGGGTGTTCTCGTCCATCTTGCCAGTCAGGAAGCCGGCACCGAGAGGGCTGAATGGCACGAACCCAATGCCCAGTTCTTCCAGTGTCGGCAGCAACTCGTTTTCCGGGCCACGCCACCACAAGGAATACTCGCTTTGTACGGCGGTCACCGGCTGAACGGCATGGGCACGGCGAAGCGTCTGGATGCCGGGCTCGGAGAGGCCGAAATGCTTGACCTTCCCTTCGGCAATTAACTCCTTAACGGCACCTGCCACGTCCTCGATGGGAACGCTAGGATCAACGCGATGCTGGTAGAAAAGATCAATCGCCTCGACCTTGAGGCGCTTCAGCGATGCTTCGGCGACGGCCTTGATGTGCTCCGGGCGACTGTTAACGCCACCGGTACGCTGTGCTGTTGCCGGGTCGAGATCAAAACCGAATTTTGTGGCGATGACCACTTGCCCCTTGAACGGTTCCAGCGCCTCACCCAGCAGTTCTTCGTTCACGAACGGGCCATAAACTTCGGCCGTGTCGAAGAAAGTGACACCCAAATCGACGGCCTTTCGGATGAGCGCGATCATTTCCGTTTTGTCGCCGGCCGGACCGTAGGCCGAACTCATGGACATGCAACCAAGTCCCAGTGCAGATACCTCAAGGCCACTATTTCCCAGAAAGCGCTTTTTCATGACGAATCTCCTATGTCTATTCAGGCGCACACGGCTGTGTCCTATGCGGACCAGTGCCGAGTGCTGATGTCGTCAATGTAGGTTCTGTGGATTGATTTGTTAATACGCTAAAATCAGCATGGGTTTATGCATGGAACTGATAAATGGCTGCCGGCGACTTTAGCGATCTTGTTGCGTTCATTGCGGTGGCGCGGGAAAGGAATTTCACCCGTGCAGCGGCTCAGCTGGGGATTTCGCAATCCGCGTTGAGTCATACGATCCGTAGCCTGGAGACGCGGCTCGGTGTTCGTTTGCTGGCCCGTACCACACGGAGCGTGTCACCAACCGAAGAGGGTACCCGGTTGCTGGAGGCCGTCGCTCCACGGCTGGAAGAAATCAATAACGAACTGGCGGCTTTAAGCGACTTGAGAAACAAGCCCAGTGGGCTGATACGCGTTACAACCGCCGAGCATGCCGCTAATACCGTGCTTTGGCCTCGACTACAGGCATTTTTGCTGGACTACCCCGAAATCAGGGTCGAGATAAACGTCAATTACGGGATGACCGATATCGTCGCGCAGCGTTTTCATGCTGGCGTACGCCTGGGTGATCAGGTCGAGAAGGATATGGTGGCAGTGCGGATCGGCCCTGATCTACGAGTTGCAGTTGTCGGCTCACCGGACTACTTCACTCGCCATCCACAGCCCAAATCCCCGCAAGACCTATCCAGCCACAACTGCATCAATCTCCGACTACCGACCCATGATAGCTATATGGTTTGGGAGTTCGAGAAAAAGGGGAATCCCTTGAAGGCTCACGTCGATGGGCAGTGGACGTTCAACATGGGGTCTCACATTCTTCGAGCTGCGGTGGCGGGTTGTGGCCTGGCATACCTGCCAGCAGACATGGCGAAAGAGGAAATCGCCAGCGGGAAGCTGATTTCAGTGCTGGACGACTGGTGCCAGCCTTACCCTGGATATCACCTTTACTACCCGACAAGCCGGCAATCATCCCCGGCGTTTAGGCTGTTGGTGGACTGTCTGAGATACCGAAATTGAGTGGTATGGACGTCCGGAACTGAGTGCATTTTTGACTTCTACGGCCAATCCCGCGAACGTCTGGAAAGGCCGATGAACTGCCTCCTGTCACCCAGCAACATTCACCACCTCTCCGCCTAAATCCCAACCCCATCCCCCAGCCAAACAACCCGTCCCTGCCCAGCCTCATTGAGCCGGGCGATCAAGGCGGGGGCGTCGCTTTCGGCCAGCCGGAAAGCGCAGTTCACTTGTTCGCCGTGTTCGATGCTTTTCAGGCTCGCACCCACTGCCTCGATCTCGCGACGCAGCAGGCCTTCCTGCGCGTAGGGCAGTTCGCAGCGCAGCTCGTGTTGCTTGACGATGGGGATCTTGCGGGCGTCGCGCAGGGCCTGGGCGATGCTGTCGGTGTAGGCGCGGAGCAGGCCGCCGGCGCCGAGCTGGATGCCGCCGTAGTAGCGCACGACGCTGGCGAGCACGCCGTCGAAATCCTGGTGGCGCAGCACTTCGAGCATGGGCCGGCCGGCGGTGCCGCTCGGTTCGCCGTCGTCGACCGCGGCCGACTGGCCGCCGGCGAGCAAGGCCCAGCAGACGTGCGCGGCACCGGGGTGGGCCGCGCGTAAGCCGGCGATGATGGCCTGCGCCGCGGCGCGGTCGGCGACCGGTTGCACGCAGCCGAGAAAGCGGCTTTTCTTGATCAGCAGTTCGCTGTGTACGGGCGCGGCGATAGTCTGGGCCATGGGGCGGGAAACAAGGTGAGGGCGGAGGGCGCCGCCATTTTACGCTGCCCGCTTCGCCCGCCTTGTTGCCGGCCGGGCTTGCCCGGCTAATCCAGGCTCAGGCTGACAGGCGGTTCGATGCTGACTTCGTCGCAGTTATCGCCCGGTCCCGAACGGTCGACGACCAGAAAATCGCCGATTTCATTGAGCGCGAGCAGCGGGTGGTGCCAGACGCCGGGTGCGTAGTTGACGCCCTGGCCGGGCCGGGCAAGGAAGGCGCGTAGGTCGTCCGGGCCAGGCGCGGCACCGGGGTGGGCGACGACGACCAGGTAGGGCTGCGGGCCGAGCGGCATGAAGGCCTGCGAGCCGAATGGGTGGCGTTCCATCATTTCGATCATGAAGGGCAGCGACCGTGGCTGGCCGCGGAATATGCTGACGATCAGCTTCCCGTCCGGGCCGGCGTCGAGTCTGGCCAGGTCGTGGTAGCGCTCGGTGTTGCCGGCGTTGATGGAAATCGGCATTTTTGCGGCGTCGACCGCGATGACCTCGCCGAAGGGCGCGAAGGCGGCAGCGGTCAACGCTTCCGGAACGAGCTTTTTCACCAGGCCACCTTGCCCCACAGGCGCAGGCGCGAGACGCCGCCGTCGGGGATGATGTTGAGGCGCACATGCGTGACCGGGCCGAGCTCGGCGAGGTTGCCGCTGAACGTGTGGATGGCGTCCATGCTCAGCTTCTGTTCGCCGATCAGGAAGGGCCAGAACATGCTCTGCGTGATCACCGACTGGTCGGTGCCGCCGTCCATGCGTGCCGCCTGCAGCGAGAAGCGGTCGGGGTAGTTGCCCTTGAAGTGGGCGGTGTCGACTTCGATGCGCTCGATCAGGCCGGGCGTGCCCAGTTGCAGGATGCACCAGTCGTTGCCGGGTTCGCGCCGGCGCCGGGTTTCCCAGCCGTCGCCCATGTTGATGCCGCGCCCCGGCGCGATCAGGTTGGCGGCGCAGCCGAAGTGGGCATCGTTCCAGGCCACGGCGCGGCCGCCGTTTTCGAGGGCGACGAGGTCGTAGAGGCGCTCCGGCTCGTTGGCATCGAAAACGCCGACCGGCTGGCCATAGACGCGCAGGCGGGCGATGCCGCCGTCCGGGTAGATGTTCAGGCGCAGGTGGCTCCAGGTGTCGGTGCTGGCGATTTCGAGCAGGTGATGGCTGTTGCCCGACAAGGTCGTGGACGGCAGGATGCGCGTCCAGCGCGCGTTGGCGAGCACGGCGGGGTCGTCCGATGCGCAGTCGGTGGCGTCGATCGAGATGGCCGGCGCGAAGTTGCCGGTGAAGTGGCTGGTATCGACGTCGAAGCCGCGCACGATGCCGCGCCGGCCGAGTTTGACCAGGCTCCAGTCGTAGCCGGCGGTGCGCTTGCGGCGGGTTTCCCAGCCGTCCATCCATTTGCCGTTGGCGTCGTACTTGCCGGGGATGAACACCGCCGGTTCCGGGTTGAGTAGGCGTTCGAGCGGCGCGAAGAATTCGTCGCTGGCGGCAATGGCGCGCGCGCCGATGCGGGCGTCGGCAAGGTTCACCGAGCGGCTTGCCCAGTCGGGCAGGATGGCGGGGGCGGAAACGATGGGCGCAGCGTCGCTCATTGGGCGGAGTCCTTGCGGTAAGGGTGGGTGGCGATCCAGTGGCGGGCGATGTCGAGGCGGCGACAGACCCAGACCCGGTCGTGTTGTTCGATATGGTCGAGGAAGCGTTGCAGCGCCAGGAAGCGGCCGGGCCGGCCGAGCAGGCGGCAGTGCATGCCGATCGACAGCATCTTGGGCGATTCGTCGCCTTCGGCGTAGAGCACGTCGAAACTGTCCTTCAGGTACTGGACGAACGGATCGGCGTGGCTGAAACCTTGCGGCAGGCAAAAGCGCATGTCGTTGGTGTCGAGCGTGTAGGGCACGATCAGGTGCGGTACCGGCGTCCCGTCGCTCTTGGTGACCTCGGTCCAGAAGGGCAGGTCGTCGCCGTAATAATCGCTGTCGTAGAGCAGTCGACCGTCGTCGGCGACCAGGCGGCGCGTGTTCGGGCTGTCGCGGCCGGTGTACCAGCCGAGCGGGCGGCTGCCGGTCATCTGTTCGATGACCTCGAGGGCGAGGCGCATGTGTTCGCGTTCGACGGCTTCATCGACGTTCTGGTAGTGAATCCAGCGCCAACCGTGGCAGGCGATTTCGTGGCCGAGTTCGACGAAGGCGGCAGTCAGCTCCGGGTGGCGTTGCAGCGCCATGCCGACGCCGAACACGGTGAGCGGCAGACAGCGCTTCTCGAATTCGCGCAGGATGCGCCAGACGCCGACGCGCGAGCCGTATTCGTAGATCGACTCCATCGACAGGTGGCGTTCCGGGTAGCTGGCCGGGTTGAACAGTTCGGATAGGAACTGCTCCGAGCCGGCGTCGCCGTGCAGCACGCAGTTTTCGCCGCCTTCTTCGTAATTCAGCACGAACTGCACGGCGATCCGGGCGCCGCCGGGCCAGGCAGCATGCGGCGGACAGCGACCATATCCAATCAGATCGCGTGGGTATTCGTCTTTGTGTATATGGCTCATTCCTGGCTCCAACTGTGGATCTACTTTTCCTGGGACATCGACTACCAGTTCGTGCCGCCGATCAAGAAACATTTCGTCCCCGCTGCCTGATCTAGCGGTAACCGCCGGCCGCCCAGGCGGCCAGCTTGGCGCGCTCGGCATCGGTCATCGCGGTGATGTTGCCGAGTGGCATGGCCTTCAGTTGCACGGCCTGGGTCAGGATGCGCGGGCCGTTGGCCCGGATGGCGTCCGGGGTGTCGAGCAGGACGCCGGC
Organism: Azonexus sp. IMCC34842; assembly: GCF_050368855.1. GTDB lineage: Bacteria > Pseudomonadota > Gammaproteobacteria > Burkholderiales > Rhodocyclaceae > Azonexus > Azonexus denitrificans_A. The sequence goes on along the minus strand of NZ_CP178449.1, from coordinate 2,592,477 downwards.
CGGCGCGGCCGGCATCAGGGTCGGCGCGGCGCCGTGGCAGCCGGTGCAGCGCGCCGTGATCAGCGGCTGAATTTCGGCTAGCGTCGGTGCCGTGGTGGCATTGGCGAGGGCCGGCCGGGCCGGGGCCAGCCAGATGAAGACGCCGAGCAGGATCGCCCCGCCAGCCAGCGGGTATTGCCAGGCCAGGATGCCCTTGTGCTTGAGGTTGAAGAAATGGCGGATCAGCGCGGCGGCCAGCATGATTGCCGCCAACACCAGCCAGGCCTGCGGGTGGCTGTAGGTGAAGGCGTAGTGATTGGAGATCATGCAGAACAGCACCGGCAACGTCAGGTAGTTGTTATGCACGCTGCGCTGCTTGGCGCGCAAGCCATGGATCGGGTCGGGTGTTTCACCGCGTTGCATCGCCGCCACGGTATTCTTCTGGCCGGGAATGATCCAGAAGAAGACGTTGCCGCTCATTGTCGTCGCGATCATCGCCCCGACATGCAGGAAGGCGGCGCGGCCGGAGAGCAGGTGGGTCAGCGCATAGGCGACGGCGACCACGAAAATGAAATAGAGCGCCGCGAAGAGCAGCAGGCTGCGCTTCATCAGCAGCCGGCACAGGCCGTCGTAGACCAGCCAGCCGCCGGCCAGCGTGGCCAGCCCGATGCCGATCGCCTGGCCCGGCGTCAGTGCCGCCTTGGCCGGATCGACCATGTAGGTCGCGGCCTGCGAGTAATAGAGCACGCCGAGCAGGAAGAAGCCGGTGATCCAGGTCGAGTAGGACTCCCACTTGAACCAGTGCAGGTCGTCCGGCAGGTTCTTGGGCGCGACCAGGTATTTCTGCGGGTTGTAGAAGCCGCCGCCATGCACCGCCCACAGTTCGCCGCCGACGCCCTTGGCGATCAGGTCGGGGTCGCTCGGCGCCTTCAGCGTGTTGTCGAGCCAGATGAAGTAGAACGACGAGCCGATCCAGGCGATGCCGACGATCAGGTGCAACCAGCGCAGCAGCAGCGAGCCGATTTCGATCAGGTAGGCGCTGTCCATCAACTGCCCCGGTAGGTCGAGTAGGCCCACGGCGAGATCAGTAGCGGTACGTGATAGTGACCGCTCGCATCGGCAATGCCGAAGCGCAGGCTGACCTGGTCGAGGAAGGGCGGTTCCGGCAGATCGACACCCTGGCGGCGGAAATAATCTGCCGTCGCGAACACCAGTTCATAGATGCCGGGCAACATCGCTTCGTCGGCCAGCAGCGGCTGCGCGCAACGGCCATCGCTGTCGGTCTGCCCGACCAGCAGCGGAGTGCGCCGGTCGCCGTCGACCCGGTTCAGGGTGAATTGCATGCCGCCCGCCGGCTGGCCGTGGGCGGTGTCGAGTACGTGGGTCGTCAGGCGCCCCATGGGCTTTCTCCGGTGACTGAGGGTTGATGGGGCGATTATAGGAAGCTTGTCCGGCGTGGGGTTTTATAAAGGCTATCGGTTATTTCGGATGTTGCTGTCCGGTCTGCGGCAAGTGCTTGATTGTTCCGGATATACGAAAGCACAGAAGATCATTATCTTGCGGTGTGGCTTGTTGCCGGGGGGCAGGACTCCGTAAGCTTCGAAGCCAGACAACCCAGCCTTGATCCGATGACCGACGCCACTTCCCTTGCCGAGCTTTCCCGCCTTGAACGCCCGGAATTCGTCCGCCGGTTGGGCGCCGTCTTCGAGCATTCGCCGTGGGTGATCGAACGGGCCTGGGAAAAGCGGCCCTTCGCCGACAAGCCGGCCTTTTATGCCCGGCTTGCCGAAACCCTGAACGAGGCCGGCCGGGAACGGCAACTGGCCTTGATCAATGCCCACCCGGAACTGGCCGGCAAGGCCGCCATTCGCGGTGAGCTGACGGCCGATTCGGCCCGCGAACAGGCCGGGGCCGGACTCGCTGCCTGCACGCCCGAGGAATTCACCGCCATTCGCCGGCTGAACGATGCCTACCGGGAAAAATTCGGCTGGCCGTTCATCATCGCGGTCAAGGGGCTGAGCCGCACCTTGATCATCGCCGAGATGAGCCGCCGCCTGGCGCGTCCGGCCGACGAGGAATTTGCCGAAGCGCTGGGCCAGATCATCCGCATCGCCAGCTTCCGGCTCGACGAGCTGATCGCCGGCGACTGAGCCGGCTGTTCTCTCAGGCCCGCGCGCGCTGGCCGATGGCCGGTTTCGGCGCCGCCTCGGTCACCTGTACCTTGCCGACCCGTTCGCGGATGACATCGACAATCTGCTCGCGGAACCAGCGGCATTCTTCCGAATGGTGCGAGCGTTCGTGCCAGAGCAGGTAGAAGCGCATTTTCGGAAATTCCAGCGGCGACTCGGCGATGCACAACTCGCCCACCGAACAGCAATACTCGGCAAAAATGCGCGGCGCCGAGAAGATGATGTCGTTCTGCAACAGCACATAGGGCACCAGATTGAAGTAGGGCACGCTGGCAACCACGTTGCGTTTCAGCCGGTCGCGCGCCAGCTGCATGTCGATGACGCCGCGCTGGCCGACCGCGTAGGGCGTCGGCACCAGATGTTCGGCATTCAGGTAATCGTCCTGGCTCAACTTGCGGCCGGCCAGCGGGTGGCTCTTGCGCATCAGGCAGACCACGTCGTCGTCGAACAGCGGCGCCAGGCGCAGATGTTCGGGCGGTTGCGGCCAATTGCCGATGACGATGTCCAGTTCGCCCGATTCCAGCGCCTTGGCGTAGTCGTAATCGGGACCGAAGGAATGCAGCACGACCTGCGAATGCGGCGCGAACTTGCGCATGCGGGCGACAACGGTGCCGATCAGGATCGAATTCAGATAATCCGGCGTCGCGATGTTGAACACCCGCCGCGACTTTTGCGGATCGAAACGCACCTGCTGCGAACCGATCGCCTCGATCTGCGCCAGCGCGATCTTGACCGGCTCGAGCAGGCTCAGGCCGCGCTCGGTCGGCGTCATGCCGTTGCGGCTACGGACCAGCAACTGGTCGCCGGTGATGTCCCGCAAGCGGCGCAGCGCCGTGCTGACGGCCGGCTGCGACTGGTTCAGGCGGCGTGCCGCATTCGATACGCTGCACTCGGTCAGCAACGCATGCAATACCTGCAGCAGATGAACGTCGATCGATTCCCAGGAACATGTCGCAGCCATTTCTTACCCTTCGTTATGCTGTTAGCAGTAACTATCAGCAAAAACAGTGCCCGGAAAACGAACGCTGCCAGGCGCCAAAAGCCGCCAGCCACAAGGCTTGCGCCGGGGTTCGTCGCACCAATCATGGGCGGCGCGCCGACATCGGCACCAAATCGAACCCTGTTTCAAACCGCCAGCGCCTCGCGCACACCGTCCTGTGGCATCGTTTCGCCGCGGCCGCGCATGATGAACTCGCCGCGTTCCATCAGCAGGTATTGGTCGGCCAGCGATTCGGCGAAGTCGTAATACTGCTCGACCAGCAGGATGGCCATTTCGCCGGTTTCGGCCAGCATCCGGATAGCGCGCTCGATGTCCTTGATGATCGACGGCTGGATGCCTTCGGTCGGCTCGTCGAGGATCAGCAGCTTCGGCCCCATGGCCAGCGCCCGGCCAATCGCCAGCTGTTGCTGCTGGCCGCCGGACAGGTCGCCGCCGCGGCGGTGCATCATCTGTTTCAAGACCGGGAACATCTCGAAGATGCGTTGCGGGATCTTCGTACCACCGGGCTTGGTGGCCAGGCCCATCAGCAGGTTCTCCTCGACCGTCAGGCGCGGAAAGATCTCGCGGCCCTGCGGCACGTAGCCGATGCCGGCCTTGACGCGGTGGTGCGGGGCGGCGTGGGTGATCTCCTGGCCGTCGAAGGTGATGCTGCCGGATTGGGTTTTGACCAGACCCATCAGGGATTTGAGCAGGGTGGTCTTGCCGACGCCATTGCGGCCGAGCAGGGTGGTGACTTCGCCGGTTTTCACCTCGAAGGAGAGGCCACGGAGGATGTGGCTGCCGCCGTAGGATTGGTTGAGGTTTTCGATTGTTAGCATGGTGCTGGTCCTCGGGGTTTAGTGCTTGAATTGGCTTGGGGTTCCGCCTTGCGGGCGGCATTACTTTCTTTTGCTTCGCCAAAAGAAAGTAAGCAAAGAAAAGGCGACCCCTGGGTCGGCGCCGGGCTACGCCCGGTACCTTGCGCTACTCGGCAGGCCGGGCGGCTCGCTAAACTCGCCTGCGGCTCAGACAACGCGAGCCGACTGCCCCCGGCCAGCCTGCGTTGCTCAGCGCCTCGCAAGGGGCCCGGTAAACCATCCGTGCTTTGAGCATTTGCCCGCTGAGTCGGGACGTTTTTCGGGTCCCCGTGCGGAGCGCCGAGCAACGGAGAAGCCGGCGGAAAAAGGGCGAGGACTGTTTGAGGGGCGTAGCCCCGAGTTCCGCAGCGCCCTGAACGATGCGCAGCATCGTGAAGAAGTACTCTTGGGGTGCCCCCGCCGGTTTCGAGTAGCGCAGGGAAGTCGGCGCAGCCGACCGCGTAACCCGGGGTCGCCTTTTCTTTGGCTACTTTCTTTTGGCGAAGCAAAAGAAAGTACGCCCGCCCGCAAGGCGGAACCCCAAGCTCGATATCGGGAAAGCCCAAAACCTCAGCGCCCAAGATAAACCTCAATAACCCGCTGATCACTCTGCACCGTCGCCAGATCCCCCTCCGCCAGAACCGATCCCTCATGCAACACCGTCACCAGCCCACCAAGCTTCTCGACAAACGCCATGTCGTGTTCAACGACGACCAGCGAATGCTTCCCGGCCAGCGAAACGAACAGCTCGGCCGTCCGCATCGTCTCGTCGTCGGTCATGCCGGCCACCGGTTCATCCAATAACAACAGCTTCGGCTCCTGCATCAGCAGCATGCCGATCTCCAGCCACTGCTTCTGGCCGTGCGAGAGCAGACCGGCCTGCCGGTCGGCTTCGCCGTCGAGGCGGATCAGGCGCAGGGTTTCGGCGATGCGGTCGCGATCGTCGCCGGAGAGCCAGGCGAGCAGGCTTTTCCACACCCGCTTGTCGGTCTTCATCGCCAGTTCGAGGTTCTCGAACACCGTGTGCTGCTCGAAGATGGTCGGTTTCTGGAACTTGCGGCCGATGCCGATGTGGGCGATTTCCGGCTCGGTCAGCCGGGTCAGGTCGATCGACTGGCCGAAGTAGGCTTTGCCGGAATCCGGCCGAGTCTTGCCGGTGATGACGTCCATCATCGTCGTCTTGCCGGCCCCGTTCGGGCCGATGATGCAGCGCAGCTCGCCGGCGCCGATGTTCAGCGTCAGGTTGTTGAGCGCCTTGAAGCCGTCGAAGCTGACGGTGATGTCTTCAAGGTAGAGGGCGACGCCGTGCGACAGGTCGAGTTCGCCGGTGACGAAATGGCCCATCTGCTCGGTGCCGTCGCTGCCTTCCGGGCGGTCGTCGAGGGTGTTTTCGAGGATCATGCGGCGCCTCCTTGTTTCCGGGTCATCAGTTTCTTCCACAGGCCGACCAGGCCTTGCGGCAGCATCAGCGTGACGACGATGAAGAGCAGGCCGAGGAAGAACAGCCAGTATTCGGGGAAGCTGACGGTGAACCAGCTCTTGGCGAGATTGACGACGAAGGCGCCGATGATCGGGCCGATCAGCGTGCCGCGCCCGCCGACCGCGACCCAGATGGCGATCTCGATCGAGTTGGCCGGGCTCATTTCCGAGGGGTTGATGATGCCGACCTGCGGCACGTAGAGGGCGCCGGCGATGCCGCAGATGACGGCCGAGATCACCCAGATGGTCAGCTTGTACCAGAGCGGGTTGTAGCCGATGAACATGACGCGGGATTCGGCATCGCGGATGGCGGTCAGCACGCGGCCGAACTTCGACTTGACCAGCCAGGCGGCGAAAACCAGCGTCACGGCGAGCAGCACGGCGGTCAGGCCGAACAGCACCAGCCGGGTTTCCGGCGAGGTGATGCTGTAGCCGAGGACGCGCTTGAAGTCGGTGAAGCCGTTATTGCCGCCGAAGCCGGTTTCGTTGCGGAAGAAGAGCAGCATCGCGGCGTAGGTCAGGGCCTGGGTGATGATCGAGAAATAGACGCCCTTGATCCGCGAGCGGAAGGCGAAGTAGCCGAAGACGAAGGCGACCAGTGCCGGCACGATGACGACGAGCAGGGCGACCCAGCCGAAGCTGTCGCTACCGCTCCAGAACCACGGGATTTCCTTCCAGTCGAGGAAGACCATGAAGTCCGGGAGGTCGGCACCGTAGCTGCCGTCGCGGCCGATCTGGCGCATCAGGTACATGCCGAAGGCGTAGCCGCCGAGCGCGAAGAACAGGCCGTGGCCGAGCGACAGGATGCCGCCGTAGCCCCAGATCAGGTCCATCGCCACGGCGACCAGCGCGTAGCACATGATCTTGCCGATCAGCGTGATGAAGTAGGTCGAGAGATGGAAGGCGCTGTCTTCCGCCACCGCCAGATGCAGTACCGGCACGAGAACCAGCGCCAGGGCGAGGAAGACGACGATGGCGAGCCAGCTCCTGGTGTCCAGCGCGGACAGGATGCGGAGAGAGAGAGGTTGGCGCATGGCTTTCTCAGTTATCGACGAAGCGGCCCTTGAGGGCGAAAATGCCCTGCGGACGCTTCTGGATGAAGATGATGATGGCGACGAGGATGCTGATCTTGGCGATGACCGCCCCGGCCCAGCCCTCCAGCAGCTTGCTGAAGATGCCCAGGCCGAGCGCTGCCCACACCGCGCCGGCGAGTTGGCCGACGCCGCCGACGACGACGACCATGAAGGAATCGACGATGTAGCCCTGGCCCATGTCCGGTCCGACATTGGAGATTTGCGAAAGCGCCACCCCGCCCAGCCCGGCGATGCCGGCGCCGAGCGCGAAGGCCATGGTGTCGATCCGTGCGGTCGGCACGCCGACGCAGCCGGCCATCGCCCGGTTCTGGGTGACGGCGCGGACGAACATGCCGAGCCGGGTCTTGTTCATCAGCAACCAGACCAGCAGCAGCACGAACAGCGCGAAGCCGACGATGATGATGCGGTTCCACGGCAGGATCAGGTTGGGCATCAGTTCGATGCCGCCGGACATCCAGCTCGGGTTGGCGACTTCGACGTTCTGTGCGCCGAACAGCATGCGCGCCGACTGGATCAGCACCAGCGACAGGCCCCAGGTGGCGAGCAGGGTTTCCAGCGTGCGGCCGTACAGCCAGCGGATCACCGTGCGTTCCATCACCACGCCGACCAGCGCGGCGGCGAAGAAGGCGACCGGGATGGCGGCCGGCAGGTACCAGTCGATGTAATCCGGCAGCCAGGCGCGGAAGACGCTCTGCATGGCGTAGGCCGAATAGGCGCCGACCATCAGCAGTTCGCCGTGCGCCATGTTGATGATGCCCATCACGCCGTAGGTGATGGCCAGGCCGAGCGCCCCGAGCAGCAGGATGCTGCCGAGCGACAGGCCGGAGAAGACCCGGCCGAGGTTCTCGGCCAGGGCGAGGCGGCCGTCGATCGCCTTGATCGCGGCGATCGCCTCATAGCGCACCTTGTCGTCGGCCTCCCTGGCCTTGTCGGTGAGCGGCAGCAGCACGCTCTTGATGGCCGGCGAGGTGGTTTCGGCCAGCGCCTTGACTGCGGCCAGGCGGACCGCCGGGTCGGCATGGCCGAGGCTGGCCTGGGCGTGGGCCAGGGTGAGCAGCGCGGTGATCTCGGGGTCGCTTTCCTTTTCCAGTGCCTTGGCCAGCAGCGGCGCCATCTCCGGGCTGACCTTGCTTTGCAGTTCGCGGGCCGAGGCCAGGCGTACTTCGCGCTCGGCATCGAACAGCTTGAGCGCGGCCAGCGCCCCGGCCAGTTCGCCACGAATCCGGTTGTTGACGGTAATGCTCTCCGGTGCGCCAGGCATCTTGACCGCTACGCCGCTGGCCGCATCGAAGGCCTGGTCGCCATCGATGATCACCGCCTGGTCGCCGGCCAGGAACAGGCTGTCCGCGGCCATCGCCTTGAGCACCCGGACGGCATCCGGGTCGGCAGTCTGGGTCAGCTGCCGGATGGCCGCCACCTTCTCGGTCGAGTCGTCAGCCGCCAGCTGGCGGACCTGGGCCGCATCGAGCGCGGCATGGGCCGGCAGGGTGCAGGCGTAGAGCAGCAAAATAGTCAAAAGTTTGGTCATCAAAGGGTCCGTCCGCAATTTGTGCAGTGCAGCGTCAGCTTAGGGTTCGGGCCGGCGGCGGGGAATACGATGAATTGCGTAGGGTGCGATGCGCGGCGGCTCGCCGTGGCAGGGCGTAGAATTGAATGCCTGCGATCCCGATGGAGTCAGCCATGAGCGACCAGCCGCACAACTCGAAACCGAATCTTCAGGAAGCCGCCCAGCAACTGGTGTCGGCGACGCGCTCGGCGCATGCCGCCGAGGTGATGCTGGCCGAAGCCATCGAACACGGCGAGTTGCACGCCGACATCAAGCGCTGGGCAACGGAGCAGTGGGAAGGCAAACAGCTGCCGGGCAATCTCAACCGGCTGGAAACCTTCATCGAGCGCAGCGCCCTCGAGGCCTGGCTGGCTCGCCAGCACTGATCACACAAAGGTGCCCAACTTGACGCGATTCGCCGCTTTTGTCCTGGCCTTGTTGACCTGCTTTTCAGCCTGGGGGGCCGGGTTGTTTGGGCGCGAAGTCGTCATCTCCGAAGCGGAGATCCAGGCGGCGCTGCTCAGGAGCGGCCCGCTGCAGAAAAGCTATGGCGGCGTGATAACAGTGTCATTGAAAGACCCGCCGAAAATTTCACTGGACAGCCCGGACGGCCGGGCCGGGATCACGGCGCGCATGGATGTCGTCTGGCTCGGCAACAGCCCGATACCGGTCGACGTCGTCGCCCGGGCCGGTCTGCGCTACGACGACCGGAGCAAAGCCTTCTTCCTGACCAGCCCGGTGGTCGAGGCGGTACAGTCGCCAGCCCTTTCCCGGGAGAGCGAACCGCTGGCCCGGCAAGCGGTGACTCAGTTGATCGCCAGCTACTTGCGCGCCAAGCCAGTCTATGTCTTGCGCGAGGACGGGACGTCCGAGGAGCAGGCGGCGAGCTGGCTGCTCAAATCGGTGCGCATCGAGCCGGGACGGATCGTCGCTCTGCTGTCACCGATTTGATCGCCGGCGCGTTGCCTTAGATTTCGACCTGTTTGGCGCTGATGGAGTACTGGATGGCGGTCGGATCGCTGCCATCGAAACGGCCTTTCGGCGATTCAAGTTGCGGCAGCAGCAGGAAGGGAATCGGTGCGTTCTGGCCGGGCAAGGTGACGTCGGTGCCGACATTGAAGGCGATCCAGTTCATCTCCCAGACGCCAAAGAGGATTTTCTTCAAGGACAGCAACTTGCTGTCGCGATCCGATAATCCTTCGATGGCGATGGCCCGCCGGACATCGCTCGGGTCGACCGGGATCCAGCCGTAACCGGGCACGTAGAATTCGGCCCGGACATGCTGGCCGCGCGTCGCATTGTCGCCGGCCAGGCCGAGGCTGCGGAACAGGCGGGACTGGGCGACACGCAGGCCGTAGACGCAACGGGCCGGAATGCCGATGGCCCGACAGAGACTGACGAACAAACCATTGATGTCGGCCGAGCGGCCGCCGTACTGCCCATTGATGAATTGCCGGCGAATGTCGCCGGTGCCGCCGCCGGGCAGCGACGGATCATAGGTGGTGTTGTCCACCACCCACTCGTAGATCATTTTCGCTTGCGCCACCGGGTCCTTGATTCGCCCGATCAGTCGCTCGCCGAGCTGGAAGGCCAGGCCGTCGTTGGGAATCAGTTGCGAGGCCTGCAGATTGCGGCGCAGGATGTCGTTGCGCTCGGGGGCGACCGTCCGCTTGGTGACATCGAAATGGCGGTCGGCCGTCGTCACCACGGTCTTGAACTGCAGCTTGCCGTCGACGCCATCGCGCCATTCGCACTGGAAGACCTCGAGGTCGCCATCCGGCAAGCGCCGCATGCTGGAGTTGCCCGGATTGCCTTCCCACGAATGACCCAGCGTGCGCTGGAACAGCGTGTCCTGATTCAAGGGCAGCGGCAGCCATAGCCTGCTGATGCCGCCGCTGGCTTTGAGATTGACCGTCGTGGTGATCTCGTAGGTCCGCCATTCGCTCGGCGGTTCGGGCGCCTTGACCGGCGGCAGACGGGAGGCCGACGTGCCGACCGGCGGCTTCTCGACCACCGAATCGTCGGCGGTATGCACGACCGGACCGGGCGGCGGGCTCGATACCGGCTGCTTGCGGTAGACATTCCTGGCGGTACCGGCTGCCGGCTTTTTGCCTTTTGCGGCAGTCGCCGCTTTTTTGGCCGGGGCCGGCTTGGGGCGCGCCTTGGCGGCCGAAGCTTCCGAGGCGAACAATGAGAGGGCGGCAACAGATGTTAGAAAGTCGCGACGTTTCAAGAATTTCCTCCGGCAGAAACAACCCGTGGCTGAAACGAAAAGGCCGTGTCACAGACACGGCCCCTTTGCTTAATTGCGGCGGATTATAGCACTTCGGCCGCGTGGTCGGCCAAGCGGGAACGCTCGCCACGTTGTAACGTGATGTGACCGGAATGAGCCCAGCCCTTGAAGCGATCGACGACATAGGTCAGGCCGGAACTGCCTTCGGTCAGGTAGGGCGTATCGATCTGCGCGATATTGCCCAGGCAGATCACCTTGGTGCCCGGGCCGGCCCGGGTGACCAGCGTCTTCATCTGCTTCGGCGTCAGGTTCTGGGCCTCATCGATGATCAGGTATTTCTTCAGGAAAGTCCGGCCGCGCATGAAGTTCATCGACTTGACCTTGATCCGCGAGCGGATGATGTCGTGCGTCGCCGCCTTGCCCCAGTCGCCGCCATAGGCGCCGCTGCTCGCTTCGTCGGTATGGGTCAGGACGTCGAGATTGTCTTCGAGGGCGCCCATCCAGGGCGCCATCTTTTCTTCCTCGGTACCGGGCAGGAAGCCGATATCCTCGCCGACCGGGACGGTGGCGCGGGTCATGATGATTTCGGCGAACTGCTTGCTCTCGAGCACCTGGGTCAGCCCGGCGGCCAGCGTCAGCAGCGTTTTGCCGGTGCCGGCCTGGCCGAGCAGGGTGACGAAATCGATATCCGGATTCATCAGCAGGTTCATCGCGAAATTCTGTTCGCGATTGCGCGCCGTGATGCCCCACACGGCATTTTTCGGATGCGTGTAATCGACCAGCGTTTCCAGCACCGCGCTCTTGCCGGCGGTTTCCTTGACGATGGCGGTAAAGTTTTCGCTCTCCAGCCAGACGCACTCGTTGACCAGCATCTGCTGGCAGAGCGGGCCGGTGACGCGGTAATAGGTCTTCGACTCCTTCTTCCACGACTCCATGCCCTTGCCGTGCTTGGTCCAGAAGTTTTCGGGCAGGGCGCGGGTGCCGGTGTAGAGGATGTCGGTATCCTCCAGCACCTTGTCGTTGAAGTAGTCCTCGGCCAGCAGGTTGAGGGCGCGCGACTTGATGCGCATGTTGATGTCTTTCGACACCAGGATGACCGGGCGCTTCGGGAATTTCTTCTGGAGGTGGATGACCACCGACAGGATCTGGTTATCCACCTTCGAGGTCGGCAGGCCTTGCGGCAGTTCGCTGCTGATCGCCTCGGTCTGCAGGTAGAGACGGCCGCTGGCCAGCTTGCTGGAGGGGCCGTAGAGATCGATGCCCTCATCGATGTCGTCGCCGTTTTCGGCCAGCAACTCGTCGAGCATGCGCGAGGTCTGGCGCGCGTTGCGGGCAATTTCCGACATGCCCTTCTTGTTGTTGTCGAGTTCTTCCAGCGTCATGATCGGCAGGAAGACGTCGTGTTCCTCGAAGCGGAAAAGACTGCTCGGGTCGTGCATCAGCACGTTGGTGTCGAGGACGAAAAGTTTGGTAACTGCGGGCTTCTTGGCGGCGGCGGGCTTGCGCGGCATGGAATGGGCCTTGGGTTGGGTTTAGAGGGTTTTTACGAAATCGAGAACTTCCTGGGCATGGCCGGGCACCTTGACGCCCCGCCAGGCGCGGCGCAAGACGCCGCTGCGGTCGATGACGAAGGTGCTGCGTTCGACACCGCGCACCTGTTTGCCATACATGTTTTTCATTTTCATGACGTCGAACAGCGTGCACACCGCTTCGTCGGCATCGGAGCCGAGTTCGAACGGGAAGCTCTGCTTGGCCTTGAAGTTCTCATGCGATTTCACGCTGTCGCGGGAAATGCCGAGAATCACCGCGTTCGCCGCGGCAAACTGGTCGTGCAGATCGCGGAATTGCTGGCCTTCGGTGGTGCAGCCCGGCGTACTGTCCTTCGGGTAAAAATAAATCACGACGACCTTGCCGGCTTGCGCCGCAAGATTGAAGGTTTGGCCACTGGTGGCCGGCAGGGAGAAGTCGGGGATTTTGCTGTCGAGCATGTGACTGCCTCTTGGTCGTTTGGTTGAAGCCATTGTCAGCAAATCGCTGCGCGGCGGTCAACCGGTGTTTTGCTAAACTGCAGGCCATGCGAAAAATTTGCGCCTATCTCGTCTGCATCAGTGCCCTGGCCGGCTGTGGCCAGTCGTGGAACGATCCCTATCCGGCGGCGGAGAGTGAACGCAACATCCTGTACACCGCATTTACCGATCGTCCGAAGCATCTCGATCCGGCCCAGTCCTATTCCGAAGACGAAATCACCTTTACCGCGCAGATCTACGAACCGCCGCTGCAATACCACTATCTGAAGCGCCCCTACGAATTGATTCCCGCGACGCTGGAACAGGTTCCCGTGCCCCGCTTCTACGACAGCAAAGGGCGCGAGCTTTCGGCCCAGGCGCCGGTGGAGCAGATTGCCGAGAGTGTTTATGAACTGAAACTGAAGCCGGGCATTCGTTACCAGCCGCATCCGGCCTTCGCGCTCGATGCGTCAGGGCAGCCGCGCTATCTCGGCGAAAAGGTGGCCGACGGGCGGCAGGTGATCGCCGATTTTCCGGCTACCGGCAGTCGCGAACTGACCGCCGACGATTACATCTACCAGATCAAGCGCCTGGCCCATCCGCGCCTGCATTCGCCAATTTTCGGCATGATGGCCGACAAGATCGTCGGGCTGAAGGAACTGGGTGGCGCCTTGCAGCAGGCGGCCAAGGATATGCCGGCCAATGCCTGGCTGGACCTCGATGCCTATCCGCTCTCCGGCATTGAAAAAGTCGATGCCCACACCTGGCGCATCCGCATCAAGGGCAAGTATCCGCAGTTCCTCTACTGGCTGGCCATGCCGTTCTTCGCCCCGGTACCGCGCGAGGTCGACCGCTTTTTTGCCCAGCCGGGCATGCCCGCCAAAAACCTGACGCTCGACTGGTGGCCGGTCGGCACCGGGCCGTTCATGCTCTCCGAGAACGACCCCAACCGCCGCATGGTGCTGTCGCGCAACCCCAACTTCCATGGTCAGAGCTATCCCTGTGAAGGCGAGGCGGGTGATGCCGAGGCCGGCCTGCTGGCCGATTGCGGCAAACCCTTGCCGTTCATCGAACAGGCGGTATTTACCCGGGAAAAGGAAACGATTCCCTACTGGAACAAGTTCCTGCAAGGCTTTTTCGACGCTTCCGGCATTTCCTCGGACAGCTTCGACCAGGCCGTGCGCGTCAATGTTGGCGGCGACGTGGCGCTCTCCGACGAAATGCGCGACAAGGGCATCCGTCTGCTGACCTCGGTCAAGACCTCGATTTTCTACATGGGCTTCAACCTGCTCGACCCGGTGCTTGGCGGGCTGAACGAGCGGTCGGCCAAGCTCCGCCAGGCCATATCGATCGCCATCGATCAGGAGGAGTTCATCTCGATATTCTCCAACGGGCGCGGCATCGCCGCGCAGAGCCCGCTGCCGCCGGGCATCTTCGGCTACGACGACGGCGAAGCCGGCATCGACAGCGCGGTCTATGACTGGGTCGATGGCAAGGCGAAGCGCAAATCGGTCGAGGTGGCGAAAAAGCTGATGAGCGAGGCGGGCTACCCGAACGGCCGCGAGGCCAAAACCGGCGAACCGCTGGTCGTCAATCTCGATACCACCGGTGGCGGTACGGGCGAAAAGTCCCGTCTCGACTGGCTGACCCGGCAATTTGCCAAGATCGACATTCAGCTCGTCGTTCGCTCGACCGACTTCAACCGCTTTCAGGACAAGATCCGCAAGGGCAATGTCCAGCTTTATTACCTCGGCTGGAATGCCGACTATCCGGACCCGGAGAACTTCTTCTTCCTGTTGCACGGCGAGGAGTCGCGGGTCGGCAAGGGCGGCGAGAATTCCTCCAATTACGCCAATCCGGAATTCGATCGGCTGTTTGTCCGGATGAAGAACATGGAGAACACGCCGGAACGGCTGGCCATCATCCGCCAGATGAATCGCATCCTGCACCACGACGCACCCTGGGTCTTCGGCTTTCACCCGAAGAGCTATACCCTCGGTCATCGCTGGTTGAAGAACCGCAAGCCGAACGATGTCGGCAACAACATCCTGAAGTATCAACGGATCGATGCCGCTGAACGCACTGCCGCCCGCCGCGCCTGGAACCGTCCGGTGCTCTGGCCGCTTGCCGTAGGCGTTATCATTCTGGCCCTCGCCTTGATTCCGGCCGTCGTTGGTTACCGCCGGCGCGAGCGGCGGTCCGCCGTTAAGTGAGGCTGCTCGACCGGCAGCGCCAACTCGATGCCTTGTTGCTGAATTTCCATGCACTCTGGCACCCCCAGCCCTTTCGCGAAATCCGTCCGGCGTGGTGCCGGCAATGGCCGGCTTTGACTGCCGAACTGCTCGCCCTGTCCGACGAAGCCGTCGTGCACCTGAACGATGATGGCGCGGCGGCGCTGACCCTGCTCGCCCGTCATCTGCCCGAGGTGGCGGCCGTTGCCGCGCTGGTCGACGTGCCGGCGCGGCCGGGCGCCGCCCTGACCGACTACGGCCCGCATTGGGCTCGCGAAATCCCCGGACGTAAGCTGCAGCAGATCGAAGCTTTTGCCGCTGCTGCCCGCTGTTGCGGCCGGCCGGTACTCGACTGGTGTGGTGGCAAGGGGCATCTCGGGCGCTTGCTGGCGCAGCAGTGGCAGATGCCGGTACAGACGCTGGAGATCGACCCGGTGCTGTGCAGTGAAGGTGAAGCGCTGGCCCGGCGGGGAGGGTTGGCGCACGAATTTGTCGTGGCCGATGCCCTGACCGCCGCAAACGTGCCAGTAGCCGGCCAGCACGCCGTTGCGCTGCATGCCTGCGGTGATCTGCACCGGCGTCTGATCACGCAGGGGGTCGAGGCACAGGTGGCACGTTTCGATATCGCGCCCTGCTGCTACTACCGGGGTGTGGCGGAGCGCTATCAACCGCTTTCGGGCGGGCTCCGGCTGGTCCTGCTGCGTGACGACACACGCCTGGCCGTCACCGAATCGGTCACCGCGGCGCCCCGCGAAACGCGCCAGCGTGACCGGGCAATCGCCTGGAAGCTTGGTTTCGATAGCTACCGGCGGACGGTGAGCGGCGATACCTACAAGAATTTCAAACCGGTTCCCGAATCGTGGGTGCGTGGCAGCTTTGCCGATTTCCTGGCCTGGATGAATTGCCGCGAAGGCTTGCCGGCGCTTGCCGCAGGGAAAGTCGCGGCGTTCGAGGCGGCGGGCTGGCAGCGGCAACGGGAAGTAATGCGGCTGTCGATTGTCCGCCATGCCTTTCGCCGTGCCCTGGAAATCTGGCTGGGCCTCGATCTTGGCGTATTCCTGGAAGAGCGCGGCTATGCGGTGGATATCGGCAGTTTTTGCGAGCGCCGGCTGACGCCCCGCAATCTGCTTATTTCGGCCCGACTCGGCTAGCGAGAAAGGCCGTCAATTCGGCCGGGTGGTTGATGATCAGATCAGCTCCCCAGGTGTCCAGCGGGCCGCTGTCGCCGAGGTAGCCGTAGGATACGGCGACGGTCAGGCAGCCGGCGGCGCGGCCGGCCTCGATATCGCGCCGGTCGTCGCCGACATACAGCGTCCGCTCGGGGGCGCAGCGCAGCAGCGTGCAGGCATGCAACACCGGCAACGGCGACGGCTTGGCTGCCGCTGTCGTATCGCCGCTGACGACGCACGGCGTGCGCTGGGCCAGATCCAGCAACTCGACCAGCGGATCGGTAAAGCGCATCCGCTTGTTGGTCACGATGCCCCAGCCAAGCCCCATGCTTTCCAGCGCATCGAGCAATTCCGGAACGCCATCGAACAGGCGGGTTTCGGCGCACAGCCGCTTGGCGTAGACATCGAGAAAGCGCTGCGTCAGCCGTTCGTAGTCCGGATCGGCGCTGTCGATGCCAAAGCCGGCCTGGAGCAGCCCGCGCACCCCTTGCGAGACCCACGGCCGGAGCGTTTCCAGCGGCTGTTGCGGCCGGCCTTCTTCGCGTAGCAGGACGTTGACCGTGCCGCCGAGATCCGGCGCGGTGTCGGCTAGCGTTCCGTCAAGGTCGAAAAGAACGGCTTCATACATTTCGGGTTGTGCGCATCAGGTAATTGACACTGCTGTCCTGGCCAAGCGTGTAGCGCTGACTGAGCAGGTTGTAGCTCATGCCGATCACTTCTTCCGGTTCCAGGCCGGCCATTTTCGCCCAGCGGGCGAGTTCGGACGGCTTGATGAACTTGGCGTAGTCGTGCGTGCCCTTGGGCAGCATCTTCAGTACGTATTCGGCGCCGACCACGGCGAACAGGTAGGATTTCGGGTTGCGATTCAGCGTTGAGAAGAATACCTGGCCACCGGGTTTGACCAGCCGGGCGCAGGCGCTGACGATGCTCGACGGATTCGGCACGTGTTCGAGCATTTCCAGGCAGGTCACGGCATCAAAAGCCTCCGGCATTTCCTCGGCCAGCTGTTCGGCTGCGACCTTGCGGTAATCGACCTTCTGGCCGCTTTCCAGCAAATGCAGTTTGGCAACGCCGAGCGGCTTTTCCGACAGATCGATGCCGGTTACGTCGGCGCCGCGCACCGCCATCCCTTCCGATAGCAGGCCGCCACCGCAGCCAACGTCGAGCACGCGCTTGCCGGCCAGTCCGACATGGCGATCGATCCAGTCGAGGCGTAGCGGGTTGATGTCATGCAGCGGTTTGAATTCGCTGCTTGGATCCCACCAGCGGTGGGCGAGATCACCAAATTTTTCCAGTTCGGCAGGGTCGGCGTTGAGCATGGTCTGTATCAATTCGGAAAGGAAAAGAAAAAGCCCTGCCGAAGCAGGGCTTTTCGTTGAAGCGTCGGCTGATTACTTGGTGCCGATGACTTCGATATCAACGCGACGATCCGGTTGCAGGCAATCGATCAGCGCCTTGGACTTCTTCTCGCCCTTGCACTTGTTGCCGGTGACCGGTTGCTTTTCGCCCTTGCCTTCGGTGTAAACACGGTTGGCTTCGATACCCTTGGCAACCAGGTATTCCTTGACCGCGGCAGCGCGCTTCTCGGACAGCTTCTGGTTGTAGGCGTCGCCACCGATGCGGTCGGTATGGCCGACGGCCAGGATCACTTCGAGCTTGATCGCCTTGGCCTTGGAGACCAGTTCGTCGAGCTTGGCTTTGCCTTCCGGACGCAGCACAGCCTTGTTGAAGTCGAACAGGGCGTCAGCGGCGACGGTGACCTTTTCGCCAACGATGCCGGTCTTCGCCGGAGCGGCGCCGGTTGCAGCGCTGGTCTTCGGTTCGCAGGCTTCCTTCGGCAGCAGGTCCTTGTCGCATTCGCAACCGGCGGCGTCCTTGGCAGCGGCAGCCGGGGTCCAGTAGCCGGTACGCCAGCACAGGCCGAAGCCGCTCTTGGCGACGACATCGCGCTGGTCGATGACATAAACGCGCTCTTGTGCCTGTGCAACAGCAGCACCGAAGCCGATACCGGCCAGCAGTGCCAGAACCAGTGATTTCTTGGCGATATTCTTGATCATTGTTTTCCCTCGTTGAAGAAAATTTGGAAACTTTTAACCCGCGCCAGAGTTTGAAACTACGGCTCCAAGCGGAATTCCAGCCTATTTTGCCATAGGGCAATTGCCGAATCCAAGTCATTTTGCTTGCTGTTCGCTAAACATTTGTGGTCTACGCAACACTTTCCGGCAACCCAGACGTGACTGACCGATTCTCGGCCGGCGACATGCACGAGGTGTGACACCGGGTCGAAGCAGGGCTTGGTTTCCAGGGTGCCCAGGCTCACCGCGCACAGGTCGGCGGCCTTGCCCGGGGTGATCGAGCCAATCTGATGGCCCAGGCCGAGCGCAATGGCGCCATTCAGGGTCGCCATACGCAAGACTTCGCGGGCCGGCAGTGCCGATGCGTCGCCGCTGGTTCCTTTGGCAAGTAGTGATGCTAGACGCATTTCACCGAAGAGATCGAGGCGGTTGTTGCTGGCTGCGCCATCGGTGCCGAGGCCAACGTTGATGCCAAGTTGTCGCATTCGCACCACAGGCGCAAAGCCGCTCGCTAATTTCAGATTGGAGGTCGGGCAGTGGGCGATGTGGCCGCCGGTGGCGGCGATCAGTTCGAGTTCGCTTTTCGTCAGGTGTACACCGTGCACGCCGATAAAGCCCGGGCCAAGCAAGCCCAGGCGATGCAGGCGTTCGATCGGGGTTTGCCGGTGCTGTTGTTGGCTCTCCTCAAGTTCGTGGCGGGTTTCGTGAATGTGGCAATGAATCGGCAGGTTCAGTTGTTCGGAGAGGGTCAGCACCCGTTCGAATGTCGCATCGGAAACGGTGTAAGGCGCATGGGGGGCCAGGCAGAAGCCGATCAGCGGGTTGTCGCGCCAGGTTTCGCGAACAGCCAGGCCTTTGTTGATGTAATCGTCGGCGTCGCTGGCGTAGGGGGTCGGAAACTCCAGCGTGGTGATGCCGAGCATGGCGCGCATGCCGAGTTGCGAGGCGGCTGCTGCCGCGGCCTCGGGATAGAAGTACATGTCGTTGAAACAGGTGATGCCGCCCCTGAGCATTTCGGCGCAGGCGAGCCAGGTGCCGTCGTGGACAAATTGTGCCGACAGGTGCTCGGCTTCGGCCGGCCAGATATGTTTCTGCAGCCATTCCATCAGCGGCAGGTCGTCGGCCAGTCCGCGCATCAGGGTCATCGCGGCGTGGGTGTGCAGATTGACCAGGCCGGGAATCAGGATGTGTTCATCCAGTGTGACGCGCTCTTTTGTCTGGTAGCGCGTACGCGCCTGATTGCTTGGCAAGACATCGAGAATTCTCCCGTCGCGGACGGCCACGGCGTGGTTTTTTAGCACCACGTCGGGGTCGACTGCAGCGATCCAGCGGGCTTCGATCAGAAGGTCGATATCTTCGGGTTTTGATGTCATGAAACGGCGTCTATCCGGTGATGGTGGCGTGTTAAAATAGCAAATTACGCTCAATTCAACCAATCAGGCATCGCGCAAGCGGTGCGAATGTGAGACATGGATCAATTCGCCAAAGAAACACTGCCGATCAGCCTCGAAGACGAGATGCGGCGTTCCTATCTTGATTACGCGATGAGCGTGATCGTCGGCCGGGCCCTGCCCGACGCGCGCGACGGCCTGAAGCCGGTGCATCGCCGCGTATTGTTCGCAATGCACGAGCTGAATAACGACTGGAACAAGGCTTACAAGAAATCGGCCCGTATCGTCGGCGATGTGATCGGTAAGTACCACCCGCACGGCGACTCCGCGGTCTATGAAACGATCGTCCGGATGGCGCAGGATTTCTCGCTGCGCTACATGCTGGTCGATGGTCAGGGCAACTTCGGTTCGGTCGATGGCGACAGCGCGGCGGCGATGCGTTACACCGAAGTGCGCATGGCCAAGATCGGCCACCAGTTGCTCGAAGATCTGGACAAGGAAACGGTCGATTTTGGGCCGAACTACGACGGTTCCGAGCACGAGCCGCTGGTCATGCCGGCGCGCATCCCCAATCTGCTGATCAACGGTTCCTCCGGTATCGCGGTTGGCATGGCGACCAATATTCCGCCGCACAACCTGAACGAGGTGGTCGCCGGCTGTCTGGCCCTGCTCGAAAATCCGGCGATCAGCATCGATGATCTGATCGAGTACATCCCGGCGCCGGACTTCCCGACGGCGGCGTTGATTTACGGCGTCATGGGCGTCCGCGAAGGCTACCGGACCGGCCGCGGCCGCGTCATCATGCGGGCGCGTACGCACTTTGAGGACATGGAAAAGGGCAATGGCCGCCAAGCGCTGATCGTCGACGAGATCCCCTACCAGGTTAACAAGAAATCGCTGATCGAGAAGATCGCCGAGCTGGTCAATGAGAAGAAGATCGAGGGTATCTCCGATATCCGCGATGAGTCCGACAAATCGGGCATGCGCGTCGTCATCGAACTGAAGCGCGGTGAGGTCGGCGAGGTCATCCTCAACAACCTGTACAAGCAGACGCAGTTGCAGGACACCTTCGGCATGAACATGGTGGCGCTGGTCGACGGCCAGCCCCGCCTGCTCAACCTGAAGCAGATGCTCGAATGCTTCCTGTCGCATCGCCGCGAAGTGGTGACGCGGCGTACCGTGTTCGAGTTGCGCAAGGCGCGCGAACGGGGTCACATCCTCGAAGGTCTGGCCGTCGCGTTGTCCAATGTCGATGAAATCATCGCCCTGATCAAGGCGGCGCCGACCCCGGCCGATGCCAAGGTTGGCCTGATGGGCCGTCAGTGGCGCAGTGCCGTGGTCGAGGAGATGCTGGTGCGTGCCTCGTCGGATGCCTCGCGTCCGGATGGCCTGGCCCCGGAATTCGGTCTCTCGGAACAAGGCTATCGCCTCTCCGATGCCCAGGCCCAGGCCATTCTCGAGCTGCGCCTGCAGCGCCTGACCGGACTGGAGCAGGACAAGATCGTCAGCGAGTACAAGGATGTGATGGCCAAGATCCTCGATCTGCTCGACATCCTGGCCAAGCCGGCCCGCATTACCGAAATCATCGTTACCGAACTGACGGCAGTCCGTGAGCAGTTCGGCGACGAGCGCCGCTCCGAGATCGTGTTGCATACGCAGGAATTGGGTATCGAGGACTTCATTACGCCGCAGGACATGGTGGTGACGCTGTCCCATGGTGGCTACGTCAAGGCCCAGCCGCTGGCCGATTACCGCGCCCAGCGCCGGGGCGGTCGCGGCAAGCAGGCGGCGGCGATCAAGGACGAGGATTTCGTCGATCACCTGTTCGTTGCCAACACCCACGATTACATCCTGTGTTTCTCGAACCGTGGCCGCTGTTATTGGCTCAAGGTCTATGAAGCGCCGCAGGGCAGTCGCAACAGCCGCGGCAAGCCGATCGTCAATCTCTTCCCGCTGGAAGAGGGTGAGCGGATCAATGCCGTACTGCCGGTCAAGGAATTCTCCGACGACCAATACGTCTTCATGGCTACCGTCATGGGTACCGTCAAGAAGACACCGCTGTCCGATTACTCCAACCCGCGCAAGGCCGGCATCATCGCCGTGGCGCTGGACGAAGGCGATTACCTGATCGGCGTCGAACTGACCTCCGGCAGCAGCGATATCGTGCTCGTTTCGAATGCCGGCAAGGCTGTCTGGTTCGACGAGGAAGATGTCCGCCCGATGGGCCGTGGCGCCCGTGGGGTACGTGGTATGAAGCTACAGGCCGGGCAGTCGGTGATTTCGCTGCTGGTCGCCGAAAGCGATCAACAGACCGTGTTGGTCGCGACCGAGAACGGTTACGGCAAGCGCACCGTGCTGGCCGATTTCCGCCATTCCGGACGCGGCACCCAGGGCGTGCGCGCCATTGCCGACAGCGAGCGTAACGGCATCGTGGTTGGCGCCAAGCTGGTTAACGACGAAGACGAGATCATGCTGATCACCACCGGTGGCGTGCTGATTCGCACCCGGGTTGCCGAGATTCGCGGCATGGGCCGGGCGACCCAGGGCGTCACGCTGATTTCGCTCGATACCGGCGAAAAGCTGGCAGGTCTGGAAAAGGTTGTCGAATCCGTCGGCGAAGTTGACGGTGAAGTGGAAAACATTGAAGCCAGCGGTGATGCGGCAGGTTCCGACAGCGTCGAGGGAAATGGCGAAGCGGCCGGTGAGGCCGCCGGGGAGGAATGATGAGTCGGGTCTGGAATTTCAGCGCCGGCCCTGCCGCGCTGCCGGAAGAAGTGCTGCGGCAGGCGCAGGCCGAATTGCTCGATTGGCATGGCGCGGGTTGCAGCGTCATGGAAATGAGCCATCGCGGCAAGGAATTCACCGGTATCCTCGAACAGGCCGAAGCCGACCTGCGCGACTTGCTGGGTATTCCCGCCAATTACAAGGTGCTCTTCCTGCAGGGCGGCGCGACGCAGCAGTTCGCCCAGATCCCGATGAACCTGCTGGCCGGGCGTTCGGCCGACTATATCGTGACCGGGTCGTGGTCGAAGAAGGCCCTCAAGGAAGCCCAGCGCATCGGTACGGTGCGCTGTGCGGCGACGACCGAGAGCAGCGGTTTTACCGGTCTGCCGACGGCCGAGGAGATCAAGCTCGATCCCTTCGCCGCCTACCTGCACGTCTGCACCAATGAAACCATCCATGGCGTTGAGATTCCCGCCGAGCGCATCGCCGATACCGGCGTGCCTCTGGTTGCCGACATGTCCTCGCATATCTTGTCGCGGCCGGTCAATGTCGAGAAATTCGGCCTGATCTACGCTGGCGCGCAGAAGAATATCGGCCCGTCCGGTCTGACGCTGGTCGTCATGCGCGAAGAACTGCTCGGCATGGCGCCGTTGACCATCCCGACGGTGATGGACTACGCAGTGATGGCGGAAAACGGCTCGATGCTGAATACGCCGCCGACCTACGGGATCTATATTGCCGGCCTGGTGTTCCAGTGGCTGAAGCGGCAGGGCGGCATGCCGGGCATTGCGGCGGTGAACGCCGAAAAAGCCCGCATCTTGTATGGCTGTATCGACGAGTCCGGCGGTTTCTACCATAACCCGGTCGATCCCGACTGCCGCTCGCGGATGAATGTGCCCTTCACGCTGGCCGATGCCGAACTCGATGCTGCCTTCCTCGCCGAATCGAAGGCGGCCGGGCTGGTTTCGCTGAAGGGCCACAAGTCGGTTGGCGGCATGCGGGCCTCGATCTACAACGCCGTTTCGCTGGAAGGTGTGCAGGTCCTGGTCGATTTCATGAACGATTTCGCCAAACGCAACGGGTAAGTGGCGATGAGTGACGATCTGCAAAAGGCCCTGGCTGGCGTCCGTGCCGAAATCGACGGCATCGATGCCGAACTGCTCCGCCTGCTGAATGCCCGGGCGCGTTGCGCCCAGAAGGTCGGTGAGATCAAGGCGGAACACGGCGAAGCCGGCCATATCTACCGTCCGGAGCGTGAGGCGCAGGTGCTGCGCCGCTTGCAGGAGAGCAATCCCGGCCCGTTGCCCGGGGAAAACATCACTTTCTTCTTCCGCGAGGTGATGTCGGCCTGCCTGTCGCTGGAAGAGCCGCTCGGTATCTCTTTTCTCGGCCCGCTCGGCTCCTTTACCGGCAGTGCGGCGACCAAACATTTCGGGCATGCCGCGCGCCTGTTGCCGCAGTCGTCGATTGACGATGTCTTCCGCGAAGTCGAATCGGGTCACGCCCACTATGCCGTGGTACCGGTGGAGAACTCGACCGAAGGCGCGGTCGGTCGGACTATGGACCTGTTGCTCGGCACGCAATTGAAAATCTGCGGCGAAGTGGTGCTGCGCATTCACCAGAACCTGTTGTCCAACGAAAGCGATCTGGGCAAGATCAGCAAGGTTTATTCGCATGCCCAGTCCCTGGCGCAGTGCCACGAATGGCTGAATCACAACCTGCCGGGCATTCCGCGTATTTCGGTGGCCAGCAACTCGCTGGCCGCGCAGATGGCGGCAGACGAGCCGGGCGTTGCGGCGATCGCCGGCGTAGCGGCAGCCGAGCGCTTCAAGCTGCCCAAGCTGGTCGAGAATATCGAGGACGAGCCGAACAACACGACGCGTTTTCTGGTTCTCGGCAAGCACGATGCCGGTCCGTCCGGCCGGGACAAGACCTCGCTGGTCATGTCGGCGCCGAATCGTACCGGCGCCCTGCACGAGTTGTTGCTGCCCCTGTCGCATGCCGGCGTCTCGATGTCCCGCCTGGAGTCGCGGCCGGCGCGCAACGCCCTGTGGCAATACGTTTTCTACGTCGATATCGAAGGTCACCGCGACGAGCCAGCGATCAAGGCGGCCCTCGACGAATTGGCCGGCCATGCCGCCTATCTGAAAATTCTCGGGTCCTACCCGGCAGCTGTTTACTGAGGAATTGCGATGAGCCCTGTCGAGCAAGCACTGTCCTACGTGCGCGCCATTTCGCCCTATCAACCGGGCAAGCCGATCACCGAACTGGCCCGCGAAATGGGCATTCCGGTCGAGAAGATCGTCAAGCTGGCCTCCAACGAGAATCCGCTGGGCATGAGCCCGAAGGCGAAGAAGGCCGTCGAGGCGGCGATCGGCGGTATCGAGCGCTACCCGGATCAGTTCGACCTGATTCGCGCCGTCGCCGAGCGGACTGGCGTGGCCCAGAATCAAGTGGTCCTCGGCAACGGTTCGAACGACGTGCTCGATCTGATCGCCCGCGTCTTTTTGGCGCCCGGTCGCTCCGCGGTTTTCGCCCAGTATGCCTTCGCGGTGTACCCGCTGGCCACGCTGTCGACTGGTGCAGAGTTGATTTCGACGCCAGCCAAGAATTATGGCCATGATCTGGACGCAATGCGTGCCGCCATCCGGCCGGATACACGCATCATCTGGATTGCCAACCCGAACAATCCAACCGGCACTTTTCTGCCTTATCCCGAACTGCGTGCTTTCCTTGAAGCCGTGCCGTCAGACGTAGTCGTTGTCCTTGACGAGGCCTACAACGAATATCTGCCGCCCGCCGAGCGTGTCGATACCGCCGGCTGGATCATGGATTTTCCGAATCTGGTGGTGCTCCGGACCTTCTCGAAGATTTTTGGCTTGGCCGGGTTGCGCGTTGGTTATGCGCTGGCTTCCGTCGCGGTTGCCGATCTGATGAACCGTATTCGCCAGCCATTCAACGTGAACAACCTGGCTCTCGCAGCGGCTGTCGCAGCTCTCGATGACCACCTGTTCGTTGCCGAAAGCTACGAACTCAACCGGCGCGGCATGGAACAACTGGTGGCCGGCTTGAAGCGTCTTGGCCTCGAACATATCCCGTCACATGGCAACTTCGTTACCTTCAAGATTGCGGATGCGGCGGCGATCAACCAGAAGCTGCTCAAGCAGGGCGTCATCATCCGCCCGATTGGCGGCTATGGCCTGCCTGACTGGCTGCGGGTGACGATTGGTTCGGAGCCGGAGAACGCCCGCTTCCTGGAGGCGCTGGAGAAGGCGCTTTAAATGACTGCCCATTCGCCCGAGTTCGGCAAGGTTGTCGTTTTCGGCACCGGCCTGATTGGCGGTTCTTTCGCGCTGGCCCTCAAGGAAGCCGGTGCGGTGGAAGAGGTGGTCGGCTTCGGGCGGACTCCGGCGACACTTCGGGCCGCCCAGCAACTCGGAGTGATCGACCGGGCCGGGATCAACCCGACGCATGAAATCGAAGAAGCCGACATCGTGCTGGTCGCGACGCCGGTCGCGCAGATGCCGGAGATCTTTTCACGCATCGAACCCTATCTCGGTCCGCACACCATCGTCACCGATGGCGGATCGACCAAGGGCGATGTCGTTGCCGCCGCCCGTGTCGCTTTCGGCAAGCGGATCAATCAGTTTGTCCCGGCCCATCCGATTGCTGGCGCAGAAAACAGCGGCCCAGCGGCGGCGCGCTGGGATCTGTATCAGGGCAAGAAGGTGGTCGTCACCCCGTTGCCTGAAAACAGTGACGACTCACTCGACCGCATCAAGCGCGCCTGGTCGCTATGCGGTGCCGATATTTACGAGCTGACGCCGGAGGCGCACGACCGGGTATTTGCCGCGGTCAGCCATCTGCCGCATCTGCTGTCCTATGCGCTGGTGCACGATCTGGCCGTGCGGGCCGATGCCGACCTGTTCTTCACTTTTGCCGCCTCGGGATTCCGCGACTTCACCCGGATCGCCGCGAGCCATCCGGAAATGTGGCGGGATATCTGTCTCGCCAACCGCGAGGCGTTGCTCGGCGAACTTGATAGCTACCGAGCGCAACTCGACGAACTCCGGCTGGCGCTGGCCCAGAACGACGGCGAACGTTTGGAGGAAGTCTTCGGCATCGCCCGGCAGGCGCGGCGTAACTGGGCCGGTGAGAGCTGATGTCAGGCCTGCTACGCGCCTTGCTGCTCGGTGTGGTGCTGGCGATGCCGGTGATGGCCGTAGCAGAAGCACCGGCTATCCTGCTGGCCGAGGTCTATCGAGACCAGATTGACGTGACCCGCTATCTGGTCAGCGAAAAGCTTGATGGTGTTCGGGCGATCTGGGATGGTGAGCGGTTGCGTTTTCGCAGTGGCCGGGACATCAAGGCGCCGGACTGGTTTATCGCCGGCCTGCCGAAAGGGCCGCTCGACGGCGAACTATGGCTCGGGCGCGGCCGCTTCGAGGCGCTGTCCGGCATTGTTCGGCGCGAGCAGCCAGACGATGCGGAATGGCGCTCTGTGCGTTATATGATTTTCGAATTGCCGGGGGCGCAAGGTTCGTTTCGCGAGCGCGCCGCAGCCATTTCGCAACTGGTCCGCCAGGCTAACGTGCGGTGGCTCCAGGAGATTGAGCAATTCGACGTGGTCGACCGTGCCAGTCTGCAAAAGCGCCTGACGAGTATCGTTCAGGGCGGTGGTGAGGGCTTGATGCTGCATCGCGCCGACGCCGCTTATGAAACCGGGCGCAGCGATACCTTGCTCAAACTCAAGCCATGGAACGATGCCGAGGCTGTAGTCATCGGGCATTTGCCGGGCAAGGGCAAGTACGCTGGAATGCTTGGTGCCTTGCTTGTGCGTAGTGCGGATGGCCGTGAATTTTCGCTCGGGACCGGGTTCACTAACGAGCAGCGACGCAATCCGCCGGCCATCGGTAGCGAAGTGACCTACCGCTATCGCGATCTCACCACCCGTGGTTTGCCTCGGTTTGCCAGCTTTATGCGGCTACGCGGTGAATGACTTATGTATGAAAGAGAGAATTCGTGATCCTCGTCACTGGTGGCGCCGGTTTTATCGGTAGCAACTTCGTACTCGACTGGCTGGCACAGCCCGATGACGCGACCCCTAACCCTGAACCGCTGATTAACTTGGATGCGCTGACCTATGCCGGCAATCTCGAAAATCTTGCCGGCCTGAAGGGCGACGCACGGCATATTTTTGTCCATGGCAGTATCGGTGATGTCGATCTGGTAACGAGACTGCTGGCCGAACACCAGCCACGGGCGGTGATCAATTTTGCCGCCGAATCGCACGTGGATCGCAGTATTCACGGCCCGGAAGATTTTATCCAGACCAATATCGTCGGGACTTTTCATCTGCTCGAAGCGGTTCGTTCTTATTGGCAGGATCTTGATTCCGAGAGAAAAGACCACTTCCGGTTTCTCCATGTCTCGACCGACGAAGTCTACGGCTCGCTGGCAAAGGATGATCCGGCCTTCGCCGAGACCAACCGCTACGAGCCGAACAGTCCCTATTCAGCGAGCAAGGCAGCCAGCGATCATCTGGTGCGGGCCTACCACCACACCTACGGTCTTCCGGTGCTGACCACCAACTGCTCCAACAACTACGGCCCCTACCATTTTCCGGAAAAGCTGATTCCGCTAGTCATCCACAATGCATTGGCCGGCAAGCCGCTGCCAATTTATGGCGATGGTCAGCAAATTCGCGACTGGCTCTATGTTAAAGATCACTGCTCGGCAATTCGCCGCGTTCTCGAAGCAGGGCGAGTCGGGGAAACCTACAACGTCGGGGGCTGGAATGAAAAGCCCAATCTCGATGTTGTCCATACTCTCTGCGCCATTCTCGACGAGCTTCAGCCACGTGCCGATGGACGTCCCTACAAGGATCAGATTACGTACGTTACCGACCGTCTCGGCCATGACCGCCGTTACGCGATCAACGCCAGCAAGATCGAACGGGAACTCGGCTGGAAGCCAGTCGAAACCTTCGAAACAGGAATTCGCAAGACCATCCAATGGTATCTTGAGCATCGAGGTTGGGTCCAAAATGTCACCAGCGGCGCTTACCGTCAATGGATGGACAAGAACTACGGAGTAAACGCATGAGTGCTCGCAAAGGCATTATCCTCGCCGGTGGTTCCGGCACACGGCTCTACCCGGTAACCCTAGCTGTCTCGAAGCAACTGCTCCCCATCCACGACAAGCCGATGATCTACTATCCACTCAGCACGCTCATGCTGGCTGGAATAAGGGATATCTTGATTATCTCTACCCCGCAGGATACCCCGCGTTTTCAACAGCTACTGGGTGATGGCAGTCAATGGGGGCTTAATTTGCAGTATGCCGTTCAACCCAGTCCCGATGGTTTGGCGCAGGCATTCATTATCGGCCGCTCCTTCGTCGGCCACTGCAACAGTGCGCTGATCCTTGGCGACAATATTTTCTACGGCCATGAATTCCCCAGTGATCTCAAGAATGCTGGCGGCCAAGCTAGTGGTGCAACGGTTTTTGCCTATCACGTGCATGACCCGGAGCGTTATGGCGTTGTTGAATTTGATGCGGCTGGTCGAGCGATCAGTCTTGAAGAAAAGCCCAGACAACCCAAATCTAATTATGCGGTTACGGGACTTTATTTCTATGACAACCAGGTCGTTGATATTGCACGGGACCTCAAGCCATCAATGAGGGGGGAGCTTGAAATTACTGACGTCAATCGCACGTATCTGGCAAAGGACGAACTCAGTGTCAAAGTCATGGGCCGCGGCCATGCCTGGCTCGATACCGGCACCCACGAAAGTCTGCTCGATGCCAGCCAGTTCATCTCCACCATCGAAAAACGCCAGGGCTTGAAAGTCGCCTGTCCGGAAGAAATCGCTTTCCGCCAGGCCTATATCGATGCTACGGAACTCGAACGACTTGCCCAGCCCATGCTCAAAAACCCCTATGGTCAATATTTGATCAGCCTTCTCAAGGAGCGGGTGTTCAGATGAAGGTTATTCCAACTAAAATCCCTGACCTTCTTATTTTCGAACCCAAAGTTTTCGGCGACGAGCGGGGCTTTTTCTTCGAAAGCTTTAATCAAAAAATTTTTTTTCAGGCAATTGGCCAGAAGGTCGAGTTCGTTCAAGATAATCATTCAAAAAGCGCCCGAAATGTTCTTCGAGGCCTCCATTATCAGGTGCCACCCAAAGCCCAGGGAAAACTGCTCCGGGTTGTGCAAGGCGAAGTCTTCGATGTTTCGGTCGATCTCAGGAAGAACTCGAAAACCTTTGGTCAATGGAACGGACTCATACTTAGCGCCGAGAATAAAAAACAACTCTGGATACCGCCTGGCTTTGCCCATGGCTTCCTGACGCTGAGTGATGGCGCGGAGTTTCTCTATAAAACCACCGATTACTATTCGCCTGAACACGAACGCTGTATCGCGTGGAATGATCCGGAAATAGGCATCGTATGGCCGTTATGTGGCGAGAAGCCGGTCTTGTCAGGCAAGGATAATATTGGCATGAATCTGAAAGCTGCAGAAAGAATATTGGAATAATTGCCGTCGTTCGTTGCGCTGGTCGAGGAAGGGTGGGGGCGCTATAATGGTCGGCTTTCTTGGTAGGTTTTCGCTATGTGCGGCATCGTCGCGGCAGCAGCCGGCAGCAACATCGTTCCCGTTCTGGTCGAAGGCCTGAAGAAGCTTGAATACCGGGGCTATGACTCGGCCGGGCTGGCCGTCATCCAGGGGGATCATATCGAACGCGTCCGCTCGGTCGGTCGGGTCGCCGAACTCGAAGCCGCCTCGGCCAGCACCAGTGCCGTCACCGGCATCGCCCACACGCGCTGGGCGACGCACGGCGTGCCGTGCGAGCGCAATGCCCACCCGCATATTTCCAATTCGATCGCCGTCGTCCATAACGGCATCATCGAAAACTACGAAAGCCTGCGTCGCGAACTGGTCGCCCAGGGTTATGTCTTCACCTCCGATACCGACACCGAAAGCATCGCCCACCTGATCGATGCCACGCTGAAAAGCGAGCCCGACCTGTTCGCCGCGGTGCGGATCGCCTGCCGCCGTCTGGTCGGCGCCTATGCCATCGCGGTCATCGACCACCGGCAGTCCGGCAAGGTCGTCGTCGCCCGCGAAGGTTCGCCGCTCCTGCTTGGCGTTTCCGAGGCCGGCAACTACGCCGCTTCCGACGCGTCCGCCCTGCTTCAGGTCACCCGCAACATGGTCTATCTGGAAAACGGCGACATTGCCGAGTTGACCGCAGCGTCGGTCAAGATCACCCGTCTCGACGGCACGCCGGTCGACCGTCCGGTGCATGTCTCGCAGCTCTCCGCCGCCGCGGTCGAACTCGGCAATTACCAGCATTACATGCAGAAGGAAATCTTCGAGCAACCGGAAGCGCTGGCCAATACGCTGGAAATCGTCGGCGGCAGCAAGACCATCCAACCCGGCATTTTCGGGGCCGAAGCCGCCACGACGCTCGACGATGTCGACTCGATCCTGATTCTCGCCTGCGGCACCAGCAGCCACTCCGGCTACACCGCCCGCTACTGGCTCGAAGCGATTGCCGGCGTGCCGTGCACTGTCGAGATCGCCAGCGAATACCGCTACCGCACCTCGGTACCGAATCCCCGCCAGCTGATCGTCGCCATTTCCCAGTCCGGCGAAACCGCCGACACGCTGGCCGCCTTGCGCCACGCCAAGTCGCTTGGCCAGGGCAAGACGCTGGCCATCTGCAACGTGCCGGAATCGGCCATCGTCCGCGAATGCGCCCTGCGCTTCATCACCCGGGCCGGCCCGGAAATCGGTGTCGCCTCGACCAAGGCCTTCACCACCCAGCTCGCCGCGCTGTTCGTGCTGACGCTGGTCATGGCCAAGGTCAAACAGCGCCTGAGCGCCGAGCAGGAAAGCGCCTATATCGACCAGTTGCGCCACCTGCCGGTCGCGGTGAACAAGGTGCTCGAACTGGAAAGCGAGATCAAGGTCTGGGCCCAGCGCTTTGCCGACAAGCATCACGCCCTCTTCCTCGGCCGTGGCCGGCACTTCCCGATCGCCATGGAAGGCGCCCTGAAGCTCAAGGAAATCTCCTACATCCACGCCGAAGCCTATCCGGCCGGTGAGCTCAAGCATGGCCCGCTAGCGCTGGTCGATGCCAACATGCCGGTGATTTCCGTCGCCCCGAACGACCAGTTGCTCGACAAACTGAAATCCAACCTGCGGGAAGTCCAGGCCCGCGGCGGCGAACTCTACGTCTTCGCCGATGCCGATTCGGAAATCGCCGAGTCGGAGGGCGTCCATATCCTCCGCCTGCCGGAACATTACGGCGAACTGTCGCCGATTCTGCACGTCATCCCGCTGCAACTGCTGTCCTATCACGCCGCCCTGGTCAAGGGTACGGACGTGGACAAGCCGCGCAATCTGGCCAAGAGCGTCACCGTCGAATAATGATGAAAATATTTTCGTCGAAAATGTCTTGGAGAGAGCGGCTTAATCCCGTTTTACCATCCGAGAACCAGAAATGGAATTCAATAGAAACAACGATACTGGTTTTCTCCGCAATTTGCACAATTTGTATTGTTGGATGGGTGCTATGGTGCGTTCGGTTTGGGATCGATTTCGCTGATGAAGGATTCTATCTCAATTGGATATCGAACCCATTCAAATACTCTGCCTCCGTAACGCAATTTGGTTATATCTACCACCCTATTTTTAGACTTGTTAATGGAGATATTGCGCTACTCCGGCAGTTCAATACTTTAGTTACATTTCTTTTGGGCTGGGTCTTATCGGTTTTGTATCTAAGGGTTGTTTTTGGCCAAAGTGGCATCAAGCTTGTTTCGCAAATGGTTATTTCTGCAGCAATAGCTACAGTATCGTTAGTGTTTCTGAGGTTATGGTTGCCTACGCCAAGTTATAACTGGCTTGCCTTCCAGGCACTAATGATTTCCATGATTGGTCTGTTGCTGGCAAGAGCTAATTTCACACTTGGTAGTGTTTTTGGTTGGCTACTTATTGGCGTGGGTGGTTGGTTTGCATTTATGGCAAAGCCAAGTACTGCGGCTGCGCTTGCACTGATATCTTTATTTTATATTATTGGTTCCGGGAAGATAAATCTATATTTAATTGGACTATCTTCAGCTATGGCTGCGGGGCTGACTTTGGTTTTTGCGCTACTTGTGGATAATTCTGTATTTATATTTTATAGCCGACTAACAGAAGGATTGAGGTACGCACAGTTATTATCCCCGGATTATGATGCTAAGACAATATTTCGGGTTGGTTCGTTTTATTTTGGAGAAAATGAATGGCATTACTTTATTTACGGAATTGTTGTAATTGCCGCCCTTCATTATATTTCAAGGTTGCGGACTAGTATTCCCCTCTTCATTTTAGTTGCTTTGCTGTTCGGGATTACATCGTTGATCTTGTCAGTTGTTTTTGGTATTACCCTAACAGTTTTTCAAGATAGTCAGTGGGTTAACTTGGTTATTTTGGCAGTTCCCGTTTTTTTTGTATTCATCGGTTTTTTGGGAGGACGGCTTGGAGTAAAGGACGCTAATCACACCCGGTCTCAATGGTCAAATTTTCTCGTTTTATTGGCCCTGCCTTATGCGTTTGCATTTGGCACAGGAAACAACTACTGGTCTCTCGCTGGTTTAGTTGCGATATTTTGGATTCTTGCCGGCTTAAGTTTTTTAGGGAAAGAGTGTGTTGTGGGGCGAGCACTTCCACTTTTGTCCTTTGCTGTCGCAGTACAGTTCTACAGCGTTTCAATTGTTCTTCTCGGCGTACGAGGACCCTATTATCAGCCGAACCCGATCCCTCAATCCGATTACAGAATCGATATTGGCGGGCATGGAACGACGTTAATGATCCCCGCAACCTTTGGGCGCTACATTTCTGATGCAAGCAAAGCGGCAAGGGAGGCTGGATTTGTCCATGGGACCCCAATGATTGATCTTACCGGTCACTCTCCAGGGGTTTTGTACGCGCTTGGGGCCTCAAGTCCGGGATGGCCTTGGATCTACGGTAATTTTGCTAACTCGAAAAAATCTGAAAACTTCGCAATCGAAGTGATGAAGAGACTTGAGTGTGAGGAAAGCGCTAGTGCGTGGCTGTTGCTTGAACCATCTGGTCCGGTCAAAATTTCGCCAGAAATTCTTGAGACGATTGGTGCAGATGCATCTAGTGACTTTGAAACTGTAGGCGATTTTTTGACTGCCCCATATGTCGGTGGCTTTGCTGAGGTGCAGATTCAGCAACTTCTGAAGCCGAAACGACCGTATGCAGAGGCATTTGCAGCCTGCAATGCTGCAAAGGAAGTCAGTAATGGTAGCTAGTGTAGGTTTTTGTAAAGCAATGGTTGCTTGTACGGTTTGATTTACTAATTTATGAAAAAAATAGCCATTCTCCAGTCCAACTACATCCCATGGAAGGGATATTTCGACATGATCGCCGCGGTGGATGAGTTTATTCTCTACGACGATATGCAATACACCCGGCGCGATTGGCGGAATCGCAACCAGATCAAGACGCCTCAAGGGGTGCAGTGGCTGACGATTCCGGTCAAAGTAAAGGGCAAGTATCACCAGACCATTCGCGAAACGGAGATTGGAGGTACTCAATGGGCAAGGGACCACTGGAAAACCCTTTCTCAGAATTACCGTCGTGCAGCATACTTCGACGAGATTGCGACCTGGCTCGAGCCGCTATATCTGACAGAGCCACCCGGGCATCTGTCCCAGCTCAATCGTCGCTTCATTGAAGCAATATGTGCTTATCTGGGTATCAAGACGGCCATCAGCAATTCTTGGGATTACCCGTTGTCAGAGGGTAAGTCGGAGCGGCTGGCTGATCTATGTGCTTCGGCCGGGGGAAACGAATACATTTCCGGCCCTGCCGCCAGGGATTACATCGACGAAGACGTCTTCGTTGAGCGTGGCATTCAGCTGACTTGGTTCGATTATGCTGGTTATCCAGAGTATATGCAGCCTTGGGGGGAATTTACCCATGGGGTTACTATTCTAGATTTGCTGTTAAACTGCGGTAAGAATGCATCGCAATATATGAAATTTATTAAGTAAAAAGGAGGGCTGGAACGTGAAAGAAAATTTCTATGGAGCATTTCAGCAAACTGTTGTTGATAATGAAATTGCCCGCCATGTTGAAGATATATCTATCAAAGGTTTTACTATCATACGCAATCTGTTTTCGCTGGAGGAACTGTTCGTTTGGAGGAGAAAGATTGATGATGCTTATGAAAAACAAGAGCGGGAATATGGCCGAGATGCCTTAGCAGAAATCCAAGAATTGGATGTGTGCCGCGCGCTTCCTCTCTATGATTTTGATTTCATTAATTTGGCAGCCCATCCCAGAGTTTTATCAGTTGTATCGAAAATACTTGGGGAGTGGTTTATTCTAAATCTTCAAAATGCCATCATTAACCGGCCGGGCACGGATCATCATCAAAGTTCTTGGCACCGTGATCTACCCTACCAAAATTACGTCATCACCCGTCCCTTGGCTATAAATGCCTTATTCGCTATCGACGAGTTCTCTCCAGAAACAGGAGGTACTCATGTGGTCCCCTTTACACATAAAACTGAAGTTTTGCCTTCGGATGCCTACATCGAGGGCAACCGTATTGTCGCGAGCGCTCCAGCCGGATCAGCTATTGTTTTCGACTCCATGTTGTTTCATCGAGCGGGATCAAATCGCTCAAAAATTATCCGACGTGCCGTGAACCATCTTTACACAACGCCAATCCTGAAGCAGCAATATGATTTTCCGCGTTCGCTGGGCAATCGCCCGATGGATCCTGTGATTGCACGCTTGCTCGGATATACCTCGCAAGTGCCGATGGACGACAAGGTCTGGCGTCAGGCTCGTGCCGAAAAATTGCGGACTACCTGAGGATAGTCAGTGAACAGTTTTTCCGAAGAAAATACTCAACCAAGTATTAGTGTGGTCGTCCCCGTATACGGCTGCGCTGGGTGCCTTGAGCAACTCTGCGACAGGCTCATACAAAGCTTACAGGATATTACCAACCGCTTTGAGATTCTTCTCGTCGACGACAGAAGCCCGGACGATTCGTTGGGAGTGATTCGTGCAATTCAACTTCGACATTCTGAAGTTGAATGTATCCGCCTTAGCCGAAATTTCGGACAACACATTGCGATATCAGCAGGCTTATCCGTAGCTAGGGGTGACTATTCTGTGGTGATGGATTGTGACCTCCAAGATCCCCCTGAAATAATACCTGAGCTTTTTGCCAAGATAAAAGAGGGGTACGATTTGGTGATGGCCAGAAGAGCTGAACGGTCACATTCACATTTTCGTATTTTTGCGGCTAAGGCTTATTTCTGGTTGCTGAGTAAACTAAATGAGGAAGATATAGATGGCAGCTATGGCTCCTTCTGCATGCTTTCGCGCAAGGTAGTTAATAGCTTTCTTGAGTTCAATGAACGGGAGCGACACTTTTTATTTATCTTGCGATGGCTAGGTTTCAAAATGGGTAGCATCGAATATGCCCATCAGGAGCGTACGATCGGCAATAGTTCTTACTCATTGAAGCGGCTGTTGAGACATGCTATTGATGGCATTTTCTTTCAGTCGACCGTTTTTCTTCGCTGGATTGTAAGCCTTGGATTGTTGTTTTCGATACTTGGAATAATCCTTGCGCTGTATTTTGTTTTTCAGTATTTTGCTTACGGTTCGGTGGTCGGGTGGACAAGCTTGATCGTCATATTGCTCGTTTGTACGGGGGTCATACTATCAAGTATGGGCGTGATAGGTCTCTATGTAGGTAAAATATTTGACCAGACCAAAGGGCGCCCTTTGTATGTTATTGATACCATCGTCAAGGGGCGCGCAACATGGTAGTTCTACCCCCGGGAACTCAGCTTCAGTTGATGTATTTGCGGGAGCGCCTTCGCCGTATCCAGCCCGGGCGGTTTGTTGAGATTGGGCCAGGCAGAGGGGAGATTACTGCACTGCTTCTTGAACTTGGTTGGTCGGGACGTTCCTATGATCTCGACGCAAAGACGATTTGTGCTTTGGCAAGTCGCTTCGCTAAAGAGATGGCTGCTAAGCGGTTTGTTCCTGTCAATGGGGATTTCCTTTCATCTGAGGTGGCAGAACAGGTTGATTTGGTGATTTCGTGCATGGTCATGGAGCACTTGGATGATAATAAGCAAGCTGTGTTCATGGTCAAGGCAGCTGAATTCTTAAAACTTGAGGGAGTTTTGTTTTCTCTGGTTCCCGCGTCACCGGGGCATTGGGGCATCGAGGATGACATTGCCGGACATTGTCGGCGATACACGAGAGCGGGAGTGGAGCAACTTGTCGCCGATTCCGGTTGGAAGCTCTTGCATGTCGTCGGTTTGACTTTTCCCTTATCCAATTTTTTGTTGCCGGTTTCAAATTTCCTGGTTAACAGGAGTGAGGGACAGAAGTTGTCGTTATCGCCTCTGGAGCGAACTAAACAATCAGGGCGGCGTTCAGTGAAATACAAGACGTATTTTCCATCGATGCTTGGGCTCTTTCTGAATAAATATACACTTTCCCCCTTCCATTGTGTCCAAAAGTGGTGTGCCAGATCAGAACGTGCATTGGTGCTTTTTTTTGAAGCTCAACCTTTGCCGCGTGGAAGCAAACAATGAACGGAGGTATTGATGAATCTGTCATTTCTGAGGTGGCTGCCTACTACTCCGAGAAACTTGCTCAGCATGGCGAGACACCACGTGGTGTCGACTGGAACGGGGAAGAGAGCCAGGAACTTCGCTTCGAACAACTGTGCAAGATCATTGATGGCCGACGTCAGTTTTCACTCAACGATCTTGGCTGCGGCTATGGGGCCCTTCATGATTTTCTCGTCAGCAGCTTTTCTGGGTTTTCCTATTCGGGAATCGACGTATCCGAAAGCATGATCCGGTCCGCCGAGCAGCGTCATCGGGGAAGGCCACAAGCTCGGTTTGTGCTCGCCAGTTCGCCGGATGGCGTCGCTGATTACGGAGTTGCCAGCGGCATATTTAATGTTCGGTTGGGCCGGTCGGATGCTGAATGGTGGGCGTATCTCGAAGCCACGCTCGATATCCTTGAGCGTACCAGCCGACTCGGTTTTTCCTTTAATTGTCTTACTTCCTATTCGGATCTGGACAAGATGCGCGACTACCTCTACTACGCGGACCCTTGCGTGCTGTTCGATCTGTGCAAGCGACGCTACTCGCGCAACGTAGCCTTGCTGCATGATTACGGGCTTTACGAGTTCACAATTCTGGTGAGGAAGGTGCCATGACGAGGCGTCTAGTGATTTTCGGCTCGGGCGATATCGCGCAACTGGCCCACTACTATTTCAGCACGGATTCCACCTACGAAGTGGTTGCTTTCACGGTCGACGCCGCTTACATGGCTGAAACCGTTTTTTGCGGTCTCCCGGTGGTTTCGTTCGAAGAGGTGGCCCAGAAGTACAGCCCGGAGGAATACGATTTTTTTGTTGCGCTCAGCTACTCCAAGCTTAATGCGGTACGTAAGGAAAAATATCTGGCGGCCAAGGCACTGGGCTACCGCTTGACTAGTTTCATCAGTTCTCGAGCCACTGTGCTTAACGAGGGGCGGATCGGTGAGAACTGTTTCATCTTCGAAGACAACACGATCCAGCCATTCGTCACCATCGGCAACGATGTCACCTTGTGGAGCGGGAATCACATTGGCCATCATTCCACCATCAAGGATCACTGCTTCATCGCTTCGCATGTCGTGGTTTCAGGTGGGGTCGAGATTGGCGAGCAATGCTTCATTGGGGTGAATGCCACGTTGCGTGACCACATCAAGATCGGCGATAAATGCGTGATTGGGGCTGGTGCCTTGCTTCTCGCTGATGCCGAAGATGAAGGCGTCTATATCGGCACGGCCACCGGGCGCGCGAATGTGCCTAGCACGAAATTGAGAAGGATATGAAAGCGAATTGGAAAAAGCTTGGGCTACTGTATTGTCCTTCGAGCGATGGCCGTCATCCCAAACTCTTATCCCACGCCGCCAACCCGTTACCGGTTCAGCTTGAGGGAGATGTCTATCGGGTTTTCTATAGCGGCAGGGATATAGATAACCGATCCTCTGTCGGTGCTGTTGATATTGACATTGTCAGACGTGAAGTAATCTGCGAACACAAAAAGCCGTTATTCCAGCATGGACCCGAAGGCAGTTTCTATGCGGATGGCGTCAGTATTGGCAACTGTTATGTGGTGGACGGTGTGCAATACATGCTTTTCATGGGTTGGCAGAGTCCCGATGGCGGTCATTGGCGGGGGGATATCGGCAGACTAATTGTCAAGCCGGACCTCACGCTGGAATTGGATGTTGATGCTCCTTTCATGGGGACCGATGTTCTTGATCCGATCAGCCTCTCGTATCCGTGGGTGCTGGAAAATCCGGAGGGTGGCTATCACATGTGGTACGGCTCAACTGCGACATGGGATGCAGGCAATGGAGAAATGTTGCATGTGATCAATTATGCAACGTCTCCGGATGGACATTCTTGGCGTCGTGAGGGATTGGCGGTTCCGTACGAACTCGGCAGAGCACAGGCATTTTCAAGACCAACTATCGCGAGTGATGGCCAAGGTGGTTACGAAATGTGGTTTTCGTATCGCAGTGGCAATGGGGAAACATACCGCATCGGACATGCAGTTAGCCGAGATGACCGAAATTGGGGGCTT
Source organism: Azonexus sp. IMCC34842 (assembly GCF_050368855.1). Lineage (GTDB taxonomy): Bacteria > Pseudomonadota > Gammaproteobacteria > Burkholderiales > Rhodocyclaceae > Azonexus > Azonexus denitrificans_A. The sequence continues at coordinate 2,553,815 of NZ_CP178449.1, read as the reverse complement.
TCGCTTGAGGGAGCGGGCATTGATGTCTCCGCCGATGGCTGGGATTCGGAAATGATCGAATACCCATTTGTTTTCGATCACGCTGGTCAGAGATATATGCTTTACAACGGCAACGGGTTTGGAAAGACAGGATTTGGTTTGGCAGTGTTGACTGATGGTTGATGAGGTTCTAATTATCAAGACCCGGGGTGCGGTCGCGCAGCTATTTCGCTATGCGCTTGTTGGGTTGTTGAGCAATGTGGCAGGCTATCTGGCTTACTTGATGTTAACTTATCAGGGTGGCACACCCAAACTTACCATGACCCTGCTATATGGCGTTGGTGCGGCGGTGGGTTTTTTCGGGAACAGAAGCCTCGCGTTTGAACATCAAGGAAGCGTCTTGGGGGCCGGAATTCGATATGTCATTGCGCACGGCATTGGCTATTTGCTGAACCTCAGCATCCTCATTGTATTTGTTGATAAATTGGGTTATGCGCATCAGTGGGTTCAGGGGATTGCAATTTTCATAGTGGCCGCTTTCCTGTTTCTGGCATTCAAGGTTTTCGTGTTCCCCGTGAGTCGTGAGGGCGCACGATGAAGCGTTGCCTCTCTTGTCAACACAACTTCTCCTCCTCGGCGACTGATTGCCCGGCTTGCGGGTTTTCGCCAGTGCTCGAAGATGGCGTCCAGTTGTATGCGCCTGACTTTGCAAATAGCGGAGGGGGCTTCAAGTCGTGCTATTTCTCAGAATTGGCTAGATTGGAAGAGCAGAACTTCTGGTTTCGATCCAGAAACCAATTGATTGTTTGGGCTCTTAGCAAGTATTGCAAGGATTTCCAGTCTTTTCTTGAAGTGGGTTGCGGCACGGGCTTCGTCTTGTCCGGTGTGTCGCAGGCGTTTCCTGGCGCGACATTGCTTGGTAGCGAGATTTTTTCAGCCGGTCTTGGCTATGCGGCAGCGAGGTTGCCGTCAGTGAAGTTCATCCAGATGGATGCCAGAGACATTCCATATCGCGAAGAATTTGATGTCATTGGAGCTTTCGATGTTCTAGAGCACATCGAAGATGACATGACGGTTCTTTGTGAGGTGCGCGCGGCGTTGAAGGCGAACGGCTTCATGTTCATCACCGTTCCTCAGCATCGCTGGTTATGGAGCCCCGTGGATGAATATGCATGCCATGTCAGACGATATTCAGCTTCGGAGTTGTATAAGAAGCTTGAATCAATCGGTTTTGATATTGTGCATAGCACTTCCTTTGTATCCTTGTTGTTGCCCGCCATGTTGCTGTCGCGACTTAAACAGCGGCATGCGCAGTCAAGCATCGATCCTGCCGATGAACTTAAACTTTCAGGAGGGCTGAACGCTTTTCTCTACAAAGTGATGCAGGCCGAGCTTGGCTTCATAAAAAGCGGTGTCAACCTGCCTTTCGGCGGATCAAGACTGGTTGTGGCCAAGCGGAGAGATTGGATATTGAAATGATTGTTGGCTCGCTAGTACCAGAACGTGCGGCAGGGAGATCATAAGTGGCTAATGACAAAATACCTTTCAACAAGCCCTACATGACCGGGAAAGAGCTCTACTACATTGCCGAAGCCAAGTTCGGTAACATGCTGGCCGGCGACGGCCCTTTCACCAAGCGCTGCCACCACTGGCTTGAGAAAAGGACTGGCTGTGCCAAGGCCCTGTTGACCCATTCGTGCACAGCGGCCCTGGAGATGGCGGCGCTGTTGCTGGATATTCAGCCGGGCGACGAAATCATTATGCCCTCGTACACTTTTGTTTCGACGGCCAATGCTTTCGTCTTGCGTGGTGGTGTGCCGGTGTTCGTGGATATCCGTGAAGATACGCTGAACCTTGATGAGCGCTTGATCGAAGCGGCCATTACATCGCGCACTAGGGCGATCGTACCGGTGCACTACGCGGGTGTTGCGTGCGAGATGGATGCCATCATGGCGATCGCCCGTCGGTATGGCTTGAAGGTGGTGGAGGATGCAGCGCAAGGGGTCATGTCAAGTTACAAAGGGCGGGCGTTGGGCAGCATAGGTGACTTGGGTGCGTACAGTTTTCATGAAACGAAGAATGTGATTTCCGGCGAAGGCGGGGCGTTATTGGTCAACGATTCAGAACTTGCTTTACGCGCGGAAATCATTCGCGAAAAAGGTACGGATCGCAGTCGCTTCTTCCGCGGTGAGGTGGACAAATATACTTGGCAGGAGGTCGGTTCATCCTTCCTTCCGGGGGAACTCATCGCGGCATTCCTCTGGGCTCAATTGGAAGAGGCGGAGAGAATTACCAACGACCGCCTTGCGAGTTGGGCGCGTTATCACGAGATGCTTAAGCCGTTGGAAGCCAAAGGTTTTCTCCGGCGCCCGATTGTTCCAGAGGGGTGCCAGCACAATGCGCATATGTATCAGGTGCTATTAGCGCCTGAGATTAATCGGCAGCGAGTGCTGGACGAACTGAAACGCGAGCAAATTTACTCGGTGTTTCACTATGTACCACTACATTCCTCACCAGCAGGGCAGAGGTTTGGGCGGGTACATGGGGCGTTGAATGTTACAGAACGGGAGTCTGAGCGCTTAGTTCGTTTACCGCTGTGGGTAGGAATTACTGAAGCACAGCAACATAGATTGCTCGATGTCCTGACGAAAAGCGTCAACGCTGGTTGTGAGCGCCTGCTGAAAACGGGCAACCGCCACAAAATTTTTGGCAATCGGGCTGATGAACCATCTAGAGACCTGAATCCGACGAGCTTTGGACCCTCTCAATAATGAAACTGGTAAGGCACTCGCTGTACAACCTTTTTGGGCTTGGCCTGCCATTAGCGGTAGCTGTTTTCTGTATACCGGTTCTTATCAGAGAATTAGGTGAGGCCCGTTTCGGATTGTTGACGCTGATTTGGGCGGTTGTGAGTTACTTCGGATTGTTTGATCTTGGCTTGGGGCGGGCGCTGACGCAACTGCTTGCTGTCGCCATGGCCGAGAATGACGAAAAGGGCATTGGCTCGCTGGTGGCGACCGCTACCGCACTAATGGCGGGGCTAGGGATCTTTGCAGGATTGCTGATGGCGCTTTTGGCGCCTTGGGGCGTCGGAATGATTCAGTCAGTACCGGATCAGCAGGAATCTGTTAATGCCGTGCTGCTGATGGCGCTGGCGATGCCGGCCATAGTCCTGACCTCTGGATTCAGGGGGGTGTTGGAAGCGCGCCACGCCTTCGGTATCATCAATGCGATTCGACTGCCGATGGGGTTGTTCACTTTTCTTGGCCCTGTTGCTGTAGTGCTATATGGCTCGACAAGATTGGATATGGTTACTGGTGTTCTGGCTGCTGGGCGCATAGTTGCCTGTGCGGTTCACGCCCGGTACGCATGGCGTGTTCTTCCTGATGATCACGGAAGGCTTGCTCTTCGGAAGACACTCCTAAGGCCCCTTTGTGTGTCTGGCGGCTGGCTCACCTTGAGCAACATCATCAGTCCGTTCATGGGCTATGTGGATCGTTTCATCATTGGCGGCGTTGTGTCTGCTACTGCTGTGGCTCATTACACAACCCCGCAGGAAATTATTACCAAACTGTGGATTGTGCCGGGTGCTTTGACAGCGGTACTTTTTCCAGCGTTTGCGGCAGACGTTACCAAGCAAGATGGAAAAACTCGACCGCTATTTGCCAAGGCTGTGCATTGGCTGTTCCTGACGCTTTTTCCGATAACTTTATTCTTGGCTTTATTTGCTCAAGAAATTTTGACGGTTTGGGTGGGCTCCGAATTCGCGTTGCAAAGTGCAATGTTGATGCAAATTTTTGCCGCGGGGATTCTTGTAAACTGTTTGGCTCACGTACCATTCACGTTGATTCAAGGCGCGGGTAAACCGCAGATTACTGCACTCATTCATTGTATCGAATTGCCTTTTTTTCTTTTGGCCATTTGGGGGCTAACTTCAAAGTATGGTGTGTTAGGTGCTGCTCTCGCATGGTTTATTAGAATGGTTGTGGATACTCTGCTTATGTTTGTTTTGTGCAATTCTTTGCAGGGCTGGTCCCAAAGAGTTCTTATAAGCCCAAGAATTGTCAGCTATACGATGCTGGTAGCTATAGCGTTTTCCGGTATTTTTTTTAATGAATTTTTTTTACGGGCGGTTTGGGTTTTAACGATATCCATCGTTTCGGCAATGATCCTCTTTAAGCAAGAATTTGCAAAGAAGCTTCCCAAACTGGGAGCGGAGTAATTTTTAGCATGGCAGAGAGATTAAATCCAACACAGAACTTTCCCTTGGTTAGTATCGTTACTCCAACTTATAACCAAGCAGAGTATCTTGCTGAAACTATTGAGAGTGTTTTGTCTCAGACGTATCCAAATATCGAGTACATCGTGCTCGATGATGGGTCGACCGATAATACTCAAGAGGTCTTAAAGCAATTTGATGGTCGCATACGCCATGAACGCCACGCGAACATCGGGCAAGCGCAAACCTTAAATAAGGGCTGGAACCTATGCGAGGGGAAATACATCGGCTACCTAAGTTCGGACGATCTATTGTACCCAAATGCTATAAGTGAACTGGTTGTCTTGCTTGAGAAAGAACAGTCAATCGTTTGTGTTTTTCCAGATTCTAATCTCATTGATAATTTTTCTCGTGTGGCCAAACGTAACATATGCCACGCTTTTGATCTGAGCGATACTGTGGTCCGACAAGAATGTTATATAGGGCCAGGCGCAATTTTTCGCAAAACTGCATTTGATTCGCTTGGTGGATGGCGAGCAGATTTAAAACTCGCGCCCGATAGAGAATTTTGGATCAGAATTTCGTCTCTTGGTAGAATTGAAATGTGTAATTCTGTGCTGGCTGGTTACAGAATGCATCCGGATTCAATATCTTATAAAGATGTTTCTGAAAATATAAGTAGGGAATATTTGCGGGTTCTTGACGGATATTTCTCAGGAAGTAATGTTCCAAAGAATATCGCCGACCGACAAAATGAGGCATATGGGTATGCCTATTTACTATTGGCAAGAAACAGCTTCAGGGCCGGAAATATCAGGCGTGGGATCGAATTGTATGGTGTGGCCTGTAGCCATTGTGCTGATTTGAGAGGGCATAAATTTAAGGCACGCCTACTAAGAAATGTCGTAAGTCGCCCGATTCGAAGACTGATTTCGTTTTTTCGAGCGATGATTGATTATGGGAGGAGATTTTGACTCTACGTGGTAAATGGTTAGCTCCGCTGGTTTTCTTTCAAGTCTATCTTGGCATTACTATCTTACTCTATCTCTTCGGGCCGTGGCCCTGGGGTACGGCCAATCAGGATTTTGTGGTTGGCTACCTTATGCTTGCGCAAGTGTTTATAGCATTTGGATATTTTTTGTCTTGGAGGAAAGTGAGCCGGATCGGTCGTGATGGGGCGTCCATTTCTCATTTTCATAAACCAGTCGTTACCTTTCTGAAGGTGGCATTGCTGGTTAATTACGCCTTTTTTATTCCAAGTTCTCTGTCTCGTACTGGTGCTTTAGTTCCAGATATTATATTTGGTTTAACAAGTCCGGGTCTTTCATACAATCTCAATTTTGAGAGATTGGAGCAAGGGAACTCATTTGTTTTTGTTGAATATGCCAGGATGCTTCTTTCCCCATGGATCATCGGATTATTCCCTGTGGCAGTTGTGCACTGGAAGTCGTTAAGTCGATCGATTAAATATTTGAGTTTTGGTGCAGTTTTGTTAAATATTTCTTTATTTGTTGGTACAGGAACCAACAAGGGACTCGCAGATTTCGTTATCACGCTGCCGTGGTTGATTTCTCTTGGCGTGTCACTTGGGTATTTGAATGTTAGGCTAAACTCAAGAATACTAGTTGTGTTCGGGGTCTTGATTGTTGCTTTGTTTGGATTTTTTGGCGCAGGCCAGGTTCAGCGTGCGGGTGATACTGGTGTGCTCGGTGCATTTGACAGCGGGGACGGAATCATTTTTGCGGACAGAGATCATTTCGTCTCAATATGGCTACCTGATTTTTTGGTTATTGTTTTTGAGTCCATTACTAGATATGTTACGCAGGGATATTACGCTTTGTCCCTAACGTTCACTATTGTAAGTGATACTACGTTTGGTTTTGGAAATTCAATGTTTTTGGCTCGTAATGCTGATGCTCTAACAGGTAGTGCGTATTTTACGTCGCAGTCACTCCCTGGCTTATTGGAGCAATCACACGGATGGAGCATGACGGGGCTCTGGCATTCAATCTATCCTTGGTTAGCGTCAGACTTCGGATTTTTCGGAGCATTGATCGTTGTTGGGGGCTTTGGTTATATTTTGGGTCTGTCGTGGGGTCTGTCTTTGGTAGCGCCGCATCCGATAAATATAATTATTTGCTATTTTGTTTTCATAGTTTTTTATTATATTCCGGCAAATAACCAAATATTTCAAAGTGGAGAGACCGCAGTAGGGTTCGTGCTTTGCTGTCTCTATGCGCTAACCGTGGGGCAAAAAAAATTGACCTTTCTGCATTCAAACAATGACAAGAAAAATAAAGCCAATGGAGCCCAATTTGGACAATAGAATTTGTGCGTTAAGGGTGCTTGCCTGTTTTATGGTGATACTTTTGCACTTGTCAGCAGTTATTTACGGCACGGTTAATGAAAGATGGTGGTCGGGAAATTTTTATGATTCGCTTTCTAGATCTTCAGTTCCCCTATTTCTCATGATTGCAGGGGCTACTTTATTGCCTAAAAAAGAAAATATAAAAGTTTTTTTTGGCAAACGCTTGGTAAGAATTATACCTCCCCTAGTGCTGTGGTCGATGCTATATCTTTTTTGGTTGGATTATAATGGTGTGGCTACAGGAAATTGGGTGGCGGCGATGCTAAAAGGGCCAACAATGTATCATCTGTGGTACTTTTATGCTTTGGTCGGAATTTATTTGTTTGTGCCTGTTATCCGTAAATTTTATAACAACAGTTCACGCTCTGAACATGTGTGGTTCATCGGTGTATGGTTCGTGGTTGCGTCAGTAATTCCTACCTTAAATAATCTGATTTTCAATCTTCATTGTGAAGGTTATATTGGATTTGATACATTTTCTTCGACATACCACCTTTCGTATTTTAGCGGTTATTTAGGGTACTTGGTTCTTGGGGCTTATATAGCTGACGGGAAATATAATTCGATTTTTGGGACTGTTGTTTTTTTGTTGGCTTCAGCGATTACGGCCGCAGGTAGCTATATTCTTTCTGCGCACTTCAGTCAGCCGTGCGAATTCTTTTTTGTCTATCTTTCTCCATTTGTTGTTGCAGCTGGTTACGGATTATTTATTGCTTTTATGGGCATGGATCGCAAGGCGCCATCTAAAGTGCTCTCGGTCTTGGCAGATTGTACGTTAGGTATTTATGGTCTCCATGTGTTAGTAATTGAACTGTTTAGAATGCAAGGGATTTCGGTCGGGATTGGGAATCCATGGGTGACTATTCCTCTTGTTACAGTTGGGGTTTTTGTAACTTGTTTTTGTGTAATTTTTGTTTTGCGCTTAGTGAAGCCATTTCGCTATGTGTTTTAACTGGACTCATGACTTCACAAATTATGAAGCAACTTCATATTGTACAAAGCATAGCTTCGGATTTTGGCGGTCTTGGGCTTGCCGCGTTGCGCTACGCTCAAGCGCTCGCGCTATCTAATGCAAATATTTCACTTTTCGTCGTTGACCGTAGCAAGGAAGAAATTAGTGTGGATAGCGGTGTCGGTGCCGTTAGGCTTGATGGAGGTGGTGGTGTGGGGCTCTTGTCTCGGATTAGAGCTCTAAAGCGATATCTTGATCAGTTTAGCTTTGACGTCGTTCATATTCATGGAACTTGGACGCCCATTCTCGTTGTGGCCAGTTATCTTGCTTCTATTAAAGGCATTCCGGTAGTTGTATCGCCGCATGGGTGTCTTGAGCCATGGGCGCTTCAGCACCGTGGATGGAAAAAGAAACTCGCCTTAGCTTTGTATCAGAAGCGCGTATTTTCTAAAGCATCCATGATTGTTGCTACCGCTAGGCAGGAGCTTGAAAGTATCCGACGTCTAGGTATAGAGACGCCTGTTGCAGTCATTCCCAATGGGGTTGACATGCCGCCTGTGCTTGCACGCTTGCAAGCAGGGAAGCGTAAATTTCTGTTTTTGTCGCGAATACATCCAAAAAAAGGATTGCCTGACCTTGTTGCAGCATGGGCATTGGTTCGGCAACCTGGATGGCAAGTTGTTATTGCCGGGCCGGATGAGGATGGGCATCTTGATCAGATTCGCGCGCAGGTCGACTCCTTAGGGCTAAGGTACGACTTCGAGTTCACTGGTTTGGTTACCGGAGAGCGGAAAGAGGCTCTGTTCGCCGGAGCGGATGTATTCGTATTACCTACCTACTCGGAGAATTTCGGAATTGCTGTCGCTGAAGCGCTTGCGCGCGGTGTTCCAGTTATTACGACAACCGGAGCGCCTTGGGAGGATATTGAGAGTAGGTGCTGCGGGTGGTGGGTGCAGCCAGGCGTGGATGGAATTGCTTGTGCTCTGGTTGCTGCCATGAATACGCCTCGGGAAGAATTAAGTGAAATGGGACAGCGAGGCATTCTGCTCGTCAAAGAGAAGTATGCGTGGGATCAGATTGGCCGCTCTGCGCTTGGGGCCTACCAGTGGATGCTTGGGCAAAGTCAGCAGTGCCCCGACTTTGTCCATCTTAAAAATTAACGGTAAAAGGGAGCGATTCAGAACATGAAGATACTGGTCTTAGGGGCATCCGGCATGCTGGGGAATGCGGTTTTTCGCTTGTTTGCGGAAAGCGATGGCTTCGACGTTATTGGAACAGTGCGGAGTGAACGTTCTAGGAGACTCTTTCCCGAGTTTTTGCAATCTGCCCTGATCAGCGGCGTTGATGTTGAGAATATCGATAATCTGATGCATGTTTTGGGGGGAGTGAAACCCGAGGTGGTTATTAACTGTATTGGATTGGTCAAGCAACTGGCGGAGGCTGATGATCCGCTGGCGGCAATTCCGATCAATTCGTTGCTGCCACATCGTATGGCGCGCTTATGTGCAGTTGCTGGAGCGCGTTTTGTACACGTGAGTACAGATTGTGTGTTTTCAGGTTCGAAAGGGATGTACACCGAGGCCGACTTTTCGGATGCGAAGGATCTCTACGGGCGTAGCAAGTTTCTCGGCGAGGTTGATTATCCAAACGCGGTGACGTTGAGGACATCGATCATCGGTCACGAACTTGAAGGCGCGAGAAGCCTTGTGGGTTGGTTTCTCTCACAAAGCGGGTCGGTGAGGGGGTTCAAGAGGGCGATTTTCTCAGGTTTGCCGACCGTCGAAATTGCGCGCCTGATCCGGGATTGCGTCCTGTCGAACCCATATTTGCGCGGGCTCTATCATGTGTCTGCTGACCCGATAGACAAGTATGACTTGTTGTGTCTTCTAGCGGATGCCTACGGGAAGACTATCGATATCAAGGTGGATGAGAGTGTTGCGATCGATCGTTCGCTGGATTCTTCGCGCTTTCGTTTGGTTACAGGGTTCCAGCCAAAACCCTGGCCTGAATTGGTGAAATCCATGAAGGACTTTGGCTAGAGTTACATCTGAAAGGAAAATTGTGTTCAAAAATAAGACGTTGTTGATTACCGGGGGCACTGGCTCATTTGGTAATGCGGTTCTCCAGCGGTTTCTGCATTCCGATATTTCTGAAATCCGGATTTTCAGCCGTGACGAGAAGAAGCAAGAAGATATGCGCATCGCTTTGAATAGCGACAAACTCAAGTTCTACATCGGTGATGTACGGAACTACGACAGCATCCATGATGCGCTGCGCGGTGTGGACTATGTTTTCCACGCGGCGGCATTGAAGCAGGTTCCGTCATGCGAGTTCTACCCAATGGAGGCTGTTCGCACCAATGTTCTGGGGGCTGAGAACGTTATGCGTGCAGCCATTGCCAATGAGGTCAAGCGCTGCGTTGTGTTGAGCACGGACAAGGCAGTTTATCCCATCAATGCCATGGGGATTTCGAAGGCGATGATGGAAAAACTGATGGTAGCAAAGTCACGTCTTTGTGATCCTGGCAAGACCGTTCTTTCTGCCACTCGCTATGGCAATGTAATGGCTTCGCGAGGGTCTGTCATTCCTCTTTTTCTCGATCAATTGCAATCTGGCAAAGCGCTGACCATAACTGATCCGACCATGACCCGCTTTCTCATGACCTTGGAGGAGTCGGTGGATCTTGTTCTTTACGCTTTTGAGCATGCACGACCGGGAGATATTTTTGTCCAGAAGGCGCCCGCGTCCACGGTGGGCGATCTGGCTCAGGCGATGAAGGAATTACTTGGCAGGGACAACGAAATCAAGATCATTGGCACCCGTCATGGAGAGAAACTTTATGAGTCGCTGCTTTCACGTGAGGAAATGGTGAGATCTGAGGATTTAGGTGGTTACTACCGAATCCCGGCCGATTCCCGGGACTTGAACTACGCCAAATATTTCGTCGAGGGTGAGACCGAAATATCCAGTATCGATGACTACACTTCGCACAATACGCATCAACTCGATGTCAAGGGTGTAAAGCAAACGCTTTTGAAACTCGACATAATTCGTGAGGTGATCGATGCGTAAGCTCAAGGTTATGACGATCGTCGGGACGCGTCCCGAGATCATTCGTCTGTCAGTTACCATTGCGAAACTTGATTCTCATTGCGACCATGTTTTGGTTCACACCGGCCAAAATTATGATTATGAGTTAAATGAAGTTTTCTTTAGCGACTTGGGAGTCCGCAAGCCCGATATGTTTCTCGAGGCTGCTGGAGCAACGGCGGCTGAAACTATCGGACAAGTGATCATTGCGGCCGACAAGGCGCTACAGGCACATCAACCTGAGGCATTATTGCTCTTGGGGGATACCAACAGTTCCTTGGCTGCCATAGCGGCAAAGAGAAGAAAGATTCCGATATTCCATATGGAGGCAGGTAACCGCTGCTTCGATTTCCGTGTTCCGGAAGAAATTAATCGGCGCATTGTTGACCACACATCGGATATAAATTTGACTTACAGCGAAATTGCCCGTGAATACCTATTGCGCGAGGGCCTGCCTCCCGATCAGGTGATCAGGACGGGTAGTCCGATGCGTGAGGTCATTGAACACTACTTGCCGGGAATTGAGGCTTCGAAGGTGCTGGAGTTACTAGGTCTTTCTGCGCGACGTTACTTCGTGGTCAGTTCGCATCGCGAAGAGAATGTGGATTCGCCTGAGAACCTGACCAAGTTGTTCGGCATCCTGAATGCACTGGCCGAGACTTATCAGGAGCCGGTGATTGTGTCGACGCACCCGCGTACTCGCAAGCGCATGGATGCAATTGGCTTGACCGCGCATCCGCTGGTTCAGTTTCTCAAGCCATTTGGTTTTCTCGACTACATTAAGTTGCAGACCGAAGCGCGCTGCGTGTTGTCGGACAGCGGCACGATCACCGAAGAGTCTTCCATTCTGAATTTCCCTGCACTAAATCTTCGGGAAGTGCATGAACGACCGGAGGGTTTCGAAGAAGCTTCGGTGATATTTGTTGGCCTGAGTGTTGACCGTACTTTTCAGGGATTGAGCATCCTCGAATCACAACCGCGCGGCTGCGAGCGATTGCTTCGCCTAGTGAACGATTATTCGCCAGACAACGTATCAGACAAGGTGTTGCGCATTATTCAAAGCTACACGGATTTTGTGAATCGTAAGGTTTGGCGAAAAACCGAGGTTGACTGAGGTCGAATCTGGTATGCGCGTATTGATTCTGAGCCAGTATTTCTGGCCTGAGACCTTTCGAATAACGGAAGTCGCTATTGCTCTTCGAGATGCTGGGTGTGAGGTGCTAGTGCTTACTGGGCAACCAAACTATCCAGATGGAGAAATATTTAATGGATACTCGGCGTGCTCTATTGGGGCCCAGGTGCACCAAGGGATTGAAGTACTACGTGTCCCATTAGTTCCTCGTGGTCCCGGCTCTGCAATACGTTTGGCTATAAACTATCTGTCATTTGTATTTTCTGCGGCGGTTTTTGGCCCATGGGTTCTCCGCGGCCGTTCAATTGATGCCATATTGGTTTTTGCGCCGTCGCCTATTCTTCAGGTTATTCCGGCAATTTGGCTGGCGTGGCTGAAAAAGGCTTCTCTGGTGACTTGGGTTCAGGATCTTTGGCCAGAGAGTCTCAGTGCAACTGGTTTTGTTAAAAACAAGATTTTACTTGAGGCTGTTTCTACGGTTGTGCGATGGATCTATCGGAGAAACGATGTCCTTTTAGTTCAATCGGAGGCCTTTGAGGCGTCTGTCCGGAAAATGGCAGGTGGTACACCTGTTGTTTACCATCCAAACCCAGGAGACTTTGCTTTTTCAAATCCACGAGATACTGAGTCGCTAGTAAGCTACGGTCCCGGGTTTAACATCGTTTTCGCAGGGAATCTTGGAACCGTTCAATCCCTTGATACCGTACTTCAAGCTGCAAATATACTTCGGTACGAACGAGATGTCTCCTTCATTCTGATCGGAAGTGGTAGTCGTTCGGAATGGCTCCATGGAGAGATCGCCAGACTGGGTTTGGATAATGTGAAACTGCCAGGGCGTTTTCCTCCTTCAGCAATGCCGACTATCATGGAAAAAGCTTCGGTTCTTTTGGTTAGTTTGATTCGTAGTCCGATTATGAATCAAACGGTGCCTAGCAAACTACAAGCCTACTTTGCAGCGGGTAAGCCTGTTATTGCTTCTCTCGATGGTGAAGGGGCGCGGATTGTAAAGAAGGCGGATGCTGGACTAACTTGCCCTGCGGAAGATGCATTAGCTTTGGCCGAGGCGGTTAAGCAACTACGCGATACACCGAAAGATCGACTCGATTGCATGGGAAAAAATGCGTGTAAATTTTATCAGGAAAATTTTGAGCCTAGAATGTTGGCGGCGAGACTCATGACAGTTTTGTTGGATTTGAAAAGAGGGCTTGGGTGATTCTTGTAACAGGCGCTTCCGGTTTCGTTGGGTGTGCATTGGCTGCCACCTTAGCTCAGCAACAACAGGTCAGAATATCGGTCAGAAATCTATCTGATGAGGGACTTCCTGTGGGAACGGAAGTGGTTCGGGCGCAGTTATCAGCAAGCGAGGATTGGTCTGAAGCATGTAATGGAGTGAGGACTGTTGTGCACTGCGCTGCTCGTGTTCACATTATGAACGATCAAGCTGCAGATCCGATATCCGAGTTTCGTCACATCAATGTTGAAGGTACTTTAAATCTTGCGCAGCAATCTGCTGCTGCGGGCGTTAAACGCTTTATTTTTCTGAGTTCAATCAAGGTGAATGGCGATCAGACCGAAGCTGATAGGCCATTCACCGCTGACCAGTTGCCTAATCCAAACGACCCGTACGGGATTTCCAAGATGGAGGCCGAGGAGGGGCTTCGGGCGTTGTCGCAAGAGACGGGGATGGAGGTTGTTATTATTCGTCCTCCGCTGGTCTACGGGCCGGGGGTTAAGGGGAACTTTCAAGCAATGATGAGTTGGTTGTGGCGCGGTGTTCCGCTTCCGCTTGGTTGGGTAACCGAAAATCGGCGTAGCCTTGTATTTTTGGACAATCTCGTTGATCTCATCATCACCTGCATCGACCATCCTGCTGCCGGAAACCAGACCTTTCTGGTTTCAGATGATGAAGACTTGTCGACCGCAGCATTGTTGCGTCGGACGGCTGCTGGGCTCGGACGGCCGGCGCGTTTGGCTCCTGTGCCAGTGGGTTTGATCTTGCTGGCGGCAAAATTGATTAGGCGGCCGAATATCGCTCAACGCTTGTGTGGTTCGTTACAGGTGGATATTGGCAAAGCCAAGCAACTCTTGGGTTGGGTGCCCCCGGTGAGTGTAGATGAGGGGGTGCGTATAACGGGCGAGCGCTGGATCAAGGCGGAAGGGCTACGCTAGGCTGTGTTGCATGATCTCAAAAAGAGGCTGCTTTTCAAGCGTGGTTTGATCTTCGTCGTAATGATTTGATGACCTTACTCTGTCCTGCTGACAGGACAGAGTAAGGTTTTACCTCAACTGAAGAAAGAAATAACGGTTTACGCTTTGGGCGCTTGTGTTCGATCTAATCAAAAGAGCGTGGTGCGAATTGGAGTACGTATTTGTGAGAATCCCGAATCGATAGGAGATCCGCATGGGGTGCATTAATATTTTTGGTTTAAATGATTGGTCGGCATGAAGCGTCTGTTTGATTTGACTTTTGGGTTGTGCGCGATGATTGTTTTGGCGCTACCGATTTTGTTTGTAGCGGTTTTGGTCCGCTTGACCTCGCCAGGACCAGCGCTGTATTGGTCTGATCGGGTCGGTAAGGGAAACCGTATCTTTCAGATGCCGAAATTTCGTAGCATGCGGGTGGGAACGCCAGCAATGGCGACGCATCTGTTGAATGATCCAAAGGTATATCTGACTCCAATAGGCTCCTTTCTGCGTAAATCGAGTCTGGATGAGTTACCTCAGTTGTGGAGTATTCTCAAAGGTGATATGAGTTTTGTCGGGCCGCGACCGGCGCTTTTCAATCAGGATGATCTAATTTCCTTGCGTGCTAAGCAAGGAGTGCATGATTTAATTCCAGGCTTGACTGGCTGGGCTCAGATTAATGGGCGGGATGAATTGCCAATTCCTGAAAAGGTGAAGCTAGATGTCGAGTATCTTCAAAGGCGCTCCCTCGTGTTTGATATTCAGATTTTATGGCTGACTTTCGTCAAAGTGCTTCGGCGTGATGGGGTGTCTCACTGATGCCTCTTCTGATTATTGTTGGGGCAGGTGGTCATGCGTGAAGCCGTGTTGCTTTCGGATGAATTCGCGGTTTTTCAGGATGATACCTTTTCGGAATTGACCAAGGTCCGGGGTTGTTCAGTATTTGGAGCTACTGCAGATATTAGGAAATACCGGGCCATTGCCGAAAATGCGGTAGTTGCAATTGGCGCCAATCAATTGCGGGAGGTGCAATGCGGCCAGTTCACGGCTGCAGGATTTGAGTTTCCGACGGTGGCTCATCACCGTATTGATTTTGGTCGTTTGGGTATTCATGTTGCGATGGTGGGGGGGGCTGTTTTGGGGTGTGGTGTCTGGAGGCTGGCTGGTTCTGCGTTAGGGTGTGGGGTAACAACAATTGGTGCCTGCGTAGTTCTTGCTCCCGGAGAGGGGGTAAGTCAATGTTGAAACCGTTATTGTCGCTTTCGCGCAGGAAAAAACAGGCGTTTGCCGTCGTAATAGATTTAGTACTGCTGTCTTTTGCATTTTGGTCGGCGCTGGGGTTGCGCTTTGAAACCTGGAATCCGGTATTGGCCAGTTATCGCTGGCAAATGATTGCGGCACCATTGCTGGCAATTCCAATATTTATTCGGCTTGGCCTTTATCGTGCAGTTATCCGATTCATGGAGGATCGGGTGGTTTTTGTAGTCGCCGGCGGGGTCACTTTGTCTGTTATCTTGCTAGCTGCTGGCGTCGCCTTGACCCACACCCCAGGCTTGTCGCGCGGCGTTCTGGGTATCTATTGGGTGCTGGCCATTCTGTATGTGGGGGCAACGCGTTTTCTTGCGCGCAGCTATTTTCTGCGTACTGAGCGTGCTCAGGATTCTCGTGTGCGGGTTGCAATCTACGGTGCTGGTCGGGCGGGTACGCAGTTGGCCTATGCGTTGCGTGCGGGCAGGGAATATTTGCCAGTGGCTTTTTTCGATGATAAGCCTGCATTGCAGAATACCGAGGTGGCTGGGCTGCGGGTTTATTCGCCGGATGAGCTCCCGTCAGTCATTGTTTCCAAGCAACTTGATGAGTTGTTGTTGGCTATTCCTTCGGCCAGCCGAACGCGGCGGCTAGAGGTTATAGATCGCCTTGAGGATTTTCATTGCAAGGTCAGGCTGGTGCCGGGCATGGCCGATGTGGTGAGTGGAAATGTTACGGTCGATGTAATTAGAGAGGTCGAAATCGAAGATTTGCTGGGTCGGGAATCCGTTGTGCCTGACGCCACATTGCTGGGTAAATGTATTACTGGAAAAGTTGTCCTGGTTTCAGGTGCGGGGGGATCCATCGGTTCAGAGCTTTGTCGTCAGATTATCCTGCTTCAACCATCACGGTTGATATTGATGGAACTGTCCGAGTTTGGGTTGTATTCAATCGAGCAGGAATTAGCAGCGTTATGTTCGCGTAACGCTTTACAAGTAGAGTTAGTGCCCTTGCTGGGGTCAGTAGTTCATTTGCGTCGCAATGAAATGGTGATGAAGAGCTTTGGGGTGCAGACCGTATATCACGCTGCAGCCTACAAACACGTACCGCTTGTGGAGCATAACCCAATTGAAGGATTGCGGAATAATGCGGTGGGTACGCGGCATATGGCGGAGGCCGCGCTAGCTGCGGGGGTGGAAACTTTTGTCTTGATTTCCACTGACAAGGCAGTGCGCCCAACCAATGTGATGGGGGCCAGTAAACGCCTCTCGGAACTGATTTTGCAGGCCTTGGCAAGAAAGGGAGGGGCGACTCGTTTCTGCATGGTGCGCTTTGGCAATGTGCTTGGTTCCTCGGGTTCGGTCGTGCCGCTGTTTCGTAAGCAAATCGCGGCAGGGGGACCGATTACCCTGACCCATACTGATATTACTCGTTATTTTATGACTATCCCCGAGGCTGCTCAATTGGTCATTCAGGCTGGCTCTATGGGTAAAGGTGGTGAGGTCTATGTGCTGGATATGGGCAAACCGCTTAAAATTATCGATTTGGCTCGGCGCATGGTGCATCTGAGTGGTTTTGAAGTGCGCGACGCAGCACATCCGGATGGCGATATTGCGATCGAGGTAGTTGGGTTGCGACCGGGGGAGAAGCTCTACGAGGAGTTGCTTATTGGCGAAAATGTAGAAGGAACATCTCATCCGTTGATAATGCGGGCGTATGAGCATGAGTTGCCGTGGTCGATGCTGATGGAGCGACTTGGGGATTTGGAGGAGGCTAGTCAAGCATTCGATTACGAGAAAGTGTTGGAATTGCTGGGCTTGTTGGTGCGTGAGTACGCTCCGGCTCGGCATGGTGATGGGGAGTTGTTGTGGCGGGTGATGGTAGCGCCTGCCAATGCGTGACGTGCTAGTGCTCTGAGATTTTTGGAAAGCTCGATAAATGAACGGAAATGAAGTTGTGCATGAAGACGAGGTTAGTCTGTTTGATCTATGGGAAAAGTTACGGGGTGGCTGGTGTTACGTGGTTGGTGGTACTGTGGTTGGGACTGTTTGTGCTGGTGCCGCTCTGATGGTTTTGCCGCCCAAGTATGAGGCGGTCGCGGTTGTGCAGGTTGGGGTGGTTGGGGTGGTTGGTCAGGCCGGAGTGTCCGGAGTGCCTGGGCAGCCTGGGCAAGCGATTAACATGCCGATTGAGCCTGCCGCACAAGCGGTTGAACGAATGAAAACGCCAGCGTTTCAATTGAAGGTGGCAGAGAGGGTAGGCAATCAAACTTGGGTTGAAGACTTGATGCGTTCGACGAACGCGACAACCAAATACATATCGTTGCAGATCGTCAAGGCGACGGCGACCCCCGGCAGTGCACCGCTGATCGAATTGAATGCAAAAGCGGAAACCCCTGAGCTCGCTAGGAAAATAGCCGACGAATCGATCAAAGAGCTGGCCAAACGTGAAGGTGTGTTGGCTAAGCCGATGATTGAAAAGTTACGGCAGGATCTGGCGATTGCCAGAGAGCGCTTGGCGAGCGCGGAGCGCGAGCTTCAATCGATCAATAAACTGGTGGTTAACGTCGGAGTCAAAGATGATCGCTTTACTCAGCTTTCGCTGATGACTGACTTGCGTGTTCAAAAAGAATCCGATGTCTTCAAGCAGCGTCAGGCAATTCTCGCCCTCGAAACGGCGCTTGGCGTGCCGTATACTCAGCCAGCCGAAGCCTTGGAGGACATATTCGTTACTGATAAACCAGTTTCTCCGAAGAAATCCCTGATTCTTTTCCTCGGCTTGATTTGTGGCCTGTTGGTCGGGGTGGTATCGGTGTTCATTGTCGGTTCTTGGCGGCGCTCGAAACGAGAGCGAGCTTTGTAGTCTGTTTCTTAACCGGCAAACGCCAATTTAAAATTTAACTTGGCTCGGGCTTGAAAGTCCGGGAGTGTGCTATCGGATGGAATTTCTTGATCTTCCCCAATTATTGTCCGCTACCGGAACCGTCCGCCTGCCGGGTTCGAAAAGCATCTCCAACCGTGTCCTGCTGCTCGCTGCGCTGGCTGAAGGCGAAACGGAGGTCCGCGACCTGCTCGCTTCCGATGACACCGAGCGCATGTTGGAGGCGCTCAAGATCCTCGGCGTCGGCGTAGCCCATCTGGGTGGCGATAACTGGCGGATCAGCGGCTGTGCCGGGCGCGTCCCTGTGCATCAGGCGGAGCTGTTCCTTGGTAACGCCGGGACCGCCTTCCGCCCGCTGACCGCGGCCCTGGCGCTGGTCGGCGGTGATTACGTGTTGAAGGGCGTGGCACGCATGCATGAGCGGCCGATCGGCGATCTGGTCGACGGCCTGCGCCAACTCGGTGCCGATGTCACTTATCTCGGCAACGACGGTTATCCGCCGCTACACCTGAAGCCGGCCACCATTCGCCCGGGCGGTATACTCAAGGTACGCGGCGATGTCTCTAGCCAGTTTCTGACTGGCCTGCTGATGGCCTTGCCGCTGACTGGTGAGATGGTAACTGTCGAAGTGGTCGGCGAGCTGATTTCCAAGCCCTACATTGAGATCACGCTGGCGACCATGGCGCGTTTTGGAGTGCATGTTCAGCGCGACGGCTGGCAGCGCTTTACCGTGGTGGCCGGTAGTCGTTATGTTTCGCCGGGAAAAGTTTATGTCGAAGGCGATGCCTCCTCGGCGTCGTATTTCCTTGCCTTGGGGGCTATTGGTGGCGGACCAGTGCGCGTCGAAGGGGTCGGACGCGATTCGATCCAGGGTGATGTCAAATTCGTCGAAGCGCTGGTGCAGATGGGGGCCAAGATCGAGATGGGCCCTAACTGGATGGAGGCGCGCGCACCGAAAACCGGTTTGGTCGCAGTCGATCTGGATTGCAATCACATCCCCGATGCGGCGATGACTCTGGCGACGGCCGCCTTGTTCGCTAAGGGGACGACAACGCTGCGCAACATAGCCAGCTGGCGGGTCAAAGAAACCGACCGCATCGCCGCAATGACGACCGAGTTGCGCAAGCTAGGTGCTGGCGTCGAGGAGGGGGCGGAATTCATCCGCGTGACGCCGGCCAGCCTGAGGTCGGCGGCGATCGATACCTACGACGATCACCGGATTGCGATGTGCTTCTCCTTGGCGGCTTTCGGCACGCCGCTCCGCATCAACGATCCGAAGTGCGTCGCGAAGACCTTCCCCGATTATTTCGGGCGGTTTGCCGGTGTCACCAAGGCTGCGCCGGTGATCGCCATTGATGGCCCTTCTGCCTCAGGCAAGGGGACTGTTGCGGCCCGGGTGGCGGCAGCGCTGAGCTTCGCCTATCTCGATTCCGGCGCCCTGTACCGTCTGACGGCGTTGGCGGCGCAACGGGTAGGCCTTGATTGGAACGATGAGTCTCGGATTGCCGCCATCGCCGAGAAGCTCGACATTGTATTTTCGGAAAAGGACATCAGTCTTGATGGTCAACCGGTCGGCGACGCTATTCGTACTGAGGAAATTTCCTCAGGTGCTTCGAAAGTGGCTGCGCTGCCTGCCGTCCGCGAAGCGCTGTTGTTCCGTCAGCGAGTTTTCAACAAGGCGCCCGGACTGGTCGGTGATGGACGTGATATGGGCTCTGTGGTTTTTCCGCAAGCTCGGCTTAAAGTCTTCCTGACCGCAAGTGTAGAAGCCAGGGCGGAGCGCCGTTATAAGCAGTTGATCGAAAAAGGTTTCTCTGCTAATCTCCCCGACCTTCTGCTTGATTTGCAGCAGCGCGATGCTCGGGATTCCGAGCGTAGCGTGGCTCCGCTCAGGCAGGAAGCGGATGCCAAGCTGCTGGACACCACGTCGCTGACGATCGAACAGGCGGTGAATCAGGTGTTGATGTGGAGCAGGGAAGCATTGCAGTAAGGTGTTGCCGGCCATGGGGTCGGCAACGTGATTCAAACTCTAACCCGCTGTGAATTTCACGGTTCGCGGCACGAAAGTTCTCTCCGTCAATGGAATCTTTTGCTCAACTATTTGAAGAATCCCTGGCTCGCCAGGAAATGCGTCAAGGCGAAGTCATCACTGCAGAAGTGGTGCTCATCGATCACAATTTCGTTGTGGTCAATGCCGGCCTGAAATCGGAATCCTATGTTCCGCTCGAAGAATTCCTGAATGATCAGGGCGAGCTTGAAGTCAAGGTGGGTGATTTTGTTCAAGTCGCCATCGAGATGCTGGAAGACGGCTACGGCGCAACGCGCCTGTCGCGCGATCGCGCCAAGCGCATCGCCGCTTGGAACTTCCTGGAGCAAGCCCTGAACGACAACTCCTTGGTCACCGGTACGATTACCGGCAAGGTCAAGGGCGGCCTCACCGTCATGTCCAATGGCGTCCGTGCATTCCTGCCGGGTTCGCTGGTCGACATGCGTCCGGTCAAGGACACCACCCCGTACGAAGGCAAGACCCTCGAATTCAAGGTTATCAAGCTCGATCGCAAGCGCAACAACGTCGTGATGTCGCGTCGTGCCGTGCTCGAAGCCACCGCTGACAAAGATCGCGAAAAGCTCCTCGAGAACCTCAAGGAAGGTACTACCGTCAAGGGTATCGTCAAGAACATCACCGACTACGGCGCATTCGTCGACCTCGGCGGCATCGATGGCTTGCTGCACATCACCGACCTGGCCTGGCGTCGTGTCCGTCACCCGAGCGAAGTGCTCAATGTCGGTGACGAAGTTACCGCCAAGATCCTCAAGTTCGACGCCGAGAAGAACCGCGTCTCCCTGGGTATGAAGCAATTGGGCGACGATCCGTGGGTTGGTATTGCCCGCCGTTACCCGGCCGGTACTCGCCTGTTCGGCAAGGTCACCAACCTGACCGACTACGGTTCCTTCGTCGAGATCGAACAAGGCATCGAAGGCCTGGTGCACGTCTCCGAAATGGACTGGACCAACAAGAACGTTCATCCGTCCAAGGTTGTTTCCCTGGGTGATGAAGTCGAAGTCATGATTCTGGAAATCGACGAAGAGCGTCGTCGTATCTCCCTGGGCATGAAGCAGTGCCAGCCGAATCCGTGGGACGACTTCGCGATGAACCACAAGAAGGGCGATAAGGTCCGTGGTGCCATCAAGTCGATCACCGACTTCGGTATCTTCATTGGCCTGCCTGGTGGCATCGATGGTCTGGTTCATCTGTCCGACCTGTCCTGGAGCGCGACTGGCGAAGAAGCCATCCGCAACTTCAAGAAGGGCGACGAAGTTGAAGCTCTGGTTCTCGGTATTGATGTCGAAAAGGAACGCATCTCCCTCGGCATCAAGCAGATGGAAGGCGATCCCTACACCAACTTCATTGCCACCCACGAAAAGAACAGCATCGTCAATTGCACCGTCAAGTCGGTTGATGCTCGTGGCGCCGTTCTCACGCTGGATGGTGAGAACGAAGGTTATCTGCGTGCCTCCGAGTTCTCGCGCGATCGTATCGACGACCTGTCGCAACACCTGAAGGTGGGCGATACGGTTGAAGCGATGATCATCAACGTCGATCGCAAGACCCGCGGTATCAACCTGTCGATTAAGGCCAAGGACAACGCCGAACAGCACGAAGCGATGCAGAAGCTTTCTGCTGAATCTTCTGCCGCTGCTTCCGGTACGACCAACCTGGGTGCCCTGTTGAAGGCCAAGCTCAACCAGCAAGGCTGATAAGGCAAAAGCATGACCAAATCCGAGCTCATCGCCCGGCTGGCGGAGCGGTTTCCGCAGTTGGTGGCGAAGGATGCTGATTTTGCGGTCAAGATGATTCTCGATGCGATGTCCGAAGCACTTGTGCGAGGGGATCGTATCGAGATCCGTGGATTCGGCAGCTTTGCGCTCAACTATCGGCCGCCGCGTACTGGTCGTAACCCCAAGTCGGGTGAAAAGGTCTGCGTTCCTGCCAAATGGGTTCCCCATTTCAAGGCGGGCAAGGAATTGCGCGAACGGGTCGATCAGTCGATCTGATATCGTGCAGGCGCAATGTGGTAGATTCAGGGCAGTGAGTGATTTCACTGCCCTTTTTTATTGAATGTCATGACAGTATTGACCTGGGCCATCCGGCTCATCATCTTTTTCTTTCTGGTCGTTTTTGCCGTCCAGAATACCGATCCGGTAAACCTTCATTTCCTGCTCGGTCAGGTTTGGCAGGCACCGTTGGTTATCGTTCTGCTTGCCTTTTTTTCGGGTGGTGCGGTTCTTGGCGTGCTTTCGGTGGTCGGTGTCATTTATCGTCAACGCCGGGAAATAGCTCGTCTTAAGCGGGCAACCGATAAAGTACAGCCGGTTGTCTTGCCCGAGCAGCCTCCGGCAGCATGAGCGATCTCTTCGAATACTGGCAGTTGCTGCTGATCCCCGTCTTTTTCGGGCTGGGTTGGGCGGCCGCCCGCGTGGACATGCGTCAGGTCGTACATGAATCCAGTTCCCTGCCGCGTTCCTATTTTCAAGGTTTGAATTTCCTGCTCAACGAACAACCCGACAAGGCCATCGACTCGTTTCTCGAAGTGGCCAAGGTTGATTCGCAGACGGTTGAGCTGCATTTCGCGCTCGGTAACCTTTTTCGCCGGCGGGGTGAGACCGAGCGGGCGATCCGCATGCACCAGAATCTGATCGACCGGGCTGACCTCGACGACGCCGTTCGTCTGCATGCGCTGGCCGAACTCGGTCAGGATTATCTCAAGGCCGGCTTGCTCGACCGGGCTGAAGAGATTTTCAACAAGCTGATCGATACCACTTTTGAGGCCGATGCCAAGCGCAACCTGCTGGAAATTTATCAGGTCGAGAAGGAGTGGCTGAAGGCGATCGGATTGGCCCGTGAGTTGCCGGATGTCGCGTCGCAACAGGAAGTGGCTGAGTTTTACTGCGAACTGGCCGCTACCGAGATCATGCGCTCGAAGCCGGATTCGGCACGGGCTTACCTTGAGTCGGCGATGCAGCAGAACCGCAAATGCGTTCGGGCGAGCCTGCTGCAGGGCGATTTGCTGGCGCAGGAAGGCCGGCCGGAGGCCGCCATTGAAGCCTGGCAACGGATCGAACAGCAGGATCCGGCCTACTTGGCGCTGGTTGCCCAGCGTCTGCTCGAGACCTATCGCAAGCAGGAGCGTCGCGATGAGGGTATCGCCTTGCTCAGCGGCTATCTTGAGCGTTATCCGTCGCTCGATTTGCTCGATGTTGTTTATCAACTGGTACTTGAAGGCGAGGGCACCGAGGCGGCCTACCGTCTGGTGCGAGCCGAGTTGCAGCGCAACCCGACCCTGCTCGGTCTGGAAAAGCTGATGAGCGCCCGCTTGCCGCTGGTGGCACCGGAAGTTCGGCCCGATGTCGAGATTGCGAAGACCATCATCCAGGGCTATACCAAGCGCCTGTCGCGTTATCGATGCGATAATTGCGGCTTCAAGGCGCGCCAGTTCTATTGGCGCTGTCCGGCCTGTGGCGGCTGGGAAACCTACCCGCCTCGCCGTAGTGAAGAATTCGATCAAACTTTGTAGGAAGCATCCATGAAAATTACCGTTGTCGGCACCGGCTATGTCGGTCTGGTTAGTGGTACCTGTCTGGCTGAAGTGGGCAACGACGTTCTCTGTCTGGACGTCGATCCCGAGAAAATCCGGATTCTTGAAGAGGGCGGCATCCCGATTTTTGAACCGGGTTTGCAGGAAATGGTCCGCCGCAACGTGGCTGCCGGCCGCCTGCACTTCACTACCAATGTCGAGAAGGCCGTCCAGCACGGCACCATCCAGTTCATCGCCGTCGGCACGCCACCAGATGAGGACGGCTCGGCCGACCTCCAGTACGTGCTCGGTGCTGCCCGCAACATCGGTCGCCTGATGACCGACTACAAGGTTATCGTTGACAAGAGCACGGTGCCGGTCGGTACCGGCGCCAAGGTCAAAGCCGCTATCGCCGACGAACTGAAGAAGCGTGCGGTCGACATCCCCTATAGCGTCGTTTCCAACCCGGAGTTCCTGAAAGAGGGGGCTGCCGTTGAAGACTTCATGCGCCCCGACCGGATTGTCGTTGGCGCTGAGGAGGAACAGGCCATCCATCTGATGCGCGCCCTCTACGCACCGTTCCAGCGCAACCACGAACGCCTGATCATCACCGACGTGAAGAGTGCCGAACTGACCAAGTACGCTGCCAACGCGATGCTGGCGACGCGCATCAGCTTCATGAACGAGCTGGCCAATCTGGCCGAGGTGCTTGGTGCTGACATCGAAATGGTTCGCCAGGGCATCGGCTCCGATCCGCGGATCGGCTACCACTTTCTCTATCCCGGTTGTGGCTACGGCGGCTCCTGCTTTCCGAAGGACGTCAAGGCCCTGATCAAGACAGCGGAAGACGACGCCAACATTACCCTGAAGGTACTGACCGCGGTCGAAGAAGCCAACGACGCCCAGAAACACCTGCTGACCAAGAAGCTGAAATCCCGTTTCGGCGATCTCAAAGGCAAGCATTTTGCGCTCTGGGGTCTGTCCTTCAAGCCGAATACCGACGATATGCGCGAAGCACCAAGCCGCGAGCTGATCGCCGACCTCTTCGCTGCCGGCGCCACGGTTACCGCCTACGACCCGGTTGCGATGCACGAAACCCAGCGCATCTACGGTGACGAAGCTCGCCTCAACTATGCCGAGAATCCGATGGGGGCGCTCGATCAGGCCGATGCACTGGTCATCGTTACCGAGTGGAAGGAATTCCGCAGCCCGGATTTCGAGGCGATCAAGCAGACATTGAAGAATCCGGTCATCTTTGACGGGCGGAATCTCTATGATCCGAAGTTCGTGCGCGGGCTGGGTATCGAATATTTCGCCATCGGGCGTTAAGCGAAAAACGACATGTTGGAAAAAATAGCGCGGGTTCGCCTGCTCGTGGTTGGCGATGTGATGCTCGACCGTTACTGGTTTGGCGAGGTCAGCCGGATTTCGCCGGAAGCGCCGGTGCCGGTGGTCAAGGTTGAACGAATCGAGGAGCGTTTGGGCGGGGCCGCCAACGTGGCGCGTAATGCGGCAGCGGTCGGGGCCAAAACGGCGCTGCTTTCGGTGGTCGGTGATGATGAGGCGGGGCGCAGTCTGTCCCGCTTGCTCGCCGACGGCGAAATCGATGCCGGATTGCATGTCGACCGGGCCATCGATACCACGGTCAAGCTTCGTGTCATCGGCCGGCAACAGCAATTGCTACGCATCGACTTCGAAACGGTGCCTTCGCACGAAATCCTCCAGGCCAAGCTGGCCGAGTTTGAAAAGCGCGTCGTCGAAGCGGACGTGGTGATTCTGTCCGATTACGGCAAGGGCGGGCTGACCCATATCGCCGAAATGATCCGGTTGGCCCGGGCCGCCGGCAAGCCGGTGCTGGTCGACCCGAAAGGCGACGATTACGCCAAATATGCCGGGGCGACGGTGATTACGCCGAACCGCTCGGAACTCCGGGAAGTGGTTGGCCGCTGGTCCTCGGAGGCCGATCTCTTTGCCAAAGCCCAGAAACTTCGCGCCGAACTCGGACTCGAAGCGCTGCTGGTGACGCGCAGCGAAGAGGGGATGACCCTGTTTTCCGAAGGCGAGACGCATCATCAGGCAGCCCTGGCGCGGGAAGTGTTCGACGTCTCGGGCGCCGGTGACACGGTCATTGCCACGCTGGCCGTGATGCTGGCGGCTGGGGCCAACTGGGACGAGGCCATTCGCGCGGCCAATATCGCCGCCGGCATCGTCGTCGGCAAGCTGGGAACCGCCGTCGTTACCCGCGAAGAACTCGCAGCAGCCTTGTAAGGAAAACGCATGTACACAGTTGTTACCGGCGCCGCCGGCTTTATTGGTTCCAACATCGTCAAGGCGCTTAACGAGCGCGGCGTGACCAAGATCATTGCGGTCGACAACCTGACCAAGGCCGACAAGTTCAGGAATCTGATTGACTGCGAAATCGCCGATTATCTCGACAAGCACGATTTCATCGAGCGCATCCAGGCCGGCCATTTCGACGGCGAAATCGAGGCGATTTTCCATGAAGGGGCTTGCTCCGACACCATGGAAACCGACGGTCGCTACATGATGGAGAACAACTACCGTTACTCGATGATCCTGCTCGACTGGTGTCAGGATCAGGATGTCCAATTTTTGTATGCGTCCAGTGCCGCCACCTACGGCAGCAGCAGCGTGTTCAAGGAAGAGCGCCAATACGAAGGGCCACTCAACGTCTACGGCTACTCCAAATTTCTCTTCGATCAGGTTGTCCGCCAGCGCCTGGTGCAGCATCCGTCGTCGCAGATCGTCGGTTTTCGCTACTTCAATGTCTATGGCCCGCGCGAGACGCACAAGGGGCGGATGGCGTCGGTTGCTTTCCATAACTTCAACCAGTTCCGTATCGACGGCAAGGTCAAATTGTTCGAGGGTTCGCACGGCTATCCGGATGGCGGTCAGCAGCGCGATTTCGTCTTTGTCGGCGATGTCGCCAAGGTCAATCTGTACTTCCTCGATCACCCGGAGAAGTCCGGCATTTTCAATCTCGGTTCAGGCCGGGCGCAGAGTTTCAATGATGTCGCGGTCGCCGCAGCCAACGGCTGTCGCAAGGCAAAAAACGAGGTGCCGCTGACGCTGGAAGAGCTGCGGGCACAGGGCTTGCTCGAATACATCGCCTTCCCCGAGGCGCTGAAGGGCAAGTACCAGGCATTCACGCAGGGCGATCTGAGCCGCTTGCGTGCTGCCGGTTACGATGCGCCGATGGCCACGGTTGAGGAGGGCGTCTCCCAATATATCGAGTGGCTCCATAAAAATGTATAAAACCCTGCAGGATTTTGTCGGAAACACCCCGCTGGTCCGTCTGGTACGCATTCCCGGTGCTGACAACGACAAGCGTGGCAATGCCATTCTCGCCAAGCTGGAAGGCAATAACCCGGCCGGTTCGGTCAAGGATCGCCCGGCCTTGTCGATGATTGTCCATGCCGAAGCACGCGGTGACATCAAGCCGGGTGATACGCTGATCGAGGCGACCTCCGGCAATACCGGCATCGCGTTGGCCATGGCGGCGGCGATGAAGGGCTACAAGATGATCCTGGTCATGCCGGAAAACCAGAGCATCGAGCGTCGACAGACCATGCGAGCCTTTGGCGCCGAACTGGTATTGACGCCGAAGGATGGCGGGATGGAACTGGCGCGCGATGTCGCCAACCGGATGCGCGACGAAGGCCGGGGCATCATCCTCGACCAGTTTGCCAACCCGGACAATCCGCTGGCACATTTTGAAGGCACCGGTCCGGAGATCTGGCGCGATACGTCCGGCAAAATCACCCATTTTGTCTCCAGCATGGGCACCACCGGTACCCTCATGGGCACTTCGGCCTTCCTCAAGGCCCAGAACCCGGCGATCGAAATTGTCGGGTGCCAGCCGGAGGAGGGCAGTCAGATTCCCGGGATCCGCAAATGGCCGGAAGCCTATCTGCCGAAAATTTACGACAAGACCAATGTTGATCGCATCGAATACGTCAGCCAGTCCGATGCCGAGGCAATGACCCGGCGCCTGGCCATGGAAGAAGGCATCTTTGCCGGTATTTCATCGGGCGGCGCCCTGGCCGTTGCCCTGCGCCTGTCGCAGACGCTGGAAAATGCCGTAATCGTCAGCATCGTTTGCGATCGTGGTGATCGTTACCTGTCTACGGGCGTTTTCCCGGCATGAAGCCGGTCCTGGTCTTCGACATCGAAACCATTCCCGATGTCAGCGGCCTGCGCCGTTTGAACGACCTGCCCGGTGAGCTTTCCGACGATGAAGTCGCCGAACTCGCTTTCCAGCAGCGCCGCGCCAAAACCGGCAATGATTTCCTGCAACTGCATTTGCAGCGGGTGGTGACCATCTCCTGTGTGCTGCGCACCAGCGAGGGCCTGAAAGTCTGGTCGCTGTCCGAACCGGACCTCAATGAGGGCGCGATCATCCAGCGGTTTTTTGACGGCATCGAGAAATTTACGCCGCAGATCGTTTCCTGGAACGGCAGCGGCTTCGATCTGCCGGTGCTCCATTACCGCGGCATGCTGCATGGTGTCAGCGCGCCACGCTACTGGGATCTGGGCGATGGTGACTATGCCGACTCCCGCGATTTCAAATGGAATAACTACATCAGCCGCTACCACACGCGGCACCTCGACCTGATGGACCTGCTGGCCCTCTACAACGCCCGCGCCAACGCGCCGCTCGACGATCTGGCGAAGCTTTACGGATTTCCCGGCAAGCTCGGCATGGACGGCGGCAAGGTGTGGGAGGCCTGGCAAGCCGGCAAGAGCGCCGAGATTCGCGACTACTGCGAAACCGATGTGATCAATACCTATCTCGTCTATAACCGTTTTCGTCGCCTGCGTGGCGAACTGACGGCCGAAGAGGAAATCGCCGAAGGCGAATTCGTCAAAGCGCAACTGGCCAAAATCGGCGCGCCGCACTGGCAGGAGTTCCTCGCTGCCTGGCAATGAGAAAGCCGCGTGCAGCGCTATAATCGCAAGTTCTCAAACCTTACCGCAGAGATAAAAATGGCTCTTAATAACGTATCTTCAGGCAAGTCACTTCCCGACGACTTCAATGTGATCATCGAGATCACGGCCCATTCCGATCCGGTCAAGTATGAAGTTGACAAGGAATCCGGCGCGATTTTCGTTGATCGCTTCATGGGTACCGCCATGCACTATCCGTGCAACTACGGTTATATCAACAACACCATTGCCGGTGACGGCGATCCGGTCGACGTGTTGGTCGTCTGTCCGTTCGGCCTGCCGCCGGGTGTGGTCGTTCGCTGCCGTCCGCTCGGCATGCTGGCAATGGAGGACGAAGGTGGCCAGGACGCCAAATTGCTCGCCGTTCCGGTTCGCAAGATCAGCCAGACGTACAACGACGTCAATACCTTCGAAGACATTCCGCAGATTCTGCGCGACCAGATCGAACACTTCTTCTCGCACTACAAGGATCTCGAAAAGGGCAAGTGGGTCAAGGTTGTCGGCTGGCAAGGGATCGAAGCCGCCCACAAGGAAATCCTGGAAGGCGTCGCCCGTTACCAGGCCGAAGCCAAGTAAGACCCGGTCAGATGCTGCGTATCGCCGTTGCCCAGTTCAACGCCACTGTCGGTGACCTGACCGGCAACGTCGAACGTATCATTGAATGCGCCGCTCAAGCCAAGGCGCGCGGTGCCAAGGTATTGCTGACACCGGAACTGGCGCTGTGTGGCTACCCACCGGAAGACCTGCTGCTCCGCCCGGATTTTTATCGGGCGTGCAGTCGGGCATTGGACGATCTGGCGAGCCGGGTTCAAGGCATCGCGCTCATTGTCGGCTATCCGGAAGAGGATCAGGGGTACCGCTACAATGCTGCGGCAGTCATTGAAAATGGTCAAAAAAAGGCCGTTTACCGCAAGATCCGTCTGCCCAACTACGAAGTTTTTGACGAAAAGCGTTATTTCGCCGCCGGCAGCGAAGCCTGTGTCGTTACTCTTGGCGGAGTGCGTTGCGGCATCAATATCTGCGCCGATATCTGGGAAAGTGGCGCGGCCGAACTGGCTCATGCCAACGGTGCCGAACTGCTGCTGGTTCTCAATGCTTCACCTTGCCATCTGGAAAAGCACCAGCAGCGTCTTGAGGTGCTCGGGGAGCGGGTAGCGGCAACCGGCATTCCAGCTATTTATTGCAACCTGGTCGGTGGCCAGGACGAACTGGTATTCGACGGAGCATCCTTCGCCCTCGATGCTGGCGGGGCTTGCCGGATGCGCCTGGCGCAGTTCGAGGAGGCGCTGGGTATCGTCGACTACGATGCCGGTCATTTGCATTCTGAGGACTTGGCGGCAGAGCTTTCACTCGAGGCCGAAGCCTACCGTGCACTGGTCGTCGGGGTGCGCGACTACATCGGCAAGAGCGGCTTTCCCGGGGCAATCATCGGGCTGTCCGGCGGTATCGATTCGGCCCTGACGCTATGTGTTGCGGTGGATGCATTGGGGGCGGAAAAGGTCCGCGCCGTAATGATGCCTTCGCCATACACGGCGCAGATGAGCCTGGACGATTCGCGGGAAATGATCCGTCGGCTCGGCGTGCGTTATGACGAAATCGCCATCGCCCCGGCCATGCACACCTACCAGTCGATGCTCGATCCGCTGTTTACCGGCCTGCCGGCCGACACCACCGAAGAGAACATTCAGGCGCGCATCCGCGGCAACATCCTGATGGCGCTCTCCAACAAGACCGGGGCGCTGGTTCTGACGACCGGCAACAAGTCGGAGATGGCCGTCGGCTACTGCACGCTGTACGGCGACATGGCCGGCGGCTTTGCGGTCATCAAGGATGTCTACAAAACGCTGGTCTATCAGCTGTCGCGTTATCGCAATACGCTGTCGCCGGTGATCCCGGAGAACATCATCGTCCGGCCGCCTTCCGCCGAATTGAAGCCGGACCAGACTGATCAGGATTCGCTACCCCCGTACGAGATTCTCGATGCTATCGTCCGGGCTTACATGGAAGAGGACCGCAGTCCGCGTGAAATCATCGCGGCCGGACTGCCGGAAGACGCCGTAAGGCGCGTTGTTCGTTTGCTGCGTATTGCCGAGTACAAGCGGCGGCAATCACCGGTTGGTATCCGCATCACGCCGCGTGGTTTTGGCAAGGATTGGCGGTATCCTATTACCAACCGTTATCAAGACGAATTTTGAGCAACCGAATCAGCCAAAGGATACGCAGAGCATGAAAAAAATCGAAGCCATCATCAAACCCTTCAAGCTCGACGAAGTGCGCGAGGCACTGTCGGAAATCGGCATTTCCGGCCTGACCGTCACTGAGGTCAAGGGCTTCGGCCGCCAGAAAGGGCACACTGAGCTCTATCGCGGTGCTGAGTACGTGGTCGACTTTCTGCCCAAGATCAAGATCGAGATCGTCGTCAACGGCGAGCATGTCGAT
Source organism: Azonexus sp. IMCC34842 (assembly GCF_050368855.1). Classification (GTDB taxonomy): domain Bacteria; phylum Pseudomonadota; class Gammaproteobacteria; order Burkholderiales; family Rhodocyclaceae; genus Azonexus; species Azonexus denitrificans_A. The sequence continues at coordinate 2,522,780 of NZ_CP178449.1, read as the reverse complement.
GCCGCCATCGAAGCGATCATCAAGGCTGCGCGGACCGGCAAGATCGGCGACGGCAAGATTTTCGTGATGCCGGTCGAGCAGGTCGTCCGTATTCGTACCGGCGAAACCAACGAAGCGGCTGTCTGAACATTGGGAGCAGGTCCGTGGATACTTCGAACGGTATCAATGTTTCGGAACTGCGGACCCAGCTAATGGCCCTGCTGGGGGGTGAGCAGAAATACTATCCAACCCAGATCGAGCAGCAATTCCCGCGCATCCTGGGGCAAATCGTTGCGCTGTGGGGCAAGTCCGCACTCGATGTCTACCTGAACGAGCTGATGTTGCCAGCCAGGTCCGGGCGACAGGGTTTTCCGGCAGCCATCGCCATGGAAATCTTTCATCTGTTCAACCTGCATTCGGCCCTTAATTTGTCCGAGAAACATTCCGGTACCGGTTGGTCCGGAGTTGAAGACCCAGAGCGTTTCAAGAAGGCCCTGGCGCGCGGCGACTAGGCTTTGTGGTGCGCCAGGCCTAGCGGTGCTGGGCTTTCTGGGCCCGCAGCAGGACGATCAACGCACCTTCGCCGCCGTCGTGCGGCTTGGCTTGGCAGTAGGCCAGGACTTCTTCCCTTTGGGTCAGCCAACCGCGTACCAGTTGGCGCAGGACGGAGGTTCTCTGCGGTGAGCCCAGTCCCTTGCCGTGGATCACCCGAACGCAGCGCTTGCCGTAATGCAGACTCTCCACCATGAATTCGCTTAGCAGTTGCCTGGCCTCTTCGCGATTCAGGCCGTGCAGGTCGATTTCATCCTGAACCACCCAGCGGCCGCGGCGCAAATCACGCAGCACGGTGCTGGCCAGTCCGTTTCGTGTGTAGTTCGGCTCGTCGCCACCCTCCAGCCGGTCCTGCAGGCTGATCGCGCCATACAGGCTCTCGTGCAGTGCGGCGTGCTCATCGGCAATATGTTGCAGCGGGCGGGGTGGTGGCATTGGCCCGCCCAGGTGGACGCGGTCGGTCTTCGGCAGTGGCTTGGTATCGGCCACTGCCGCCCGAAAGGCTGCAAGATCGTCCGGATCGATCAAGCCGGAGACTTAGGCGAGCTGGTCCAGATAGCGCTCGGCATCGAGCGCTGCCATGCAGCCGGTACCAGCTGAAGTGCAGGCTTGGCGGTAGATGTGGTCCTGCACGTCGCCGGCCGCGAAGACCCCGGGGATGCTGGTTTGCGTTGCATTGCCGTGGCGCCCGGTCTGCGTCACCAGATAACCGCCCTCCATTTCGAGCTGGCCGGCGAAAATGTCGGTGTTCGGCTTGTGACCGATGGCGATGAAGACGCCGAAGACATCGACATCCTGTGTCGCGCCGGTTTGTACGTTCTTGACGCGCAGGCCGGTGACACCGGAGTCGTCGCCGAGAACTTCGTCAAGCGAGCTGTTGTAGAGAATGGTGATCTTGCCGGCCTTCTCTTTTTCAAACAGCTTGTCCTGCATGATTTTCTCAGCGCGGAATTTTTCGCGGCGGTGAATCAGGGTGACGTGACTGGCGATGTTGGCCAGATAGAGGGCTTCCTCGACGGCGGTGTTGCCACCACCAACTACTGCAACCGGCTTGTTGCGATAGAAGAAGCCGTCGCAGGTGGCGCAGGCGGAAACTCCCTTGCCGGCGAATTTTTCTTCGGAAGGCAGCCCCAGGTACTGGGCCGAGGCGCCGGTGGCGATGATCAGCGCATCGCAGGTATAGGTGCCGCTGTCGCCGACCAGCGTGAAGGGGCGGTCGGTTAGCTGGGTGGTGTGGATGTGGTCGAACAGGATTTCAGTCTCGAAGCGACGGGCATGCGCTTCGAAGCGGGCCATCAGTTCCGGACCCTGAACGCCGTCGGCATCGGCCGGCCAGTTGTCAACTTCGGTGGTGGTCATCAATTGACCGCCCTGGGCGAGGCCGGTGATCAGCAGCGGCTTGAGGTTGGCGCGGGCGGCATAGACGGCGGCGGTATAGCCGGCAGGGCCGGAACCGAGGATGATGAGACGACTGTGGCGGGCGGGCTGGGACATGACGATCCTCTTTCGTGGTTAAGCGGAAAATTATAGCCTTCTCTGAGCCTCGGATTTTTCCCGAGTTCCCGTGCTGATTGGGAAAGCAGTTTATAATCGATACGTAACCCCATGAACGGAAACTGATTTATGTCTGCTGCTAATTTCGGCTTGAGCCTGGTTGTATTGCGCAACGTGCCGCTGTTTTCCGGGCTGGATGAATCCGAACTGGAAAAACTTTCCCGGGTTTCCGTCCGCAAACGTGTCGAGCGCGGCGCATTTGTTGTGCGCGCGGCGGAAAGTACCGATTCGTTGTATTCCGTGCTCACCGGGCGGGCCAAAGTGACCAATACCGATGAAGAAGGCCGCGAAATCATCCTGGCTTGGCTCGGGCCGGGCGAGTTCTTCGGTGAAATGGGTCTGATCGACGGCAGCCCGCGCTCCGCCAATGTCGTCGCCAGCGAACCTTGCGAATTGATGGTGCTCAGCAAGGAAGCGTTCCAGCGCTGCCTGCAGGATAACTTTCAGGTGGCGCAGAAGCTGATGCAGATTCTCGTCCGTCGTTTACGCGAAGCCGACCGCAAGATCGAGAGTCTGGCGCTGCTCGATGTCTATGGCCGCGTCGCTCGTTTGCTGCTCGATCTCTCGGTAGAGGAAGAGGGGCGGCGTATCGTCAAGAAAAAGATTTCAAAGCAGGATATGGCCAGAATGATTGGTGCATCGCGCGAAATGGTCAGCAAGGTCATGCGCGATCTGGAGTTGAGCGGCTACATCGCGACCGAGAACGATCTGGTGGTCATTCTGGGTGCATGACGATGGGCGCAAGAATGGTTGACCGGAGTTCGCCGAGCCCGCTCCCCGACAAGATCGGCTCGTTGTTGCAGGAATCGCGCTGGTTGGCGGTCGGCGCCGTCGCGCTGTTCCTGACAATGGCCCTGTGGGGCTTCGACAAGGCAGACCCGGGCTGGTCGCACGCCGTTGTCGCGCAAACCATGCATAACCCGGCTGGTCGGGCCGGGGCCTGGATTGCCGATCTGCTGCTGTATATTTTCGGGCTTTCCGCTTGGTGGTGGATCGTGCTGCTTGGCATGTCCGTCTGGTGGGGGTTTCGCAAACTCAATGTGGCGGATGCCGGCGATCGTCGCTCGCTGTTGATCGCGCTGGCCGGCTTTGTTCTGCTGCTGGTGGCCAGTTCGTCGCTTGAAGCCTTGCGTTTTTACACGATGCAGACCGAATTGCCGCTCAGCCCCGGCGGCATGCTTGGCATCGAGATGAGCCGCGTGCTCGCCCGGCAGCTTGGCTATACCGGCTCGACCCTGCTTCTGCTGGCGGTGATCGCGGCCGGCTGGAGCGTGTTCTCGGGGATGTCCTGGCTGTGGGCTTTCGAAAAAATGGGGGCGCTGCTGGAAGCCTTCGGCGCTTTCTTCTACGGCCGGCTCGATGCCTGGCGTGACCGGAAGATCGGTCGCGAAGTGGCGCAGCAGCGGGAGGTTGTCGTCGAGGAAGAAAAGCGCCGGGTCGAGTTGCACGATCCGATCATCATCGAAACCCCGCCTCCCGACGTGCCGGTCTCGAAGAAGGCCGAGGCGCGGGCTGAGCGCGAGAAGCAGGTGGCCCTTTTCCCCGAGGCGATCATCGGTGGCCAACTGCCGCCGCTGCACCTGCTCGATCCGGCGCCGCCGGTGACCGAGACGGTTAGCGCCGAAATCCTCGAATACACCTCGCGTCTGATCGAGCGCAAGCTGGCCGACTTTGGCGTGCAGGTCAAGGTTCTGGCAGCCTTGCCGGGGCCGGTGATCACCCGCTATGAAATCGAGCCGGCGGTTGGCGTCAAGGGTGCGCAGATCGTCAATCTGGCGCGCGACTTGGCACGGGCGCTGGCCATGGTGTCGATCCGGGTTGTCGAAACGGTGCCCGGCAAGTCCTGCATGGCGCTTGAGCTGCCCAACGCCCGGCGGCAGATGGTCAAGCTCTCCGAGATCATTTCCAGCAAGCCCTATAACGACATGGCGAGTCCTCTGACGGTCTGTCTGGGCAAGGATATCGGCGGTCAGCCGGTGGTTGCCGACTTGGCCAAGACGCCACACCTGCTGGTTGCCGGGACGACCGGTTCGGGCAAATCGGTCGGGGTCAATGCGATGATCCTCTCGATGCTTTACAAAGCGGAGCCGGATCAGGTCCGCCTGATCATGGTCGACCCGAAGATGCTCGAATTGTCCATCTACGAGGGCATCCCGCACCTGCTGGCACCGGTCGTCACTGACATGAAACAGGCCGCCAATGCGCTGCACTGGTGCGTGACGGAGATGGAAAAACGCTACAAGCTGATGTCGGCGATGGGGGTGCGCAATATCGCCGGTCTCAACACCAAGATTCGCGACGCCGAGAAGCGCGGCGAGCACATCCCCAATCCGCTGACGCTGACGCCGGAAACCCCGGAGCCGCTGAAGACCATGCCGTTCATCGTCGTCATCATCGACGAACTGGCCGACTTGATGATGGTCGTCGGCAAGAAGGTCGAGGAGCAGATCGCCCGTCTGGCGCAGAAAGCCCGTGCCTCCGGTATCCACCTCGTGCTGGCGACCCAGCGGCCGAGCGTCGACGTTATCACCGGCCTGATTAAGGCGAACATCCCGACCCGCCTGTCCTTCCAGGTCTCCAGCAAGATCGATTCGCGGACCATCCTCGATCAGATGGGGGCCGAGGCACTGCTTGGCCAGGGCGACATGCTCTATCTGGCGCCCGGTACCGGTTACCCGACCCGGGTGCATGGCGCTTTCGTTTCCGATGATGAAGTACATCGTGTGGTCGAGCATCTGAAGGCGACCGGTGCGCCGGAATATATCGAAGATATCCTCACCGGGTCTGCCGGTGACGATGAAGAAGGCGGCGAGGGTGGCGAGGGGAGTAACGATGCCGAAAGTGATCCGCTCTACGACCAGGCTGTCGATATCGTGCTGAAGAACAAGCGTGCGTCGATTTCGCTGGTCCAGCGTCACCTGCGTATCGGTTATAACCGTTCGGCACGGCTCATCGAAGCGATGGAAAAAGCCGGTCTGGTTTCGACAATGGATGGTCGTGGTGGCCGTGAGGTTTTGGCCCGCAAGGAAGCTGAATGAAATTTGCCCTGAAAATGCTGTCGGTCGCAGTCGTCGCCGTTTTGCCCCAGTGGGCTCACGCCGGTGCCGTCGATCAACTCCACCAGTTCCTCGGCAGCACGCGGACGCTGAGAGCCGAGTTCTCTCAAATGGTCATCGGTAAAGGCGGGCGCAAGCCGCAGCAGTCGTCCGGCCTGGTCGCCATCTCGCGGCCTGGGAAACTGCGCTGGGATATCCAGAAACCCTACCCGCAGCTGGTGGTGGGTGATGGCGAGAAAATCTGGATTTACGACACCGAGCTGAAGCAGATCACTGTCCGCAAGGCCGGTCAGGCAATCAACGGGTCGCCGGCCGCGCTACTCTCGGGCAACAACGATTTGGAGAAAAACTTCACCCTCAAGGATGTTGGCGAAGCCGAGGGGATGGCCTGGGTCGAAGCGATGCCCAAGACCAGTGACAGTGGCTTTGAAAGCGTACGTCTCGGCTTCGTTGGTAGTGATCTGAAGGCCATGGAGTTGCACGACAGCTTTGGGCAGACGACGCATATCCGCTTTTCCAGGCTTGAACGCAACCCGGTACTCCCTGCTGCCACCTTCAAATTCACACCGCCGGCCGGCGTCGATATCGTCGGCGAGTAAGGCGGAGGGAGCGCGGATTGATTGGCTCCTGTGGTTCCCGTCGATAGTTGGTGCTTGGGAACCCAGCGGCATTTGATTGCCGCGTTTGCAGGATCCCCACTCCCTGGGTCAGGAAGTGGGTTTGCTCAAGAAAGCTTGGTTTAGCCGCGTACCGATTCCGGCAGGTGGCTTTCGACGACCTTGAGCAACGGGGCAAAAACCTTCGGAGTGCCAGCGATCAGGTTGCCGGTTTCCAGATAGTTGGCTTCGCCGCGCAGGTCGCTGACCAAGCCGCCCGCTTCCGAAATCAGCAGCACGCCGGCGGCCATGTCCCAGGGCGACAGACCAAACTCCCAGAAGCCGTCAAAACGGCCACATGCAACATAGGCGAGGTCGAGCGAGGCTGCCCCCGGACGCCGTTGGCCGGCCGTCTTCTGGGACAGTTCCTTGAAGATGGCAAGGTAGGTGTCGATTTTGTCGAACATGCGGTACGGAAAGCCGGTCCCGATCAGGGACCCCTGCAGTTTGATGCGGCGCGAGACACGAATGCGGCGTTCGTTGAGGAAGGCGCCGCCGCCTTTGCTGGCCGTGAAGAGTTCGTTGCGGTTGGGGTCGAAAACCACTGCCTGTTCGATCGAGCCGCCTTTGCTCAGGGCAATCGAGACGGCGTACTGGGGCATGCCATGGATGAAGTTGGTCGTTCCGTCCAGTGGGTCGATGATCCACTGGTATTCGCTGTCGCCCGAACCCTTGCCGGCCGTCTCGCCGGACTCCTCTGCTAAAATGCCGTACGCTGGGTAGGCCTCCTGCAGCGTCTCGATGATGGCGGCTTCGGCGGCCTTGTCGACTTCGGTGACGAAATCGTTGGGTTGCTTGGTCGAAACCTTCAGCAGGTCGAGATCGTTGGAAGCACGATTGATGATCTGGCCGGCGCGGCGCGCCGCCTTGATGGCGATATTCAGGGCTGGATGCATGGCTTTAAAGAGCTATCGGGTGGCAGAAGCCACCCGATTTATATTGAAAGAACGAATTTTACACTATGAACCCGGAAAGCCTTCTTTCACGTATCAGAGTCGTCCTGTGCCGTCCGAGTCATCCGGGTAATATCGGCGCGGTGGCCCGGGCCATGAAGACGATGGGCTTGTCCAGTTTGTATCTGGTGCAGCCCAAGCAGTTTCCTGATCCGGAAGCCGATACGCGGGCGACCGGTGCGGTCGACCTGCTGGAAAAGGCAAAAATAACCGCGTCGCTGGCTGAAGCCCTTGCCGGAAGCGTATTTGCCGTAGCGCTATCGGCACGGCAGCGGGATCTCGGGCCGGCAATCGGCCAGCCGCGCGAAACGGTTGCCCGTCTGCTGGCCGAAGCGGAACACGGGGATGTGGCACTGGTTTTCGGCAACGAAACGGTCGGCCTGAGCAATGAGGAAATCCTGCATTGTCAGGCGGCAGTGACGATACCGACCAACCCGGATTTCAGCTCGCTCAATCTTGGTTCGGCGGTGCAAGTGTTGTGCTACGAATGCCGCATGGCAGCGTTTTCCGAGCGACCGCCGGTTGCCGGCCAGGGGGTTACCCCGTTCGTTTCGCCGACGGCCAGTCTGGACGAAGTTGAGGGCTTGTTCGGGCATTTGGAGTCGGTGATGACCGATACCGGGTTTTTCAATCCGGCCCAACCAGGTCGTTTGATGCCCAAATTGCGCCGTATGTTCGGTCGCGTTCGATTGGAAAAGGATGAAATCAACATCCTGCGCGGCATCCTGGCATCGACCCAAGTCAAAACCGGACACGGCCGGAAAGACTAAGGTGGGTTGGCACGCGCAATTTCAACTGAAACTGGCGTGCATTTCCTTGGCCAGGGCATCGATTTCAGGAATCAGATGGCCATATTTTTCATTCAGCACGGTTAATTCTTCCGGGGATTTCTGCTGATCCTGCATCAACCATTCAAAATGGCCATCAGCCAGCATGTTGGCCACGTAAATCACTTCCTGCAGGTTGCGGATGGGGTCCGGGGTGGGGCGAATCCGGTCGTGGTCAATGGTGGCATCGACGATTTCCTCGGGAATGCCGATGGCATTGAGCAATGACGCGCCGATGCTTTCGTGCCACTGGATGATCAGGTACTTGACGCTATCCGGGCGCTCGCGCAATTCTTCATACTGCGTCGCGCGGTAGAGCATGTAGAACGCGCCAAGATCATGAATCAGGCCGGCCAACATGGCTTCGTCCGAATTCAGGCGACTCGCCGTCTTGGCAAGGATGCGGGCGGCCGCTGCGGTGCGGATGGAATGCTCCCAGAGCGCATGCGTTATCTCGGAGAAGGCGGCCATGCCCTTGGCGCGCAACAACTGGGTCATGACGATGGACAGTGCTGCGGTGCGTACGGCGTTGACGCCGAGTCGGGCAATTGCCGACTTGAGATCGACGACTTCCCTGCCTTGCGGATTGAAGGCTACGGAATTGGCCAGATGCAGCAATTTGGCGCTGATCAGGGGTTCGATGGCAACCGCCGCAGCGATTCCGGAAATGCTCTGGGCCGGATCCTGGAGAACCTTGCGCAGGCGCATGACGGCATCGAAATAGGTGGGGAAAATCACCTCACCCGAGAGCTCCTTGGCGATGTCCTCCAGCATCTGAAATCGCTGGGTCTTTAATGCATCCCCTTTTTTGTCCTGGTCGCTGTGCATCGATGCTGGAGTCATTGGCCACTCTCTTTCAGCACAAACCCCGCTACGTGAGCGGGGTTTGTGTGTCCTTTTCAGGAGTTCTGGTGGGTGCTGAGGGGCTCGAACCCCCGACATCCAGCGTGTAAGGCTAGCGCTCTACCAACTGAGCTAAGCACCCGGACGCGCTTAGTTCAGCGCGTCTTTCAGACCCTTGCCCGGACGGAATTTCGGTGATTTGGCGGCCTTGATTTCCAGCGTTTTGCCGGTGCGCGGATTGCGACCGGTACGGGCTGCACGCTCGCCAACGTAGAAAGTGCCGAAACCGATCAGGCTGACGGTGTCGCCATTCTTCAGGGCTTCCGTGACGGCAGCAACGGTGGCGTCAAGTGCGCGACCGGCGGCAGCCTTGGAAATTTCGGCGGAAGTGGCGATATGGTCGATCAGGTCGGTCTTGTTCATATTGGTCCCCTAATAGGATGGAATGGTGAAGCGAAATTTTTGTAAGGACGGATTTATATCGCTCCCGAAATCCTTGTGTCAAGCGGATTTTCGCCGAATACCCGGGGCCGGCGGTGCGGAAAAGGATGGCGACGTTAATACGTCGGCATCCTTTCCTTGTAAATCAATGAGTAAGCGTCACCGGTGCCGCAGCCGGCTCGGTCGCGCCAACAACCGCGGATTTCTCGGTCGTTACCTCCGGAAGCGCCTCAGGCAGGCGTTCCAGGGCTCGCTCCAGAACCTGATCGATCCACTTGACCGGCACGATTTCGATCTTGTTCTTGATGTTGTCGGGGATCTCGGCGAGGTCCTTGACGTTCTCTTCCGGAATCAGTGCCGTTTTCAAGCCGCCGCGTACCGCTGCCAGCAGCTTTTCCTTGAGACCACCGATCGGCAGTACTTCGCCGCGCAAGGTGATCTCGCCGGTCATGCAGACGTCGCAACGAACCGGAATGCCGGTGTAGGACGAGACCAGTGCGGTCGTCATGGCGCCGCCGGCGGAAGGGCCGTCCTTCGGGGTGGCGCCTTCCGGGACGTGGATGTGGATGTCTGTCTTCTCGAAAGCCTCATCCTTGATGCCAAGGCGACGGGCGCGAGCGCGCACGACGGAGCGGGCTGCTTCGACCGATTCCTTCATGACATCGCCCAGCGAACCGGTGCGGATGATGTTGCCTTTGCCCGGCATGATGGCGCATTCGATGGTCAGCAATTCGCCGCCAACCTCCGTCCAGGCCAGACCGGTAACCTGACCGACCTGATTTTCCTTTTCGGCCATGCCGTAGCTATAGCGCTGCACGCCAAGGAATTTGTCGAGATTCTTGGCATTGACCAGAATCTTCGCATCGCGCTTTTTCAGGACCAAGGTTTTGACGACCTTGCGGCAAATCTTTGAGATTTCCCGTTCGAGTGCCCGTACCCCGGCTTCCCGGGTGTAGTAGCGGACGATGTCGCGAATGGCGCTGTCGGCCACCGCGATTTCAGTCTTCTTGAGGCCATTGTTCTTGATCTGCTTGGGCAGCAGATAGCGCATGGCGATATTGACCTTTTCGTCTTCCGTATAACCGGATAGGCGGATCACTTCCATCCGGTCAAGCAGTGCGGCCGGAATGTTCAGCGTATTGGCAGTAGCGACGAACATCACGTCGGAGAGATCGAAATCGACCTCGACGTAATGGTCCTGGAAGGTGTGGTTCTGTTCCGGGTCGAGCACTTCGAGCAGAGCGGAAGAAGGGTCGCCACGGAAATCCTGGCCGAGCTTGTCCACTTCGTCGAGCAGGAACAGCGGATTGCGCACGCCGACCTTGGTCAGGCTTTGCAGGATCTTGCCGGGCATCGAGCCGATGTAGGTGCGCCGGTGGCCGCGAATTTCCGCTTCATCGCGAACGCCACCGAGGGCCATACGGACGAACTTGCGGTTCGTCGCCTTGGCGATCGACTGGCCCAGCGAGGTCTTGCCCACACCCGGAGGTCCGACCAGACAGAGGATCGGGGCCTTGACCTTGTCGACCCGCTGTTGCACGGCGAGATACTCGACGATGCGTTCCTTGACCTTGTCCAGGCCGTAATGGTCCTGATCCAGAACCTTTTCGGCTTCGCGCAGATCCTTGCTGATACGGGTCTTCTTGCGCCACGGCAGGCCGATCAGCGTTTCGATGAAATTGCGGACGACGGTAGCCTCGGCTGACATCGGCGACATCAGGCGCAGCTTCTTCAGTTCGCCCTGTGCCTTGGCCAGGCCTTCCTTGCTCATGCCGGCGGCCTTGATCTTCTTGTCCAGTTCGTCGAGGTCGGCACCTTCTTCGCCTTCGCCGAGTTCTTTCTGGATGGCCTTGACCTGTTCGTTCAGGTAGTACTCGCGCTGACTCTTTTCCATCTGACGCTTGACGCGGCCGCGGATGCGCTTTTCGACCTGCAGGATGTCGATTTCGGATTCGAGTTGGGAGAGCAGGCGATCAATGCGGTCGCGGATGCTTTCCATCTCCAGCACTTCCTGCTTCTGCTCGAGCTTGAGCGGCAGGTGGGCGGCGATGGTGTCGGCCAAACGGCCGGCATCCTCGATGCCGGCGATGGAGGAGAGAACTTCCGGCGGAATTTTCTTGTTCAGTTTGACGAACTGGTCGAACTGGGCAACCACGGCGCGACGCATGGCCTCAATTTCGTGGTCTTCGACACCGGGTTGCGGCAGCGGGACGGCGGTTGCCATGAAGACCGAGGATTGCACCTCGATGGCCTCAATGCGGGCGCGCTGCGTGCCTTCGACCAGCACCTTGACGGTGCCGTCGGGCAGCTTGAGCATCTGCAGGATATTGGCCATGCAGCCGATGCGATAAAGGTCTTCCGGTTCCGGCTCATCCTTGGCCGCCGATTTCTGGGCGACCAACAGGATGTTCTTGCCGGCTTCCATGGCCATTTCGAGCGCCTTGATGGATTTCGGGCGGCCGACGAACAGCGGGATGACCATATGGGGAAAAACGACGACATCGCGCAGCGGCAGCAGCGGCAGTTCGACGGATTCCGGGAGCGTGTTGGGGTTCGACATTACGATGCCTTTGAAATAGGTATGTGCCCCCTACGTGGGGGCGGGGAACCGCAATTCAAGTCTCGGCTCAGTTGGAGCCGGAAACCTTTGGCTGATCGGCGTAAATGAGCAGGGGCGGGGTGTCGCCGTTGATCATGTTTTCATCGATGACGACCTTTTCGACATTCTCCATGCCGGGAAGTTCGTACATCGTGTCCAGCAATGCGTGTTCCATGATCGAACGCAGGCCGCGGGCGCCGGTTTTCCGGGCAAGTGCCTTCTTGGCAATCGCCGAAAGAGCGCCTGGACGGATTTCCAGTTCGACATCTTCCATGTTGAACAACTTCTGGTACTGCTTGACCAGCGCATTCTTCGGCTCGGTCAGGATCTGCACCAGGGCATCCTCTTCCAGTTCCTGCAGGGTGGCGACGACCGGCAGGCGGCCGATCAGTTCGGGAATCAGGCCGAACTTGATGAGATCTTCCGGCTCGGTTTCGAGCAGGATCTTGCCGACTGCTCGGCCGTCATCCTTGCTCTTGACCTCGGCACCGAAGCCGATGCCGCCCTTTTCGGAACGTTTCTGGATGACTTTTTCCAGGCCGGCGAAGGCGCCGCCGCAGATAAACAGGATATTGGTGGTGTCAACCTGGACGAAATCCTGGTTCGGATGCTTGCGACCGCCCTGTGGCGGAATCGAGGCGACAGTACCTTCGATGAGCTTGAGCAGGGCTTGCTGCACGCCTTCTCCGGATACATCGCGGGTGATCGACGGGTTGTCGGACTTGCGCGAAATCTTGTCGATTTCGTCAATGTAGACGATGCCCTGCTGGGCTTTCTCGATGTCGTAGTCGCACTTCTGCAGCAGCTTCTGGATGATGTTCTCGACGTCCTCGCCGACATAGCCGGCTTCGGTCAGCGTGGTGGCATCGGCCATCACGAAGGGGACATTGAGCATGCGGGCCAGCGTCTGGGCGAGCAGGGTTTTGCCGGAACCGGTCGGGCCGATCAGCAGGATGTTGCTCTTCGCCAATTCCACCTCGCCGGTGTTCTTGGCGGTGTGGCGCAGGCGCTTGTAATGGTTGTATACGGCAACCGCCAGGATGCGCTTGGCGACTTCCTGGCCGATCACGTACTGGTCGAGAATGGAGCTGATCTCGCGCGGCGTCGGCAGGTCGGAACGACCTGCCTTGGCGGCTTCTTCCGGCAACTCGTCGCGGATGATGTCATTGCAGAGTGCGATGCACTCGTCACAGATAAACACCGACGGACCGGCGATAAGCTTTTTGACTTCATGCTGGCTTTTGCCGCAGAAGGAGCAGTAGAGCAGTTTTTCCTGGCCGCCTTTAGTCATCTGTAGGTCTCCGGTCAAGCCGCGTCGCGGCGGGTTAGTACCTTGTCGATCAATCCATATTCTGCAGCTTCTTCGGCAGACAGGAAGTTGTCGCGATCGGTGTCCTTTTCGATGCGTTCGAGCGGCTGGCCGCTGTGTTCGGCCATCAGCCGGTTCAAACGATCGCGAATCGACAGGATTTCCTTGGCATGGATGGCGATATCCGAGGCCTGGCCCTGGAAGCCGCCCAGCGGCTGGTGAATCATCACGCGGGAGTTGGGTAGCGCAAAGCGCTTGCCCTTGGCGCCGGCGTTGAGCAGGAAGGCGCCCATAGAGGCGGCCTGACCGATGCACAGCGTCGAAACGTCCGGTTTGATGAACTGCATGGTGTCGTAGACCGACATGCCAGCCGTTACCGAGCCGCCCGGCGAGTTGATGTAGAAATAAATGTCCTTGTCCGGATTTTCCGCTTCAAGGAACAGCAATTGGGCGACGACCAGGTTGGCGCTGGCGTCGTTAACCGGGCCGACAAGAAAGATCACGCGTTCCTTCAGCAGGCGCGAATAGATGTCGTACGCGCGCTCACCGCGTCCGCTCTGTTCAACCACCATGGGGACGAGGCCCAAGGCCTGCGGATCCCAGTTATTTGCGTTGTCGATATTCATGTCAGCCCTTCTTGTGTTGCCGAGTTTGGTTACATTCGAGACGTTTGTCGTTTTCGCGACAAGGTCCAGATTACTGCTTTTGGCCCATCAATTCATCAAAAACTGCAGCCTTTTCGGTCACTTTGGCTTTGCCCAGTACCCACTCGACCACGTTGTTTTCAATCGCCACCCCTTCAACTTCCTGCAGGCGTTGCGGTTGGGCGTAGTACCAGCGGATAACCTCTTCCGGCTGTTCGTAGCTCTGGGCGGTTTCCTCGACCATCGCACGAACCTGTTCCGGGGTTGCCTGGAGCTTTTCCGTTTTGACTACTTCAGCAAGAATCAGACCAAGGGTCACGCGACGCTTCGCCTGGTCGGCGAACCATTCCGGCTGAATCGGCATGTCTTTGACTTTCATGCCACGCTGTTCCATATCCTGGCGGGCGGCTTGCATCAGGCGCTGGATTTCCATGTCGACGAGGGCGGTCGGAATGGTGATCGGGTTGGCCTTGAGCAGCGCTTCCATGACCTGGTCCTTCAGCTTGCCTTCGATGCGGCGCTTCACTTCGCGCTTCAGGTTGGCTTCGATCTCGGCACGCATCTTGGCGACATCGCCGTCGGCAACGCCCATGCTGATCGCGAACTCGGCATCGATTTCCGGCAGCTTCGGTGCTTGCACCTGCTTGACGGTGACGTCGAACTGGACGGTTTGGCCGGCCAGATCCTTGGCGTGGTAATCGGCCGGGAAATTCAGGTCGAAAGTCTTGGACTCGCCGACTTTGGCGCCTTCAACGGCGTTCTCGAAGTCGGGCAGCATCTGACCCTGGCCGAGCACGAAGGGGTAATCGTTGGCCTGGCCGCCCTGGAAAGGCACGCCATCCTTCTTGCCGAGGAAGTCGATAACGACGCGGTCTTCCTTGGCGGCGGCGCGGTCGGTGTCTTCGTAGGTGACACGCTGCTGGCGCAGGATGTCCAGGGTCTTGTCGATTTCAGCGGCGCTGACTTCGAGGACCGGACGCTCGACTTCGGCGGACGACAGGTCGCCGGGGGTGAATTCCGGGTAGACCTCGAAAATCGCCGAGAACTCAAGGTGGGTGGTGCTTTCGCTGGTCTTCGGCTCGATCCGCGGGTAACCGGCGACGCGCATTTTCTGCGTGGTGACGGTTTCGCCGAAAACGCGATCAAGTTCTTCCGACAGCACTTCGTGGCGAGCGTGATCACCATGTTGCTGCTTGACGATGCTGAACGGAACCTTGCCCGGGCGGAAGCCGGGGATTTTCATGTTCTTGCCCATGCGCTTCAGGCGCTGTTCCATTTCCTTCTCGACATCGGCAATGGCGATGGAGAGATCGACGCGACGTTCGAGTTCGTTAGCTTGTGCAGTGGTTGCTTCCATGAGAATTCCTTGTGCCTACAGAGCCGAAAAATAAAGCGGACGATTCTATCACGGCCGATCAAATGCGGATTAGTGGCTTGCAGTACGGAAGATTTTTGGAATCGCTAGACACAAGCAACGGAAGTTCGTACAATGCGCGCCTTCTTACAGCGGCGGCTGTAGCTCAGTTGGTAGAGTCCCGGATTGTGATTCCGGTTGTCGTGGGTTCGAGCCCCATCAGTCGCCCCAGAATTTGACCCCCGCAAGCCGCAAGGTTTGCGGGGGTTTTCTCTTTGGAGTCGCCATGTCTCTGTCCCATTCCGTGTTTTCCGGTTTGCAGCCCGCCAACATCTGGGCGCATTTCGCCTTGTTGTGCGCAACGCCGCGTGCTTCCAAGCAGGAAGGCGCCTTGCGCGCGCGCATCAAGGATTGGGCCGAGGCGCGTGGCCTGCCGACGACGGTGGACGCTGCCGGCAACCTGATTATCCGCAAGCCGGCCAGCGCCGGCCGGGAGCATGCGCCGGGCGTCGTGCTGCAAGCGCATCTCGACATGGTGTGCCAGAAGAATGCAGAGACTACTCACGACTTTTCCCGCGATGCCATTCAGCCCGTATTGCGCGATGGCTGGCTGATCGCCGAGGGAACGACGCTGGGCGCCGATAACGGGATCGGCGTCGCCTTGATTCTCGCGGTGCTTGAGGACGGTAGTTTGGTGCACGGCCCGCTCGAAGCCTTGCTGACCGTCGATGAGGAGGCCGGCATGGGTGGCGCGCGCGGCTTGGCGGCCGGCGTGCTGGAAGGCAGCATGATGCTCAACCTCGATACCGAGGAGTGGGGCGAGTTCTACCTCGGTTGCGCTGGCGGTCTGGACGTCAATGTGATGCGGCCAGGGGGGGGCGAGGCCGTTCCCAGCGACTACCAGACATGCCGCATCAGCTTGCGCGGCCTGCGTGGCGGGCATTCCGGCGTCAATATTCACGAGGAGCGCGGTAACGCCATCAAGTTGCTGGTGCGCGTGTTGCGCCAACTGGAAGCGGGCATGCCGCTACGGCTGGCCGAGTTGCAGGGCGGCAGCGCGCGCAATGCATTACCGCGCGAAGCATTGGCGACGATTGCCGTGCCGGCCGAGGCGCTGGCTCGCTTGCCGGGGCTGCTCGGCGAGCAGCAAGCGCTGTTGCGCGAGGAGTTGCGGGGCGTCGATGATGGCGTGACGCTCGAGTTGGCGGCCGCTCCGGCGGCTCTGCTGATGAGCCAGACCGAACAGGCCATCTGGCTCGCCTCGCTGCATGCGGCGCCGCATGGTGTGCGCCGGATGAGCCGGCAGGTGCCGGGTGTCGTCGAGACTTCGAACAATCTGGGTATGGTCGATGTGCACCCGAATGGGGGATCGTGCAACTTCATGGTGCGTTCGCTGCTCGGCAGTGCCAGCCTGGCGCTGGCCGACGAGATCGTCAGCCTGTTTGCGCTGAGCGGGACGCTGGCCGAGAAGGCAGGCTACTACCCGGGCTGGGCGCCGAATCCCGATTCGGCGTTGCTGGCGCTGTGCGAAGCCGTCTATCGCCGTGATTTCGCCGCCGAATCGAAAGTCCAGGTCATCCACGCCGGGCTGGAATGCGGCATCATTGGGGCCAAGTATCCGGGGCTGGACATCGTTTCTTTCGGGCCGACCATCCGGGGCGCCCATGCGCCGGGCGAGTCGGTCGAGGTTTCAACGGTCGATCGCTGCTGGGCCTTGCTCGGGTCGATTCTGGCCGAACTGGCCGAGCAACAGGAGGACGCACAATGAAAGTGCTGTTTATCTTGCTGGCGACGCTTTCGCTGGCCGCCTGCGGGGTTGAAACGGCCGGCACGGCTGCCACGGCGGCCGCGCTGAAGAAGCGGGAAGTGGAGCAGGGGCAGAAGAACCTGCAGCAATTCCAGCAGAAGCTCGATCAGGCGACCGAGCAGGCGCAGCAGCGGGCCGAGCAGGCCGCCGGCGACAAGTAGGCGTCAGCGCCGGCGCAGGGCTTCGCGGCGGGCCAGACCGAGCTTGGTCGAGCGTTCCATCTTTTGCGCGAAGGCCGGAAAGTCGAGGCCGAACTTGGCGCGCAATTCCTTCGCGTAGTTGTGCAGCCAGCGCCAGCGTGGCTCGAAGTAGCGTTCCTTGAAGGCGTAGAGGATGTGGTTGCCGTCGTCGGGCACCGAGATGACGATGACCTGGTCGTCAAAGACATGCATCGCTTCGCCGATCAGCCCGGCGTAGGTTTCCTTTTCGCCGGCCAGATTGATCACCAGAATGCCGTTGCCGGCCAGTTTGGCGAAAGCATTCTCGAAAAACTGGCGGTTGGCCAGGCTGGGTGCAAAGCCGGTCTTGTCGAAGGCATCGACCAGTAGCACGTCGATGCCTTTTTCGGTGTTTTCCAGATAGTCGGCGCCATCGGCGTGCACTACCTGCAGGCGCGGATCGTCGGCCGGCAGCAGGAAAGTGTCGCGCAGGGCAATCACGTTGGGGTCGAGTTCGACGGCGGTCAGTTGCGTACCGGGCATGCGGTGATAGCAGAACTTGATCAGCGAGCCGCCGCCCAGACCGATCAGCTCGATGCGTTTCGGGCGCGGATGAAAGAGCAGGAAGGCCATCATCTTCTGCGTGTAACGCAGCGCCAGCTCGTTCGGCGCCTTCAGCGACATTTCGCTCTGCATTAGACGGACGTTGAAATACAGGAAGCGCGATTTGCCGTCATCGATGACGAAGGGCTTGGGATAGCTTTCGTCGAGCAACTGGGCGCGCAACTCGCCGGCCTTGGCCCAGTCCGGTTCGAGCATCAGCACGGTACCCGTTTCGTTGTCGAACGGGCTGGGCAGTTCGTAAAGCTTGGTCAATCCGGCAGGTCGGCGGCGTGCAGCAGGAAAACGAACTCGTCGCCGGCGGCGGTATCCAGCCAGGTGAAGGGCAGCGTCGGGTAGGCATCTTCCAGAGCCGCGCGGTTGTGGCCGATTTCGACGATCAACAGGCCTTCCGGATTCAGGTGCTTTTTCGCTTCGCGCAGGATGATGCGGGTGAAATCGAGGCCGTCCTCGCCGGAACCGAGCGCCAGTTCCGGCTCGTGCAGGTATTCCGGAGGCAGCGCGGCAACCGACTCCTCGTCGACGTAGGGCGGATTGGAAATGATCAGGTCGTAGCGCTTGCCGGCCAGTTTGCTGAAGGCGTCGGACTGGATCAGATGGAGGCGGTCGGTCAGGTGGTAGTCGGCGACGTTGCGCTCGGCGACGGCAATGGCGTCGGTCGACAGGTCCACCGCATCGACCTCGGCTTCCGGGAAGGCGAGGGCGGTCAGGATGGCCAGGCAGCCGGAGCCGGTGCACAGGTCGAGGGCCGAAACCACTTCGTAGGGGTTTTCAACCCACGGTGTCAGTTGTTCCTGCAGTAGTTCGGCAATGAACGAGCGCGGCACGATGACGCGTTCGTCAACGTAAAAGCTGTGCTCGCCGAGCCAAGCTTCCTGGGTCAGGTAGGCGGCCGGCAGGCGTTCTTCGCAGCGGCGGCGGAAGATGTCGAGCAGCGCTTCGCGTTCGTGCGGTAGCAGCCGGGCATCGAGAAAAGGTTCGAGGCGGTCGAGCGGTAGGTTCAGCGTGTGCAGCGTCAGGTAGACCGCTTCGTCCCAGGCGTTGTCGCTGCCGTGGCCGAAAAACAGATGGGCGGCGTTGAAGCGGCTGACCGCATAGCGGAGATAGTCGCGAACGGTGAGCAGTTCGTTTTTGGCAATGTGATCGGTCATGCGCTCAGGACTTGTTCGAGGATGCGGGCATAGATGGCGGAAATCTTCGGCAGGGCGGTGATATCGACGCATTCGTCGATCTTGTGACTGGTCGCGTTGACCGGCCCGATTTCGAGCAACTGGCCGCAGATTTCAGCGATGAAGCGACCGTCGGAGGTGCCGCCGGTCGTCGATAGCGCGGACTCGATGCCGCAGATCTCGCGGATGGCGGTCGTCGCGGCATCGGCCAGCGGACCGCGGCCGGTCAGGAAGGGGCGGGCGCCGAGCGTCCATTTGATGGCGTAGTCCAGGTCATGCCTGTCGAGTATGCCGAGCAGCCGTTGCTGCAGGCTTTCCGGGGTGCTGGCGGTAGCGAAGCGGAAATTGAACTTGATCTCGACACTGCCCGGTACGACGTTGGTGGCGCCGGTGCCGCCGTGGATGTTGGAAATCTGCCAGGTGGTCGGCGGGAAATACTCGTTGCCCTGGTCCCACTCGGTGGCGGCCAGTTCGGCCAGAGCCGGGGCAGCTTCGTGGATCGGGTTGCGGCCTTTTTCCGGGTAGGCGATGTGGCACTGGATGCCTTTCACCGTCAGTACGCCGGACAGCGAGCCGCGCCGGCCATTCTTGATCATGTCGCCGAGTTCGTTGACCGAGGTCGGTTCGCCGATGATGCAGAAATCGAGCGTTTCACCACGCGCTTTCAGGGCTTCGACGACGGCGACGGTGCCGTCGTTGGCATCGCCTTCCTCGTCGGAGGTAAGCAGAAAAGCCAGCGAGCCGGGATGCTTGGAGTGGGCGGCGAGGAAGGTTTCGACGGCCGTCACCATCGCCGCCAGCGACGATTTCATGTCGGCCGTGCCGCGGCCGTAGAGCACGCCTTCGCGGATTTCCGGGGCGAAGGGCGGCGAAGTCCATTGCTCGAGCGGGCCGGTCGGCACGACGTCGGTATGGCCGGCGAAAACGAACAGCGGTTTGGCCGTGCCGCGGCGGGCCCAGAGATTGGTCACGCCGTTGCGATTGATGTATTCGATGGAAAAGCCGAGCGGTTTCAGGCGCTCGGCGATGATCTCCATGCAACCGGCGTCATCCGGCGTCAGGGACGGTCTGGCGATGATCTGCGTCGCCAAGGCCAGGGTAGGGTCGGACATCAAGTGGTTTCTTCGTCGGTGTCGGAAAGGCTGAGCGTGAATTCCTTGAAGGAGGCGCCGCCCGAGTTGATGCTGTCGAACTCGAGGGCGGTGTCGATCTTCTTGTCTTCCTTGCCGTTGCCGGTAGTCAGTTCGGAATTGTTGATCAGCCAGGACAGGTTGGTCGGCGAATCGGCATTGGCCAGTGCTTCGTCGAGGGAGATGACCGCTTCGCGATAGAGTCGGAAGAGATCCTGTTCGAAAGTCTGCGATCCGGGCGCCAGCGTCTGTTCCATGGCGTCCTTGATGGCCTGCACTTCGCCGCGCTCGATCAGTTCGCTGATATGACGGGTGTTGAGCATGACTTCGCAGGTCGGCAGGCGCTTGCCGTCCGGCTTCTTGACCAGGCGCTGCGAGACGATGGCGCGCAGCGCGACCGAGAGGTCGAGGAACAACGCCGGCCGGTTTTCCAGCGGGAAGAAGCTGATGATGCGGTTCAGCGCGTGATAGCTGTTGTTGGCATGCAGCGTGGCGAGACAGAGGTGGCCGGTCTGGGCATAGGCGATGGCAGCCTGCATGGTTTCCTTGTCGCGGATTTCGCCGATCAGGATGCAGTCGGGCGCCTGACGCATCGCATTCTTCAAGGCCGATTGCCAGTCGGCCGTATCCATGCCGATTTCGCGCTGATTGACGATCGATTTCTTGTGCTTGAAGAGGAATTCGATCGGGTCTTCGACGGTCAGGATGTGGCCGGAACGGTGCGCATTGCGGTGGTCCAGCATCGAAGCGATGGTCGTCGATTTGCCCGAGCCGGTGGCGCCGACGATCAGGATCAGGCCGCGCTTTTCCATGATCATGTCGGCGAGGACGGGCGGCAAGCCGAGGTCGTCGAGCGGCGGAATGTTGCCGAGGATGAAGCGGACGACGATGCTGATCGAGCCGCGCTGGCGGAAAATATTGACCCGGAAGTTGCCGACCTGCGGCACGCCGAAGGAGAGGTTCATCTCCCAGGTCGCCTCGAAGGTCTTGATCTGCTCCGGCGACATCAGTTCGTAAGCGATCTTTTCGATCATGTCGGGCAACATGACCTGCTGATTGACCGGCAGGGTGTTGCCCTGAATCTTGATGTGGATGGGCGCGCCGGCGGATATGAAAATATCCGACGCCTGCTTTTCCGACATCAGCTGGAACAGTTTGTCGAGGATCATAAAAAAGACCTCCGGGTCTTTGGGGGTGACTTAGGCGCGCAGCAGTTCGTTGATGCTGGTGGTCGAACGGGTCTTGGCATCAACCTTCTTGACGATGACGGCGCAGTACAGGCTGTACTTGCCGCCATCCTTGGGCAGGTTGCCGCTGACCACAACCGAGCCGGCCGGGATCTTGCCGTAGCTGATTTCGCCGGTGGCGCGATCGTAGATCGGGGTGCTCTGGCCGAGATAGACGCCCATCGAGATCACCGAGTTTTCGCCGACGACGACGCCTTCGACGACTTCCGAACGGGCGCCGATGAAGCAGTTGTCTTCGATGATGACCGGGCCGGCCTGGATCGGCTCAAGCACGCCGCCGATGCCGACGCCGCCGGAGAGGTGGACGTTCTTGCCGATCTGCGCGCAGCTGCCGACGGTGACCCAGGTGTCAACCATGGTGCCTTCATCGACGTAGGCGCCGATGTTGACGAAGGACGGCATCAGCACGGCGTTCTTGGCGATGAACGCACCTTTGCGGGCGAAGGCGCCCGGCACGACGCGGAAGCCGCCGGCCTTGAACTGCTCTTCGGTCCACCCCTGGAACTTGGTGTCGACCTTGTCGTAGAAACGAATTTCGCCGGCTTCCTGGACGCGGTTGTCGCGGGTGCGGAAGGAGAGCAGCACGGCTTTCTTGGCCCACTGGTTGACGACCCATTTGCCGTTGATTTTTTCGGCAACGCGCAATTTGCCGCTGTCGAGGTCGCCGATCACCGATTCGATGATCTTGATGGCGTCGGCGGATTGGGTAGACAGCTCGGTGCGGCGTTCCCAGAGGTCGTCGATGGTGGCTTGCAACGGATGGCTCATGGAGGTTCTCTCTGTTTTAAAGTTGTTGGGTAAATTGACGGATACGGCTGGCCGCTTCGAGGCATTCCTCGAGCGAGGCGACCAGCGCGATACGAATGAAATTGGCACCTGGATTGACGCCACCCACCTCGCGGGCGAGGAAGCTGCCGGGCAGGACCACGACATTATAGTGTTCGAGCAGACCCCGGGCGAACTCGGTATCGGCGATCGGGGTCTTGGCCCACAGGTAGAAGCTGGCATCCGGCATGCCGGTGCCGAGCACCTCGGCGATCAACGGAGTGACGGCGGCGAATTTCTCGCGGTACTGGTTGCGGTTGTCGAGGACGTGCGCCTCATCGTTCCAGGCGGCGATCGAAGCCGTCTGCACCGGGGGGGGCATGGCGCAGCCGTGGTAGGTGCGGTAGAGCAGGAATTTCTTGAGGATCTTGGCGTCGCCGGCGACGAAACCGGAACGCATGCCCGGGACGTTGGAGCGCTTCGACAGGCTGGAGAACATCACCAGCCGTTCGTTGCTGCGGCCGAGCAGCTTGGCGGCCTGCAGGCCGCCGATCGGCGGATTGGCTTCGTCGAAGTAGATCTCGGAATAGCACTCGTCGGAAGCGATGATGAAACCGTACTTGTCGGAGAGGGCGAACAGCGTCTCCCAATCGGCCAGCGACAGCACCTTGCCGGTCGGGTTGCCCGGCGAGCAGACGTAGAACAACTGGACGCGCGCCCATTCCTCGGCGGACAGCGCGCCGTAGTCGAAGGCGAAGTCGTTGTCCGGCAGGTTGTTGAGGAAGCGCGGTTCGGCGCCCGAGAGATAAGCCGCGCCTTCGTAGATCTGGTAGAACGGGTTCGGGCTGACGACCAGCGGCACATATCCGCGGCTCGGATCGATCACCGTCTGGGCGAAAGAGAAAAGCGCCTCGCGCGAGCCGTTGACCGGCAGGATCTCGCTTTCGGCATCGAGGTTCAGCCCGTAGCGGCGCTGGCACCAGGCGGCAATGGCCTGGCGCAGGGCCGGTATGCCCGGCGTCGTCGGGTAATTGGCCAGCCCCTTCAGGCCATCGGCCAGCGCCTGCATGATGAACGGCGGCGTCGGATGCTGCGGTTCGCCAATGGAGAGCTTGATCTCCTTGTATTGCGGGTTCGGGGTGATGCCGGCGAACAGGGCGCGCAGCTTTTCGAAGGGGTAGGGCTGGAGTTGGGCGAGGTGCGGATTCACGTGGGGGCTATTGGGGCGGCGGCTAAAGCGTTAATTATCGCCGAAAATCGATCCGGATCAGCGGCGCCCGCTTGGTGAACGAAAGAAGGTTTTTCGCCATTCGCTCGTCCCGGCGGTTCTTCCTAGTACGGCTGGCGGGTCGGCGAGTTCTGCCAGCGGAGCAGGGGCTCGGCGGCGCCGGGAATGGGCAGGTGGATGGTGGGCAGTCGCCGTTCGCCGTGCGGCAGGCGTAATTCGTCGTAGAGTTCGTCGTCGCAAAAGCCGGCGGCAGCGGCATCGGCCCGTGGATTGGCGAAAACGATGCGGCTGATGCGCGCCCAGTAGGCAGCCGAAAGGCACATCGGGCAGGGTTCGCTAGAGGCATACAGCGTGCAGTCGGTCAGATGGAAGCGGCCGAGGGCGCTGCAGGCCGCCCGAATGGCCAGCAGTTCGGCGTGGGCGGTCGGGTCGCAGGCCGGGACGACCTGATTGCGGCCTTCGCCGACGATTGCTCCGGCGTGCACGACCACTGCGCCAAACGGGCCGCCCTGGCCGGAGGTGACGCTTTCGGCGGCCAGTTCGATGGCCCGCTTGAGGAAAAATGCATCGTCGTTCATGGTTGGTCCCTGCTCGGTCGATGGCGGCGCGCCTCGTCGCCTGGCCGGCCAGGCCTTGATTCTCGGGAGACTTGGGCGGGCCGGGCGTCTGCGCAATTGCGTCGATGCTATCATACGGCCCCCGTCATGACAGGGCACTTCCCGTCTGCCGTACTGCGCATGCGCCTGACCAAACTCAAACTCTCCGGCTTCAAGTCCTTCGTCGATCCGACGGCCGTTGCCCTGCCCGGGCAACTGGTCGGCGTCGTCGGGCCGAACGGCTGCGGCAAATCCAACATCATGGATGCCGTGCGCTGGGTGCTGGGCGAGTCGAAAGCCTCGGAGTTGCGCGGCGAGTCGATGATGGACGTCATCTTCAACGGCTCGTCCAACCGCAAGCCGGTGTCGCGCGCTTCCGTCGAGCTGATCTTCGAAAACCTGCTCGGCCGGGCCCTCGGCCAGTGGTCGCAATACGCCGAACTGTCGGTCAAACGGACGCTGACCCGGCAGGGGCAGTCGGACTACTTCATCAACAACCTGAAGGTCCGGCGCAAGGACATTACCGATCTTTTCCTCGGCACCGGCCTTGGGCCGCGCGCCTACGCCATCATCGGCCAGGGCATGATCTCGCGCATCATCGAGGCCAAGCCGGACGACCTGCGGGTCTTTCTCGAAGAGGCGGCCGGCGTTTCCCGTTACAAGGAACGGCGCAAGGAAACCAACGGCCGGCTGGAAGACACCCGGGAGAACCTGACCCGGGTCGAGGACATTCGCCTCGAACTCGGCAGCCAGATGGAAAAACTCGAAGCGCAGGCCGAAGTGGCCCGTCGCTACCACGCGCTGAACGAACAGCTGGTGCAGCGTCAGCAGATACTGTGGCTGCTCAGGAAGCGCGAAGCGGAGAGCGAACGCCAGCGCGTGGCGCTCGAAGTCGAACGGGCGGTTACCGACCTTGAGGCGCAAAGCGCCGCGCTGCGCGAAACCGAAGCGCGCGCCGAGGAAACCCGCGAGGCCCATTTTGCCGCCGGCGACGCGTTGCATCTGGCGCAAAGCGAGATGTACACCGCCAATGCCGAAGTGGCCAGGCTGGAAGCCGAAATTCGCCATCGCCGCGAGTCGCGCAGTCAATTGGAGGCGCGCCTGGTGCAACTGGAAGGCGAACTGGCCCAGTGGACCGAGACGGCCGAGCGGCTGGCCGGCGATCGGCTGAAGTGGGAAGAGCTGCAGGAAATTGCCCGCTTGCGCGTCGACGAGGCGGAGGAACGCCTGCACCAGCAGATGGACATCGCGCCGCAGGTCGAGGAAAGCCACGCCCAGGCGCAGGAAGAACTGCAACGGCTGCGGGCCCGGACGACCAACGGCGAGCAGCGCCTGGAGGTCGAACTGACCAACAAGGCACATGCCCAGCGCGCCTTGCAGGCCATCACCCAGCGTCGCGAGCGGCTGCGCGAGGAGGGGGGCGGGCAGGATGCGCCGGACGCCCTCGATCTGGCCGAAAAGGAAGAAGAGCTCTCCTTGCTGCGTGAGGAACTGGCCGGCGATCAGGATCATCTGCAACAGCTGCAGCAGGAATTGCCGCAACTGGAGGCCGCCCGCAAGCAGATGCAGGGCGAGCTGCAGCGCATCGAGCGCGAGCTGGCCGCTGGTCAGGCCCGCCGTGCCGCGCTGGAGCAGATGCAGGCCAGTGCTCGGCAAAGCGGCAAGCTGCCCGAATGGTTGCGCCGTCATGGGCTGGAAGAGGCGCCGCCGCTGTGGCAGCAGATCCATGTCGCAGCCGGCTGGGAATCGGCGGTCGAGGCGGTGTTGCGCGAACGGCTCAACGCCATCGCCTGCGATGATCCGGCCAAGCTCGACGAATGGTTGCATGACCGGCCCGATGCCCGGCTTTCCGTTGTCCTCCCGGCTCCGACGGTGGCCGGTGAACCGGCCGGGCGGCTGAGCGAGCATGTGCGTAGCGACAACCCGGCGATAGCCGCCGTGCTGGCCGACTGGCTTGGCTCGGTGTTCACCGCTGCAACGCTCGATGCCGCCCTGGCCCGGCGTGCCGAACTGCCGCCGGGGGCGGTTCTGGTGACAGCTGGCGGCGACCTGCTGAGCCGGGCTAGCGTCACCTTTTTCGCGCCGGACAAGAGCGAGCACGGCTTGCTCGAACGTCAGCGCGAAATCGAGGCGCTGGGCGAAGGGGTTGCCGCCTACGAAGAACAGGCCGAAGCGCTGCGCGAACAACTGCTGGTGCTCGACGAACAGTTCGGGGACAAGCAGGAAGAGATCGGCGAAACCCGGCAATACGTCACCGACCGCCAGCAGCGCGTGCATGCCGTGCAGCTTGAGGTGCTGAAACTCGGCCAGGCCATCGAGCGCTACCGCGAACAGAAGGAGCGCCTGCAGGAGCAAATGGCCGAACTGGCCGAAGAGGAAGAAACCGAGCGCGAGCGCGACGTGGCGGCGGACGAGAAGATCGCCGAAGTGCGCGACGGCCTGTCCCGCATCCGGGTGCTGGTGGCCGGTGCCCAGGCACGGCTTGACGACGCCGAGCGGGCGGTGCGGGCCGAACGCGAACGCAACTCCGATTTCGACCGCGCCTTGCGCGAAGCCCAGTTCTCGCTGCGCGAAAGCGAAGGCAAGTTGCAGGATATTTTTGCCCAGCAGGCGACGGCCCAGCGGGAACTGAACCGTATCGAGAAGGATCGCGCCCAGTGCGCCGAGCAGGTCGAGGCCGCGCCAGCCGATGTCATGGAAGACAACCTGCAGGGCGCTCTGGAGGCCCGCCAGGAAAAGGAGCAGGCCTTGGCCCTCTGTCGCGATGCGCTGGAATCGGCGACCAATGCGCTGCGGGCGTTGGAAGAGCAGCGGATGAAGATCGAGCAGGGCCTGGAGCCGCTGCGCGAACGGATCGGCGATCTCAAGCTGAAGGAGCAGGCGGCGACGCTCAATACCGAGCAGTATGCCCAGCAACTGCTCGAGGCCGGGGCCGACGAAGCCGCGCTGCAACAGGAATTGACGACCAACGGCAGCAATCTCCGGCCGGCTTCCCTGCAGGGTGAAATCACCCGGCTCGGCAATGCCATCGGTGAACTCGGCGCGGTCAACCTGGCGGCGCTTGAAGAACTGGACACGGCGACCGAGCGCAAGGGCTATCTCGACATGCAGGCGGCCGACCTGACCGAGGCGATGGAAACCCTGGAAAACGCCATCCGCCGCATCGACCGCGAAACGCGCGATCTGCTGCAATCGACCTTCGATACGGTAAACGGCCATTTCGGGCAGCTTTTCCCCGAACTGTTCGGCGGCGGCCGGGCCGAACTGGTGATGACCGGCGAGGAAATCCTCGATGCCGGCGTCCAGGTCATCGCCCAGCCGCCGGGCAAAAAGAATTCGACCATCCATCTGCTGTCCGGCGGCGAAAAGGCGCTGACGGCGATCGCGCTGGTCTTCTCGATGTTCCAGTTGAATCCGGCGCCGTTCTGCCTGCTCGACGAGGTCGATGCGCCGCTCGACGATACCAATACGGAGCGTTTTTGCGGCATGGTGAAGAAAATGTCGGCAAACACGCAGTTTCTATTCATCTCCCATAATAAAATCGCCATGGAAATGGCCGAACAACTGGTCGGCGTAACGATGCAGGAGTCCGGCGTTTCGCGCGTTGTGGAAGTGGATATTGAGGAAGCTTTGAAAATGAGGGATGCGGCGTGACCGAACTTCAGATCGGATTGATTGGCCTGGGCGCAACGGCGGTGGTCGGCGTTTTCGCTTACAACAAGTGGCAGGAATATCGCCATCGCAAACTGGCCGAAGCGGTCTTCAAGCCGCAACACGAAGACGTGCTGCTTGGTGACGGGCCGAAGGTGACGGTCAAGCCGGTGCCGACCGAACGCAACGAACCCGGTCTTGGCGAGGAAGAGTCGGCCGCATCGAGCGAGCGGGTCGAACCGATGTTTGCCGATATCGAGCCGGAGGTCGACGCGGAGGACGCGTATGTTCCCGCTCCGGAATACACGCCACCGCCGGTCAGCGCACCGCTCGCCGCCGAGCCGCCGCCAGCCCCCGCTGCCGTCGCCCAAGCCGCACCGGCCGTTCCGGCCCCTGCTCCTGCACCCGAACGCTTGCTCGGCAAGCGCCTGGAGGATGAATCGAGCGACCTGCCGGCCAGCGCGCTGCCGGCCGAATTGCTTGATCCGCGTCTGGAATTCATCGTCGCTATGGAATTGGTCGAACCGGTTTCGGCGATCGAGATTCTCCAGTCGCAACGCGATGTCCTGTATCGCCTGAACAAGCCGGTGCACTGGCTCGGCTTCAACGAGCGCAGCCGCGAGTGGGAGCGGCTGGCTTCCGACAGCAATCTGCACCTGCGCCGCCTGCGCGTCGGGCTGCAACTGGTCAACCGCATGGGGCCGGTTTCAGAAGGCGATGTTGCGATATTTGCCAACGCCATGCAGGCGCTGGCCGACGAATTGATGGCGGTGGCCGACATGCCCTCGTCGCGCGTCTTCGACCAGGCCGCCGAGATTGATCGTTTCTGTGCCGCGGTTGACCTTGAAATCGGGGTCAATCTGATCAGTCGCGGCAATGCCTTTTCCGGCACCAAGATTCGCGCGCTGGCCGAAGCGGCCGGTCTGGTGCTCGGCATCGACGGCCTGTTCACCCGCTACGATGAGGCCGGTCGCGCCCAGTTCAGCCTGCAGAATTACGAAAGCACGCCTTTCACCGCCGAGTCGGTGCGCACGCTGACGACGCACGGCCTGACCTTCGTCCTCGACGTGCCGCGCGTCGACCACGGCGAGCGCGTCTTCATGCAGATGACCGAACTGGCCAAACGCTTCGCCGATACCCTGCAAGGTGCGCTGGTCGATGACAATCGTCAGCCGCTGTCCGACGCCCAGCTCGACCATATCCGTCGCGAATTCGTCGGCAAGCCGCAGGCGACGATGGCCAGTTTCGGCTTGCCGGCCGGCTCGGCCCAGGCCCTGCGGCTGTTCTCCTGATGGCGGTGCCGGTTGCGGAGGCCGAGCGCGCGGCTTGGCTGCGCAGCGAACTGGAACGTCACAATGTCGCTTATTACGTGTTCGATGCACCGACCATTCCGGATGCCGAGTACGACAAGCTGTTCCGCGAACTGCAAGGACTGGAAGCGCAGTATCCCGATCTGCTGACCGCCGATTCGCCGACGCAGCGGGTGGGGGCGTTAACCCATTCAAGTCATGTTGAATTGGCGACGACGCCGGTAGTCAGTTCTCGTCATTTTAGCGAGCGCAAACACGGCGTCCCGATGTTGTCGTTGAACAACGCCTTTTCTGCAGCCGAAGTTGAGGCCTTCGATCAGCGGGTACGTGATGGTTTGCGTGATATCGCAACGGTCGACTATGCCGTGGAGCCGAAATTCGATGGGCTAGCGATCAGCTTGACCTACGAGAATGGAAATTTTGCATTTGGTTTGACGCGTGGCGATGGCGCGGCAGGAGAAGATGTAACGTCCAATCTTCGTACCTTGCCATGCTTACCATCTCGCCTGGCGGGCGAGGGCTGGCCAGCGCTGATCGAGGTGCGCGGTGAAGTGCTGATGTTCAAGGCCGATTTCGCCAAGCTCAACGAACGCCAGCGCGCGCTCGGCGACAAGGAGTTCGCCAATCCGCGCAATGCCGCCGCCGGCAGCCTGCGCCAGCTCGATTCGAAAATTACCGCCAGCCGGCCGCTGTCCTTCTTCGCCTACGGCGTCGGCCTGGGCGCTGATGCGGTCGACGTCGGAACGCATGCCGAATTGATGGATCAGCTCGCCGCCTGGGGTTTTCCGGTGGCAAAGGAGCGCGACGTCGTGCACGGCAGCCAGGGGCTGCTCGACTATTTTTCACGGATCGGCGCGCAGCGCCCGAACCTGCCCTACGACATCGACGGCGTCGTCTACAAGGTCAACCGGCTGGCGGCGCAGGAAGCGCTTGGCTTCGTCGCGCGTGCGCCGCGCTTCGCCATTGCCCACAAATTTCCGGCCGAAGAGGCCTTGACCATCGTCGAGGCGATCGACATCCAGGTCGGCCGCACCGGTGCCCTGACCCCGGTCGCCCGTCTGGCGCCGGTCTTCGTCGGCGGCGTCACGGTGACCAATGCGACGCTGCACAATGAAGACGAACTGCGCCGCAAGGATGTGCAGGTCGGCGACACGGTGATCGTGCGTCGCGCCGGTGACGTCATCCCCGAGGTAGTCGGCGTTGTTGCCGAACGCCGGCCGGCGACCGCCCAGCCTTTTGCCATGCCCGACGCCTGCCCGGTGTGCGGTGCTCACGTCGTGCGCGAGCCGGGCGAGGCGGTGACGCGGTGTTCCGGCGGTTTTGCATGCAGTGCGCAGCGCATCCAGGCCATCCTGCATTTTGCCGGGCGCCGGATGATGGATATCGAGGGGCTGGGCGAGCGTTATGTCGAGCGCCTGGTCGAGTTCGGCTACGTGCATGGCGTCGCCGACCTTTATCGCCTCAAGCTCGACGACCTGCTCGAAATGAAGCGGCGTGCCGACGAGCGCGACGGCAGCGTGGCGGAAACGGCTAAGGCCGGTCAGACGCCGACGCGCTGGGCCGAGAATCTGCTCGACGGCATCGCCGCCAGCCGACGGCCCAGTCTCGCCCGCCTGCTGTTTGCGCTGGGTATCCGCCATGTCGGCGAGTCGACCGCCAAGACGCTGGCCGACTGGCTGGGTAGCATCGAGCGCGTACGCCGGGCGCCGGCACCGCTGCTCGCCGTGCTGCCCGATATTGGCGCAACCGTGGCGACGGCGATTGCCGACTTCTTTGCCGAAGAGCGCAATGTTCAGGCGGTCGACGAGCTTCTTTGCCCGGAAATCGGCGTTGCGCCGGCCGACGAGCATGCGCCGCGGCCCGGCCTGGCCGAGCGGCTGACTTGGAGCGAGTTGTACGCGGTGCTCGGCGTACCCCGGCTGACGCCGGTGCGGGCGAGGCAACTGGCGGTCGTGATCGACGGGGCGACGCTGGCCACGCAGGGTATCAACGGTGCTGCGCTGTCGGGCGCCGGCATTCCCGGCGAGGTCATCACGGCACTTGGCGACTGGATGCAAGCACGCGGCAATCGTGGTTTGCTGGCGGCCGTGGCGACCCGCCGCGATGAACTGCTGGCCGCTCTGCCGGCCGTGACTGGGCAGGATGACGCAGAGGCGCCGCTGGCCGGTAAGACCTTCGTTCTCACCGGCACGCTGCCGACCCTGAAACGCGATGAGGCAAAGGGGATGATTGAAGTAGCCGGCGGCAAGGTGGCCGCTTCAGTATCGAAGAAAACCGATTTCGTAGTGGCCGGCGAAGAAGCAGGCTCCAAGCTGGAGAAAGCGCTGGAGTTGGGCGTGCCGGTAATCGATGAAGCAGAATTGTTGAAATTGCTCGAAAAAGGAATCGAAGAATGAAAAAAGTCAGAAAAGCCGTTTTTCCTGTCGCCGGCATGGGTACCCGTTTTCTGCCGGCCACCAAGGCCAGCCCGAAGGAAATGCTGCCGATCGTCGATAAGCCGCTGATCCAGTTCGCCGTCGAGGAAGCGGTCGCTGCCGGTATTACCGACATGGTCTTCGTTACCGGTCGTTCCAAGCGCTCGATCGAGGACCACTTCGACAAGGCCTACGAGCTGGAAAGCGAACTCGAAGCGCGCGGCAAGAGCGAACTGCTCGAATTCGTCCGCAACATGATTCCGAAAAACATCAACTGCATCTATATCCGCCAGGCCGAAGCGCTCGGTCTCGGTCACGCCGTGCTGTGCGCCAAGCCGGTCATCGGCGACGAGCCGTTCGCCGTACTGCTCGCCGACGACCTGCTCGACAGCGAGGTACCGGTCATGAAGCAGATGACCGATACCTTCGACTACTACCGCTGTTCGGTCCTCGGCGTGCAGGATGTACCGCGCGCCGACACCCGCAGCTACGGCATCGTCGATGCCCGCCGCGTCGCCGACCGTCTGGAACAGGTCAATGCCATCGTTGAAAAGCCGAAGCCTGAGGAGGCGCCATCTACGCTGGCCGTGGTCGGCCGTTACATCCTGACGCCGCGCATCTTCCATCACCTGGAAACCGTCAAGCCGGGGTCGGGTGGCGAGATCCAGCTGACCGACGGCATCGCCTCGCTGCTCAGCGAAGAGCAGGTGCTGGCCTATCGCTATATCGGTACCCGTTACGACTGCGGCTCGAAGCTCGGCTACCTCCAGGCGACGGTCGTTTTCGGCCAGCGCCACCCGGAGGTCGGGGCCGATTTCGACGCCTATCTGAAAAGTCTGGAGAAATAAATGGAGTTGAAAAAAGCCCGTGCCTTGCTGGCCAACGCTGACCTGATCCATTCCGAAGAAACCGTTCAGGCGGCGCTGGAGCAGGTTGCCGGCCTGATTCGCGAACGCCTGGCCGAGACGAATCCGCTGGTTCTGTGCGTGATGACCGGCGGCGTGATCTTCTGCGGGCAGTTGCTGCCCAAGCTCGCCTTCCCGCTCGACTTCGATTACCTGCACGCCACCCGCTACGGCCCGGAAACCCAAGGGGGCAAGATTTCGTGGCGGATGGCGCCGTGGACCTCGGTCAAGGGGCGGACGGTGCTGGTTGTCGACGACATCCTCGACGAGGGCGTAACGCTGGCCGCGGTCAAGGAAAGCCTGGTCCGTCTGGGGGCGGCCGAGGTGCTGCTGGCGGTCTTTACCGACAAGCTGAATGGTAAGGCCAAGCCGATTGCCGCCGATTTCGTCGGCTTGCCTGTGCCGGACCGTTTCGTCTTTGGTTTCGGCATGGATGTCGATGGCGCTTGGCGCAATCTGCCGGCCATTTATGCCATGAAGGAAGACTGATGAGCGGCGCGACAGTGGCCGATTTCATCGGCTACTGGGAAGTCGAAGGGCTGGCCTGCGCCAAGCGCGGCGACTACGAATGGATGGCCGGGCTGGTGCCCGGCCGGCGCGTGCTGGAAATCGGCAGCGGCGTCGGTTTTGCGACGCAGGCACTGGCGGCCCGCGGCCTCAGCGTGCTGGCGGTCGATGCGCTGGCCGAGTGCCTGGCGGCAACACAGGCCCGTGTCGCGTGCCTCGACGTCACCCTGCTGCAGGCCGAACTGACCGCCCTGAGCGATGAACAGCGGGCGCAGCTTGCCGCTTTCGCACCGGATAGCGTGGTCTGCTGGCTGATGGGCGCCCCGGCCGAAACCACCGGTGCGACGGCAAGCGATGGCGGTCAGGCGGTCGTCGCCTACCGGGAAAAGATTCATCGGCTGGTGGCCGAATTGGCGGCCAGCCTGCCCAGCGTGCGCACCCTGCACTATGTCGACCGGACGGCGATTCCCTGGCAGGCCAAGGATATCGGCCGCGACACGCTGGTTCGTTACCATGGCGGAAAAACTTTGCTCGACCTGCCGTTTGCTGCCGACCGCCGCAATGCGCTCTACCGCAAGCTCGACGACGGCGCCGTCGGCATGGCGCAACTCCGTAAATCGCACCCCTCGATGAAGAGCGTGGTGCCGGTGCTGGCCTCGTTGCTGGCCGAAAGGAAAAAATAAGATGTTGGCAATTATTGGCGGCAGTGGTCTGACGACCCTCTCCAACCTCGATGTGTCGCACCGCGAAGTGGTTCGCACGCCTTACGGCGAGCCTTCCGGTGCGGTGGTCTTTGGCCAGATCTGCGGTCAGCCGGCGATGTTTCTGCCGCGGCATGGCTACGGTCACACCATCCCGCCGCACATGGTCAATTACCGCGCCAATCTCTGGGCTCTGCATCATTACAAGGCCACCGGGGTCATTTCCGTGGCCTCGGTCGGCGGCATCCGCGGCGACCTGCAGCCGGGCGACATCGTGCTGCCCAATCAGATCATCGATTACACCTGGGGCCGTAAAGCCACCTACTTCGACGGCAATGGCACGCCGGTGACCCACGTCGATTTCACCGAGCCCTACGATCACGAGCTGTGCCGCCGCATCCAGCAAGCCGGCGAGCAACTGCAGGTCGACATCAAGGTCGGTGGTGTCTATGCCGCAACCCAGGGGCCGCGCCTCGAAACGGCCGCTGAGATCAATCGTCTGGAGCGCGACGGCGTCGATCTGGTCGGCATGACCGGCATGCCGGAAGCCGTGCTGGCCCGCGAACTCGGCATGCCCTACGCCGCCATCAACGTCGTCGCCAACCATGCGGCCGGCCGCGGCAGCAGCGCCAACGGCATCCACTTCGAAAGCCTCGACGTCGTGCTGCAGGAAGCCATGGGCCGGGTCAAGGCGATTATCGAAAAGCTGGTCGGCTGCCAGGACGCAGGCCAATCGGCCTGATGTCGTCGGCACAATGAGGTAATGCGCCGTGGTTAATCTGAAGGTTCAGCGAACCTTCAGATTGCCGGCCTGGCCTTATCATCTGCTTGGTCCCGCCGTCAGACCTTCAAACGTTCCATCAACTCAGTTTCCAGGCGAATCCGGCTGGCGCTCTGGCGCAGGTCGCCGCCGCTGATCAGGAAGACGTCTTCGGCCCGCTCGCCGAGCGTGGTGATCTTCGCGGTGTGCAGATTGGCGCCGTGCTCGGCCAGGGTGTTGGCGACGGTATAGAGCAGGCCGGGGCGGTCGGCGGCGATCAGCGAGAGGATGAAATGGGCGCCTTTTTCGTCACCGAGAATGCTGGCTTCCGGCTTGATCGGGAAATGCTTGACCTGGCGCGACAGCCGGCCGGCTGACGGGGCTTCCGGCGGCAGTTGCTGGATCAGGCGCTGTTCCAGCTCGTGCTCGATGTAAGGCACCATTTCGCGGTTGTTGTCGCGGTTCATCACGTCGAGTACGACGAAGCTGTCGAGCGCGTAGCCATGCGCCGTGGTGTGAATCTTGGCGTCCACGATGCTGTAGCCGTTGCGGGCGAAAAAGCCGACGATGCGGGCAAAGAGGTCGGGCTGGTCCTGGGTGTAGACCATCACCTGCAAGCCTTCGCCGTCCTGGTAGAGGCGGGCGCGGACGACCGGCTGATTGTTGTAGATGCGGTAATGCAGCGAGCGCGTGTGCCAGGCGATTTCTTCGGCCGAGTGGCGGAGGAAGTAGACGGTATCGAGCTGCTTCCACAGGCGTTCGTGGACGGTCGCCGAGAGGGCGAAGAAGCGCAGCAGACGCATTGCTTCGGCCTGCCGCTCGGCGATGATGCCGTGCGGAGCGGGCGCTTCGCCCTGGCCGAGGTGATGCAGCGTCAGGTAGTAAAGATCGGCCAGCAGTTTGCCTTTCCACTGGTTCCAGACCTTCGGGCTGGTGCCGCGAATGTCGGCGTGGGTCAGCAGGTAGAGGGCGGTAAGGTGGCGGGCATCGCCGACCCGGCTGGCGAAGCTGGCGACCACGTCGGGGTCGCTGAGATCTTCCTTCTGGGCGACCTGCGACATGTTCAGGTGATTGCGTACCAGCCAGACGACGAGTTCGGTGTCTTCGGGCGACAGGCCGTGCGCTTCGCAGAATGCCTGCGTATCGCCGGTGCCGAGTTCCGAATGGTCGCCGCCGCGGCCCTTGGCAATGTCATGGAAGAGGGCGGCGACGTAGAGCAGCCAGGGCGTGTCGAATTCGCTCATGACGCGCGAACAGAGCGGGTATTCGTGGGCGAACTCGCTCATCGTGAAGCGGCGGATGTTGCGCATGACCTGCAGGATGTGCTGGTCGACGGTATAGACGTGGAACAGGTCGTGCTGCATCTGGCCGACGATGCGCCCGAAATTTGGCAGGTAGGCGCCGAGTATGTCGAGCTGGTTCATCCGCCGGAACTCATGGACGACGCCGCGTTCGCTGTGCAGCAGGCGCATGAAGGCTGCGCGGTTGGCCGGATCGGCGCGGAACGCGTCGTCGATTACCGATTCGCCGGCGCGCCACAGGGCGCGCAGCGTGCGGGCGGTCATCCCGTGCAGTTCGTGGCTTTCCTGCATGATCAGGAAACTGTCGAAAATGGCCGTCGGTTTCCTGGTGAAAAGGCTTTCGTCGCGGACGTCGAGCAGGTTGCCGACCGACTGGAAATCCTCGTCCAGCACTTGCGGCGTCTGCTCGCTTTCCGGCGTCAGCGCGGCGCCCATGTTCTGCAACAGGATGATGTTGAGGACGGTGACCGCCTTGGCGTTGCGGTAATAGCCCTGCATCAGCTGTTCGGACGCGCGCTTGGCATCGTTCGAAACAAAGCCGTACTGGGCCGCTAGCGTGCCTTGGTAGTCGAACAGCAGGCGATCTTCGCGGCGGCCGACGGTGAAGTGCATGCGGATGCGCAGGTGGCGGAGGTAATCCTCGCAGGCCTCGGCCTGGCGGGCACCTTCCTCGGTAAGGATGGCGCTTTTCGCGAGCTCGGCCCAGCTCGCCCCGTAACCGGCCGCCTTGGCGATCCAGAAAATGACCTGCAGGTCGCGCAAACCGCCCGGCGAGTCCTTGCAGTTCGGCTCCAGGCTATAGGGGGTTTCGTTGAAGCGCAGGTAGCGCTCCTGCTGCTCCAGTCGCTTGGCCTCGAAAAAGACCAGCGGGTCGAGGTTGCCGTGCAGGCGTTTCTCGAAGGTTGCAAACAGTCTTTTGTTGCCGGTCAGCAGGCGTGCTTCGAGCAGGGCTGTCTGCACCGTAATGTCCTTGGCCGCCTCGTTCAGGCATTCCTGGACGGTGCGCACGCTATGCCCGATTTCGAGGCCGATGTCCCAGAAGTGACCGACCAGCTGTTCGAGCTTTTCCTGCAGGGCCGGGCTGGCTTCCTGCGGCAGCAGGATCAGCAGATCGATGTCGGAGGCCGGGTAGAGTTCGCCCCGGCCGTAACCGCCGACCGCGGCCAGCGACAGCGACGCCGGGAAATTCAGCGATGCCCATAGCTTTTGCAGAACGGCATCGACCTGCTGGCAGCGTTGCCGGAGCAGCGCGTTGGCGTCGCCGGTTTGTTCGTATTGCTGCTGAAGCTGGCTTTGATTGGCTTTGACTTCGGCGCGTAGCGCGGCGACATGGTCCGACATCAGGCGATCCAGTCCGGTTTCGGGCGGCAACCGGCCGACAGGGTCATGATTTCGTAGCCGCTATCGGTAACCAGCAAGGTGTGCTCCCACTGGGCGGAGAGGCTGCGGTCCTTGGTGACGATGGTCCAGCCGTCGGCCATTTCGCGGATCGCGGCCTTGCCGGCGTTGATCATCGGCTCGATGGTGAACATCATGCCGGGCTCCAGGCGGGGGCCGGTGCCGGCCTTGCCGTAGTGCAGTACCTGCGGGTCTTCGTGAAAGTGCTTGCCGATGCCGTGGCCGCAGAATTCGCGAACGACGGAAAAGCCGTTCTTTTCGGCATGCTTTTGAATGATGGCGCCGATGTCGCCCAGATAGGCGCCGGGACGGACCACGGAAATCCCCAGCCACAGGCATTCGAAGGTGATTTCGCACAGCCGCCGGGCCATGATCGAGCCTTCCCCGACGATGTACATCCGGCTGGTGTCGCCGTGATAGCCATCCTTGATGGTGGTGATGTCGAGGTTGATGATGTCGCCGGTCTTCAGCACGCGGTCGCCGGGTACCCCGTGGCAGACCTGCTGGTTGACCGAGGTGCAGATCGATTTCGGGTAGGGCTTGTAACCGGACGGTGCGTAGTTGAGCGGGGCGGGAATGCAGCCCTGGACATTGACCATCAGGTCATGGCACAGACGGTCGATTTCTTCGGTGGTGATGCCGGCCTTGATGAAGGGCTCGATGTAGTCGAGAACTTCGGAGGCGAGACGCCCGGCAACGCGCATTTTTTCGATTTCTTCCGGGGTCTTGATCGTGATGCTCATGGCTGTTCTGTGTGGTTTGGGGAGAGGTCAAGGATAAAGGATGGATACTGTTTCGCAAAGCCGGGGGCCGGGTAAATGGCATACTTGCCAGCTTTCGTGGCGACAGGGTGGGTGATGAGTATTCTTCTGCTGGGTAAGGACGGTCAGGTTGGCTGGCAATTGCAGCGCTCGCTGGCGCCGCATGGCCAGGTGGTCGCTTGCGGGCGGGCTGAGTGCGATTTGGCCGATCCGGCGCGGATTCGTTCCGTGATCCGGCAAGTCAGACCGGCGCTGATCGTCAATGCCACGGCCTATACCGCGGTCGACAAGGCGGAAAGCGAGCCGGAGCTGGCTCACCGGATCAATGCGGAGGCGCCGGGTGTCCTGGCCGAGGAGGCCGCGGCGCTCGGCGCCCTGCTGGTCCATTATTCGACCGACTACGTTTATGACGGCTGCAAAACAACGCCTTACGTCGAGACGGATGCGACCGGGCCGCACGGTGTCTATGGCCGGACCAAGCTGGCCGGTGAGGAAGCGATCCGGGCGGTTGGCGGTAAATCGCTGATTTTCCGGACCAGCTGGGTGTTCGGGGCGCGCGGCGGCAATTTCGTCAAGACCATCCTGCGCCTGGCGCGCGACACGGAGAGTCTGGCGGTGGTCGACGACCAGATCGGTTCGCCGACCCCGGCGGCGTTGATCGCCACCGTCACCGGCGTGGTGTTGGCGATGCTGCGCCGCGGGCAGTTGCTCGAGGCCGGCGAAAACCGTCTTTATCATCTGGCGGCGGCTCATCCGGTAAGCTGGTGCGAGTTTGCCCGGACCATTGTCGGGCTGGCCGGTCCGGCGCCGGGCTTTGATCTGCGTCTGAAGCCGGAAGCGATTCGGCCGATCACCACTGCCGAATATCCGACGCCCGCTCGCCGTCCGGCCAATTCGCGCCTCGACTGCACGCGGCTCGAAAACGATTTCGGCTTGCAGATGCCCGACTGGCAACCCTATCTGGTGCGCATGCTGCAACTGCTGGCACTCAAGCAGAACGGCTATTAGGCTTTTAGACCCTTCAATCTGCTGCTATAATCTGCGGGTTTTTCTCAGCCATCATGGCTGGAAAGAACGGTTGTACACGTTATGTGTGCAACCAAAATCCACACATTCGCCGATTAAGGGTGCGCGCCAGAACATAAGAATGGCGGGCGTTTCCGGCGGGTGGCGGTTCAACCCTTAAGGAGTTTTATTATGTCCGTAACCATGCGTCAAATGCTGGAGGCCGGTGTGCACTTCGGCCACCAAACCCGTTTCTGGTCCCCCAAGATGGCACCGTACATCTTCGGTGCACGCAACAAGATTCACATCGTCAACCTCGAAAAGACCCTGGCCAAGTACAACGAAGCCATCGCTTTCGTGAAGAAGCTGGCCGGCAATCGCGGCAACATCCTGTTCGTCGGCACCAAGCGTCAGGCTCGCGAAATCATCGGCGAAGAAGCGCTCCGCGCCGGCGCGCCGTTCGTTGATCAGCGCTGGCTGGGCGGCATGCTGACCAACTTCAAGACGGTCCGCACCTCGATCAAGCGTCTGAAAGACATGGAAATCGCCGTCGAGGCCGGCGAACTCGAGCGCATGCCGAAGAAGGAAGCGCTGACTTTCCGTCGCGAACTGGAAAAGCTGCAGAAGTCCATCGGCGGTATCAAGGATATGGCCGGCCTGCCGGACGCCATCTTCGTCATCGACGTCGGCTACCACAAGATCGCCATCACCGAAGCCAGCAAGCTGGGTATTCCGGTCATCGGCGTGGTCGATACCAACCACTCCCCGGACGGTGTTGCTTACGTCATCCCGGGTAACGATGACTCTTCGCGCGCCATTCAGCTCTACGCCCGTGGCGTGGCCGATGCCATCCTCGAAGGCCGCAGCCAGGTCATTCAGGAAATCGTTGCCGCCGGTGGCGATGACGAGTTCGTCGAAGTTCAGGACGAAGCAGCGCAATAAGGTTGTAACGGCGGAGCGTCAAGCTCCGCCCGTTTTATAAGCTCAGGAGATAAGTATGGCGGCAATTACCGCAGGCATGGTGGCAGAACTGCGCGGCAAGACCGACGCACCCATGATGGAATGCAAGAAGGCGCTGACCGAAGCCGATGGCGACATGGTCAAGGCCGAAGAGATCCTCCGCGTCAAGCTCGGCAACAAGGCGACCAAGGCAGCCAGCCGCATCGCCGCAGAAGGTATCGTGGCGATCAGCATCAGTGCTGACGGCAAGACCGGTGCCATGATCGAAGTCAATAGCGAAACCGACTTCGTGGCCAAGAACGACGAATTCATCGCTTTGGCCAACGGCAGTGCCGCCCTGGTCGCTGCCAACAACCCGGCCGACGTCGCTGCGCTGTCCGCGCTGCCGATGGGCGAAGGCACCGTCGAATCGACCCGTTCCGCACTGGTCGGCAAGATTGGCGAGAACATGACGATCCGCCGTTTCGTTCGCTTCGAAGCCAAGGGCAAGCTGCAGTCCTACATCCACGGCGGTTCGAAGGTTGGCGTCGTGGTTGATCTGGTCGGCGGTGACGAGCAACTGGGCAAGGATCTGGCGATGCACATCGCCGCTTCCAAGCCGAAGTCGGTCGACTCCTCGGGTGTTTCCGCCGAGCTGCTCGATACCGAGCGCCGTGTCGCCATCGAAAAGGCCCGCGAAGCCGGCAAGCCGGAAGCGATGCTGGAAAAGATCGCCGAAGGTACCGTTCAGAAGTATCTGAAGGACGTTACGCTGCTCGGTCAGGTCTTCGTCAAGGCTGAAGACGGCAAGCAAACCATCGAGCAGTTGTTGAAGGCCAAGGGCGCCTCCGTCGCCGGCTTCAGCCTGTTCCTGGTTGGCGAAGGCATCGAGAAGAAGGTTGACGATTTCGCTGCTGAAGTCGCCGCCCAGGCTGCCGCTGCTGCTGCCAAGAAGTAACAAGTAAGGACATGCCAATGACCACACCCAAGTTCAAGCGGATTCTCCTGAAACTCTCCGGCGAGGCCCTGATGGGCAATGACGCCTACGGCATCAATCCGCAGACCATCGCGGGCATTTGCGGAGAAATCAAGGCGGTCGCCGACCTGGGTGTGGAAATTGGTGTCGTGATCGGCGGCGGCAATATCTTCCGCGGCATGGCCGGTACGGCCACCGGGATGGATCGCGCCACCGCTGATTACATGGGCATGCTGGCCACGGTGATGAATGCCATGGCGCTGTCCGATGCGATGCGTCAATGCGGGCTGAATGCCCGCGTCCAGTCGGCCTTGAATATCGAGCAGGTGATCGAGCCCTACATTCGCGGCAAGGCCATCCGTTATCTGGAAGAAGGCAAGATCGTGATTTTTGGCGCCGGTACCGGCAATCCATTTTTTACGACCGATACCGCCGCAGCCCTGCGCGGCTCGGAAATCGGTGCGGAAATCGTCCTCAAGGCGACCAAGGTTGACGGTATCTACACCGCCGATCCCAAGAAGGATCCGGCGGCGACCCGTTACGACAAGATCAGCTTCAACGAGGCGATCTCGAAGAATCTGGCGGTTATGGATGCGACCGCCTTCGCGCTTTGTCGCGATCAAAAATTGCCGATCAACGTATTTTCCATTTTCAAGGCCGGCGCGCTGAAGCGCGTGGTTTGTGGTGAAAATGAAGGTACGCTGGTCTATTGCTGAGGAAGAAGAATAGAGATGATTGCCGAACTCAAGAAAACCGCTGAAAGCAAGATGCAGAAATCTCTGGATGCGTTGAAGAACGACCTCCTCAAGATTCGTACCGGCCGCGCCCATACCGGCCTTCTGGATCATATCCAGATCGATTATTACGGCTCGATGATGCCGGTCAATCAAGTCGCCAACATCACCCTGGTTGATGCCCGGACCATCGGCGTTCAGCCGTGGGAAAAGAATCTGGTCCAGAAGGTTGAAAAGGCCATTCGCGATTCCGACCTCGGCCTCAATCCAGCCACCCAGGGCGATCTGATCCGGGTGCCGATGCCGGCGCTGACCGAAGAGCGGCGCCGCGACCTGATCAAGGTCGTCAAGACCGAAGGTGAGGCCGCCAAGGTGGCGATCCGCAACCTGCGTCGCGACGCCATTGCCCATCTCAAGGAAGCCTTGAAAAAGGGCGAGATTCCCGAGGACGACGAGCGCAAGGCGCAGGACGACGTCCAGAAATTGACCGACAAGTTCATCGCCGACGTAGACAAGATGCTCGCCGCCAAAGAGGCCGAGCTGATGCAGGTTTGATCGCCGTTTCTAGCTGCTCCGGCTGAATGGCACTTTTCTCGAGTTCGACGCAACAGCTTCCCGAAACGGCGGCCGTGCCGCACCACGTTGCCGTCATCATGGACGGCAACGGGCGCTGGGCCAAAAAGCGCTTTCTGCCGCGCGTTGCCGGGCATGTCAAGGGTGTCGAGCTGGTCCGCAAAATGGTCCGCGCCTGTCTTGAGCGCGGCATCCAGTACCTGACGCTGTTTGCCTTCTCGTCCGAAAACTGGCGGCGGCCACAGGAGGAGGTGTCTCTCCTGATGCAGCTGTTCGTCAAGGCGCTCGAGCAGGAAGTCGAGAAGCTCGACCGCAACGGCGTCCGCCTGCGCATCATCGGTGATCTTTCCGCCTTCGAGCCGCGCCTGCAGGGCTTGATTCGTCAGGCCGAGGAAAAGACGGCGCTCAATACCCGCCTCGATCTGACCATCGCCGCCAATTACGGCGGTCGTTGGGACATCATGCAGGCAATGAACCGGATGCTCGCCGCCCAGCCCGAGAAGCGCGACAGCTGGAGCGAAACGGATCTCGAGCCGCACCTGGCGATGAGTTTCGCGCCGGAGCCTGATCTCTTCATCCGCACCGGTGGTGAGCAGCGCATCAGTAATTTCCTGCTCTGGCAGTTGGCCTATACCGAACTGTTTTTCACGCCGACCTTGTGGCCCGATTTCGACAAGAGCGAGTTCGACAAGGCAATTGCTTCCTACCAGCAACGCGAGCGGCGTTTCGGGCGAACCAGCGAACAGCTCGCGGGAAAGCCAAATGCTTAAGACCCGCATTATCACTGCGCTGGTCTTGCTGGCCCTGCTGCTGCCCAGCCTGTTCTTCCTTCCCCAGGCAAACTGGGCCTTGCTGGTCGCCGCTTTCATCGGGGTCGCCGCTTGGGAGTGGGGGGCTCTACTCGCTTGGCCGAGCGCGTCGCGCGTGGTACTGGGGGGCATCACCGCGCTGATTTGCGCCGCGGTTTCCATGCTCGCACCGCAGGCGATCAGTGCAGCTGCTGGGTTCGAACCGGCGCCAGGCTGGGTGTTGCTGACCTACGCTAGTGCGGCAGTGTTCTGGTGCCTGATCGTGCCATTGTGGCTGCAAAAAAAATGGTCGCTGGTCGGTATTTCCGGATTGCTGATCGGGGCGGTCGTGCTGTTCCCGACTTGGCTGGCCATGGTTCAGCTGCGTACGCTTGGTCCCGGCGTCTTGCTTGGTATTTTTGCCGTTGTCTGGATGGCCGATATCGCGGCCTATTTTTCTGGCAAGGCTTTCGGCAAGCACAAGCTGGCGCCCTCGATCAGTCCGGGAAAAACCTGGGAAGGAGCGATCGGCGCGGCTGTCGGGGTGGTGATCTACGGCCTGGCGGTACGGCAGATGTTCGGTCTTGATGTGTTGTCACTGCCTTTCTGGATTCTGGCCCTGTTCGGCATTACCGCCGTCAGCATCATTGGCGATCTCTACGAGTCCTTGCTCAAGCGCAAGTCGGGGATCAAGGACAGCAGCAATATTCTCCCGGGGCACGGTGGCGTCCTTGACCGGATCGACAGCCTGACGTCGACGCTCCCCGTTGTCGCGCTGTTCTGGCTGCTCGTGGCTTACTCCCCAAAATGACTATCAAGAACGTCACGATCTTGGGCTCGACCGGTTCGATCGGCGTCAGTACGCTCGACGTGATTCGGCGCCATCCCGATCGCTACAAGGTTTTTGCATTGTGCGCCCACACTCAGGTCGACAAGCTGTTCGAACAATGCCTCGAGTTCCTGCCTCGCTTTGCCGTGCTGCGCGATGCCCGGCTTGCCGGACAACTGGCCGAACGCTGCCGTCAGGCCCGGCTTGATATCGAAGTCCGCCATGGCGTCGAAGCCTTGATCGAATTATCCGCCTTGCCCGAGGTCGATTCGGTGATGGCGGCGATTGTCGGGGCGGCCGGCCTGGAACCGACGCTGGCCGCTGCCAAGGCCGGCAAGAAGGTGATGCTGGCCAATAAGGAAGTTCTGGTCATGGCCGGCGAACTGTTCATGCAGGCGGTACGTGAGCATGGCGCGGTACTGCTGCCGGTGGATAGCGAACACAATGCAATCTTTCAGTCGCTGCCGGTCGGCTTCGGGCGCGGCTTGGCCGCCTGTGGCGTGCGACAAATCCTGCTCACGGCTTCCGGTGGCCCGTTCCGCAATACACCGCTGAGCGAACTGGCCAATGTCACGCCGGATCAGGCTTGCGCCCATCCCAACTGGGTCATGGGCCGGAAAATATCGGTCGATTCGGCGACCATGATGAACAAGGGGCTGGAGGTCATCGAGGCGCACTGGCTGTTTGCCGCTCCGGCCGAGTTGATCCAGGTCGTGGTCCATCCGCAAAGCGTGATCCATTCGGCGGTGCAGTATGCCGATGGTTCGGTGTTGGCGCAGATGGGTAACCCCGACATGCGAACGCCGATTGCCTACGCCTTGGCCTACCCGGAACGGATCGACTCCGGCGTCGAGTCGCTGGATCTGTTCAAGGTCGCCCATCTGGATTTCTGCGAGCCGGACTTCGAGCGTTTTCGCTGTCTGCAATTGGCCTATGACGTATTGCGCGAAGGTGGAACGGCATCGGCCATCCTGAATGCCGCCAACGAGGTTGCCGTTGCCGCTTTTCTCGATGTTCAGATGTCCTTCCTCGGCATTGCCCGGTTGAATGAGGCTGTGCTGGCTGCTCTGCCGGCCGGGCCGGAGGGTAGTCTGGCCGATGTGCTGGGCGCCGATGCCGAGGCTCGCCGTCTGGCACGGCAAATGATTCTGGAAAAGCGTTTCGGGTGAGCGACCTGCTGTTTTATCCCGCTGCCTTCCTGTTGGTGCTCTGCACCCTGATCGTCGTTCATGAATTCGGGCACTACGCGGTAGCCCGCCTTTGTGGCGTAAAAGTCTTGCGTTTCTCGATCGGCTTTGGTCGCGTGCTGTGGCAGAAGCGTCTGGGGCGCGATCAGACGGAATGGGCGGTCAGCG
The DNA here is from genome assembly GCF_050368855.1 of Azonexus sp. IMCC34842. Taxonomy (GTDB): domain Bacteria; phylum Pseudomonadota; class Gammaproteobacteria; order Burkholderiales; family Rhodocyclaceae; genus Azonexus; species Azonexus denitrificans_A. Next base: position 2,478,385 of record NZ_CP178449.1, on the reverse strand, counting down.
TCTTCCCGTTGGGTGGCTACGTCAAGATGCTCGACGAGCGTGAAGCCGAGGTGGCGCCGGACGAACGGCATCGGGCCTTCAACCGCCAGACGGTTGGCAAACGCAGCCTGATTGTCGCGGCCGGGCCAATCGCCAATTTCATCCTGGCGATTCTCCTTTATTGGGTCGTGTTCATGCTCGGTAGCGAGGAATTGCTACCGGTTCTCGGGACGCCACCGGCCGGGACTCCCGCGGCGATGGCCTCGGTCGGCAACGGTGAACGGGTCCGGGCGGTCGATGGGCAGCCGGTTGCGACCTGGAACGATTTTCGCTGGTTGCTTTTGCAGAAAGCGGTTGATCAGGAAAGCACCGAGCTTGAAGTGATCAATGAACAAAATGAAGTTGCTGTCCGCCGCCTTTATCTGAGTGCGGCCGGCGAGCAAGGCTGGGAGGGCGATGCGCTGGACCGTCTCGGCATCACCTTTTACCGTCCCCTGCTGCCGCCCGTGCTCGGTAAAGTAGTCGCGGGCTCACCCGGAGCGCAGGCCGGCCTGCAGTCGGGCGATAAAATACTGGCCCTCGATGGCCGGGCGATCTCGGTCTGGCATGAACTGGTCTTGTATGTCCGCGATGCGGCCGGGCGTTCCATTCGCGTCGAATTCGAGCGGCAAGGTCGGGTTGCGACGGTTGACGTGGTTCCGGAGTCGGTTTCCGAGCGTGGACGGGTGGTCGGAAAAATTGGCGTGGCGGTTGCCGATGGCGGCCAGGCACGACGTGAGATGCACACCTTCGTGCGCTATGGTTTCTTCGCGTCGGGCGGCAAGGCGCTGATTGAAACCTGGGATAAATCGGTGTTCAGTCTCGTCATGATGGGCAAGATGCTGACCGGCGAAGTGTCGTTGAAAAACCTCTCCGGCCCGGTAACGATTGCCGACTACGCCGGGCAATCTGCCAAGCTCGGATTCGATTACTACATCAAGTTCATGGCGCTGGTCAGCATCAGCCTGGGGGTGCTCAATCTGCTCCCCATCCCGGTGCTGGATGGCGGGCATTTGATGTATCATATGATTGAAGTCGTCAGGCGTCGGCCGCTTTCCGAGCGTGCCATGGAGATCGCGCAGCAGATCGGCGTGTCTATCCTTGTTGTCCTGATGGCTTTCGCCTTTTTTAACGACTTGAATCGCCTGTTCTTCGGCTGAATAATGAATAAATCCCTGTTGTCGGTCCTGATTGCCAGCTTTTTCGCCGTACCTGCACTGGCTTTCGAGCCTTTTGCGGTCAAGGATATCCGTGTCGAGGGCATTCAGCGTACCGAAGCCGGTACGGTGTTCAGTTATCTGCCGGTCAAGGTCGGCGATACGCTGACCGATGAAAAGGCTGCCCAGTCTATCAAGGCGCTGTTCGCCACCGGTTTCTTCAAGGATGTCCGGATCGAAGTGGACAAGGGTGTGATGGTCATCGTGCTCCAGGAGCGCCCGGCCATCGCCAAGCTCGATTTTGTCGGCATGAAGGAATTCGAGAAGGATGTAATCGTCAAGGCGCTCAAGGAAACGGGGATCGCCGAAGGGCGCATCTTCGATCGCGCCCTGCTCGAAAAGGCGGAGCAGGAGTTGAAGCGTCAGTATCTGACGCGCGGCAAATATGGCGTCAACATCACCACGACGGTTACCCCGCTGGAGCGCAACCGGGTCGGCGTGAATTTCAACGTCGAAGAAGGCGTTGCCGCTAAAATCAAACAGATCAACCTTGTCGGGGCAAAGTCCTTCAAGGAAAAAGACCTGCTCGCCCAGTTCGAGTTGACGACGCCTGGCTGGCTGACCTGGTACACCAAGAATGACCAGTATTCCCGCCAGAAGCTATCGGGTGACCTTGAGAAACTGAAGTCTTTCTACATGAATCAGGGTTACCTGGAATTCAACGTCGAATCGACGCAGGTTTCCATCTCCCCCGACAAGCAGGATGTTTACATCACGGTTAACCTGACCGAAGGTGAGCGCTATCAGGTTTCCTCCGTGAAGCTGGCCGGTGATTTCTCGCTTCCTGAAGACGAGTTGAAGAAACTGGTTACGGTTAAGCCTGGCGACGTCTTTTCGCGCGAACGCCTGAACGAATCGACCAAGGCGATAGGTGACCGACTGGGAAAACAGGGCTACGCCTTCGCCAATGTCAATGCGTCGCCGGAAATCGACAAAGAAAAGCGCAAGGTGGCATTCACCATCTTCGTCGACCCGGGCAAGCGTGTTTACGTCCGTCGTATCAATTTGACGGGAAATACCAAGACGCGCGATGAAGTGATTCGGCGCGAAATCCGCCAGATGGAAGGTGGCTGGTACGACGCCGACCGTGTTTCCGCCTCCAAACAGCGGATCGATAGGCTTGGTTATTTTACCGATGTCGCGGTCGAAACACCGGCTGTGCCTGGGACCGCCGATCAGGTCGACGTTAATCTGAGCGTCACCGAAAAGCCGACCGGCAATCTGATGCTTGGGGTGGGGACGTCGAGCACGGATAAGGTTATTTTGTCGGGCTCGATTGCCCAGAACAACTTCCTCGGTAGCGGTAATAACGTCGCGATTCAGGTGAATTCGGCGAAGTCCTACCGGACCTATGTGTTTTCGTACACCAATCCATATTTCACGCCGGATGGGGTCAGCCAGGGCTTTGATGTCTATCATCGTACGGTCAATACTTCGTCGACGGCGATTGCCAATTACACCTCGGCATCCACCGGCGGTGGCATTCGCTTTGGCTTTCCGATCGGTGAGAAGGAATCGCTGGGCTTCGGTGTCGGTCTCGATACGACGAGCATTACGACTTATGACGATAGTCCCAAGTATTACAAGGATTTCGTTCGTGAGTTTGGCGATACCAATCTTTCCATTCCCGTTACCTTGAACTGGGTCAGTGATGGAAAGGACAGCTTTTTCCTGCCGACCAGAGGAACCTATCAGAAGGCCGGTGTCGAAGTTGCCGTGCCGGGCGGGGATCTAACCTATTACCGGGCCAACTATCAGCTTCAGCATTTTGTCCCGCTGAACAGCAAATTTACGCTGATGCTGAATGGCGAGGTCGGCTATGCTGAGGGTTACGGTGGCAAGGGCTTGCCCTTCTATAAGAATTTCTATGCCGGTGGTGTCAATTCGGTGCGGGGCTACAAGGCTTCTTCGCTGGGCCCCGTCTTCAATGACTCCGGAAGTGAATATCGTATCGGTGGCAACCGTCGATTCATCGGCAATGCCGAGTTGCTGTGGAGCTTGCCGGGGATGGAAAAGAGTTTACGCATGGGCTGGTTCTTTGATGCGGGGCAGGTCTATGGCAAGGGGCAGAATATCGCGCTGGACGACCTGCGCTATTCGACAGGGCTGTCGGCAGCGTGGATTTCGCCAATCGGGCCGCTAAAATTCAGTTTTGGTTTGCCGCTCAACAAGAAGGACTCGGACCAAACCGAGTCGTTCCAGTTCCAGTTGGGCACCACTTTTTAATTCAGGAGTGTCATCTTGAAAGTTAAGTCGCTAGTTCTCGCTACCGTGATGTCCGCCTTGTTTGTTACCGGCGCCAATGCGGTGGAGTTGAAGGTCGGGTATGTCAATACCCAGCGGATTTTCCGCGATGCACCGGCTGCTCAAAAGGCTGCCAAGAAGCTGGAAGGCGAGTTCGCCAAGCGCGATCAGGACCTGCAGCGCATGGCCAAGCAGTTGCAGGGCTTGCAGGAAAATCTCGAGAAGAATTCCGTGACGATGGCCGAAAGTGACCGTCGGTCCAAGGAAAAGGAGTTTGGCGAGTTGTCGCGCGAATTCCAGCGCAAGCAGCGTGAGTTCCGCGAAGACCTGAACCTTCGCCAGAACGAAGAAAATGCAGCGGTGATCGAGAAAGCCAACAAGGCGATCAAGCAGATTGCCGAAAGCGACAAGTACGACCTGATTCTGCAGGATGTTGTCTGGGTGAGCCCGAAGCTGGATATCACCGAACGCGTGATCAAGGCACTTGCCGAAGGCAAGTAATGCCTGGTGCGGCGGGTGTTGCCCTCTCGCTGGCTGATATCGCCGCCCGTCTGGGCGGCGATGTGCTTGGTGACAGCCAAACGCTGATCTTCCAAGTGGCGACGCTGGCCTCGGCTGGCGACGGCGAGATCGGCTTTCTGGCTAACCTGAAATACAAAAGCCAGTTGCAAACGACCAAGGCGGCCGCCGTGATCGTGTCGCCGGATTTTGCCGATGCGGTGGCCTTGCCGCGTATCGTGACCGCGAATCCGTATGCCTATTACGCTCGTCTGGCCAGTTTGCTCAATCCGCCTCAGGCTGCGGCACCCGGGGTTCATCCTTCGGCCCATTGCGGCTCTCCGGTGCCGGCGAGTGCCAGCATCGGGCCGCATGCCAGTATTGGTTCGGATGTGCTGCTGGGTGAAGGCGTTGTCATTCATGCCGGTTGTGTTCTTGGCGATGGAGTCAAGGTTGGCGATGGCAGCGTGCTGTTTCCGAATGTCAGCATTTATGCCGGTTGCGAAATCGGGTGCCATGCGATCATTCATTCAGGGGTGGTGATTGGCGCTGACGGCTTCGGTTTTGCGCCGGACAAGGGGCAATGGGTCAAGATCCCGCAGATCGGCCGGGTAGTGATCGGCGACGATGTCGAAATCGGCGCCAGCACGACGGTTGACCGCGGTGCGCTGGATGACACCGTGATCGGCGATGGCTGCAAGCTTGATAACCAGATTCAGATCGGGCACAACTGCGTGATCGGCAAACACTGCGTGATCGCCGCCTGTGCGGCGATTGCCGGTAGCGTCGAATTGAAGGACAACGTGATCGTCGGCGGCGCGGCGATGATCGCCGGCCATGTGACGATTGCCTCCGGGGCAGTGATTTCCGGCGGTTCGCTGGTCATGAAGAACATTACCAAGCCGGGGCAATACACCAGCGTTTTTCCGCTTGAAGAGCACAGCCACTGGTTGCACAACGCGGCGCAAATCCGCCATCTGGGCAAGCTGGCCGAGCGTGTCGCGGAACTAGAGAAAAAACTGAAAAATATTAATGGAGAGGGTTGATTTAATGGATATCCACGAGATTCTTGAGCACTTGCCGCATCGTTATCCGTTCCTGCTGGTTGATCGGGTGCTCGAGGTTGTGCCCGGCAAGTCGATCCACGCCTACAAGAACATCACGATGAACGAGCCGTATTTTGTCGGCCACTTTCCGCACCATCCGGTGATGCCGGGCGTGCTGATCATGGAAGCCCTGGCCCAGGCGGCCGGCATCCTGTCGTTCAAGACCATGGACACCAAGCCGGATGCCAATTCCGTCTTCTATTTTGTCGGCATCGACGAGTGCCGTTTCAAGAAGCCGGTCATGCCCGGCGACCAGTTGCACCTGCACGTCCAGATTGCCCGTCAGATGCGCGGTATCTGGAAATACGTCGCCGAGGCCCGGGTTGATGGCCAGGTCGTGGCGGAAGGCAAGCTGATGTGCGCCCAGCGGGATATCTGAGATGATCCACGCGACCGCTCTTGTTGATCCGGGCGCCAGGATCGGCGCAAACGTCGAAATCGGCCCGTATTCGATCATTGGCGCCGATGTCGAAATTGGCGACAACACCGTCATCGGCTCCCACGTAGTGATCAAGGGCCATACCCGTATCGGCCGCGAGAATCGGATTTTCCAGTTTTGCTCGCTTGGTGAAGTGCCGCAGGACAAGAAATACGCCGGCGAGCCGACCCGTCTGGAAATCGGCGACCGCAACACGATTCGCGAGTTCTGCACCTTCAATCTCGGCACCGTCCAGGATGCCGGTGCGACAAGGATCGGCGACGACAACTGGATCATGGCTTACGTCCATATTGCCCACGATTGTCAGGTCGGCAACAAAACGACATTCGCCAACAATGCCCAACTGGCCGGCCACGTGGTGATCGACGACTGGGCCATTCTTGGCGGCTATACCGGGGTGCATCAGTTCTGCCGCGTCGGCGCGCACGTGATGACGGCGGTTGGTACGGTCGTCCTGCAGGATGTCCCGCCTTACCTGATGGCGGCCGGCAATACGGCAACGCCGTATGGCATCAATGTTGAAGGATTGAAACGCCGCGGCTTTACCGCGGAGTCGTTGAGCGCATTGAAGCGGGCTTATCGCACCCTGTACAAGTCCGGGCTGCTGCTCGAAGAAGCGAAGTTGAAGCTGGCCGAGGAAGCCAAGACGCAGCCGGACGTGCAGCGCTTCGTCGATTTCCTGGCAGTCTCCAAGCGAGGCATTATTCGCTGATGGGAAGTTCGGTACGGATTGCGATGGTGGCGGGGGAGGCCTCCGGGGATCTCCTGGCCAGCCATTTGATCGCCTCGCTCAAGGCCAAATTGCCGGATGCCATTTTCTATGGCATCGGCGGCCCGAAGATGCAAGCCCAAGGTTTCGACGCCTGGTGGCCGATGGAAAAGCTGGCGGTGATGGGCTATGTCGATGCCTTGAAGCACTATCGGGAAATTTCCGGCATTCGTCGCCAGTTGAAGAAGCGTTTGCTCGATATCCGGCCCGATATCTTTATCGGTGTCGATGCGCCGGATTTCAATCTGGGCCTGGAAACCAATCTCAAGTCGGCGGGCGTCAAGACCATCCATTACGTCAGCCCGTCGATCTGGGCCTGGCGGGGTGGGCGGATCAAGAAGATTGCCAAGGCGGTCAATCGCGTGCTGGCGCTTTTTCCGATGGAGCCACCGCTCTACGAAAAAGCGCATATTCCGGTGACCTATGTCGGGCATCCGTTGGCCGACATCATTCCGCTCGAAACCAGCCAGCGTGCGGTGCGCGAAATGCTCGGCATCGCCAGGGATGTGCCGGTTTTTGCGTTGCTGCCGGGCAGTCGCAAGGGCGAGCTGGAAATGATGGCCGATACCTTCGTCCAGACGGCGAAAATCATCCGCCAGCGTTTCCTGCCCAACGCGCTGTTCGTCGTCCCGCTGGCGACGCGTGAAACCCGTCTGCAGTTCGAGATGGCCATCTACCAGCAGCAGGCGGCGGATATCCCGTTCCGCCTGTTGTTCGGCCATGCCCAGGAGGCGCTGGGGGCGGCCGACGTTTCGCTGGTGGCGAGCGGTACAGCGACCCTCGAAGCGGCGCTGATCAAGCGGCCGATGGTGATCACCTACAAGATTGCCAAGCTTTCGTACTGGATCATGAAGCGCATGGCCTACCAGGCCTTTGTCGGCCTGCCGAATGTCTTGGCGGGGCGAGCGATCGTTCCGGAAATCCTGCAGGATCAGGCCACCCCGGAAAACCTGGCCGAGGCGCTGGTCGGCTTGTATGAAGACAAGGAAAACGCCGCGGCAATCGCCGAGGCCTTTACCGAGATCCATCTGCAGTTGCGCCAGAACACGGCCGAGAAGGCCGCCAACGCGGTCATCCAATGTCTGAACTGATCATCCCGGTCGGTCTCGTCTGCGGCATCGACGAGGCCGGGCGGGGGCCGCTGGCCGGGCCGGTGGTGGCCGCGGCGGTGATACTCGATCCGGCCAGGCCGATCCCCGGTTTGAACGATTCGAAAAAGCTCAGCGAAAAGAAGCGCGATGCGCTGGCGGTGCTGATTCGCGAGCGGGCCGTCGCCTGGGCGGTGGGCGAAGCGAGCGTCGAGGAAATCGATCGCCTGAACATCCTGCAGGCGACTTTCCTTGCCATGCAGCGTGCCGTGGCGGCACTGGCGGTGCTGCCGACCGGTGCCCTGGTCGACGGCAATCGCTGTCCGCAACTGCAGATGCCGGTTGAAGCGGTGGTCAAGGGCGATGGCAAGATTGCCTCGATTGCCGCCGCCTCGATCCTTGCCAAGACGGTGCGCGATGCCGGCATGCTGGTCTTGCACCAGCAGTATCCGGCGTACGGTTTTGACCGCCACATGGGTTATCCGACGGCGGCGCATTGCCAAGCCCTGGCAGCGCATGGTGCCTCGCCGGTGCATCGGCGCAGCTTCGGGCCGGTGGCCAAACAGCTTTCGTTGCTATGAAGCATATCCAGTCGCGCGACAACCCGCTTTTCAAGTCCTTGAAGCGGCTGGCCGAATCCGGTCGCGAGCGGCGCAAAACCGGGCAGACGCTGCTCGACGGCGTGCATCTGGTCGAGGCCTACGAATTGGCCTGCGGGCCGGTCGCTACGTTGGTCGTTGCCGAGTCGAAGGTGGCGGAGGGCGAAATCGCCAGCTATATCGCCGGCCGGGAAAGCGTGGTGCTGGCCGACAGCCTGATGCGCGATCTCGGGCTGGTCGATACGCCGAGCGGCCTGCTGGCCGTGGTCGATATGCCGACCCGGGTGGCCGCGCCAGATCGCCAGCAAGATGCCGTTTTGCTCGATGGCATCCAGGATCCGGGCAATGTCGGCACCTTGCTGCGCACGGCGGCGGCCGCCGGTATCAAACAGGTATTGTTGTCGCCCGGCTGTGCCGCGGTATGGTCGCCCAAGGTATTGCGGGCCGGGCAGGGCGCCCATTTTGTCCTGGCGCTACACGAGGATGCCGACCTTGGCGCCTTCCTCGCGGACTACCAGGGAACAACGGCGGTGACTTGCCTCGATGGCGCCACCTCGCTTTACGAAGCGACGTGGACCACGCCGCTCGCCTGGGTGTTCGGCGCCGAAGGGCTGGGCGTCCGGCCCGAGTTGATCGCCGCCGCCCGGCTCAAGATTCGCATTCCGATGCCCGGCACCGTCGAGTCCCTGAACGTCGGGGCAGCGGCTGCCATCTGCCTGTTCGAGACGCTGCGCCGGAAACTAGCGCAGCTTTAATTCCTGCAGCACGGTGGTCGAGATTTCCTCGATCGACTTGGTCGACGAATCCAGCCAGCGGATACCTTCGCGGCGCATCATCTTTTCGGCTTCGGCAATTTCATAGCGGCAGTTGGCCAGCGAGGCGTATTTGCTGTCGGCCCGGCGTTCTTCGCGGATCTGGTGCAGGCGTTCCGGCTGGATGGTCAGGCCGAACAGCTTGGCGCGGTGCTTTTCCAGCGTCCCCGGCAGGCGGCCGCGGTCGAAGTCTTCCGGAATCAGCGGGAAATTGGCGGCTTTCAGGCCGAACTGCATGGCCAGGTAGAGCGAGGTCGGCGTCTTGCCGCAGCGCGAGACGGCGACCAGAATGACGTCGGCTTCGGCCAGGTCGCGGTCGGTAATCCCGTCGTCGTGGGCCAGCGTGTAGTTAATCGCCTCGATGCGGTCCTTGTAGTCGGAACTGTCGGCCGAGCCGTGCGAGCGGCCGACCGTGTGGCTGGATTTGATGCCGAGTTCGGCTTCAAGCGGCGCCAGGAAGGTTTCGAAATAGGACAGGCTGAAGGCATCGGCCTGATGCACGATGCCGGCCAGATCCTGATTGACCAGCGTTGTGAAGACGATCGGCCGCATGCCGTCGGACTCGCCCTGGGCGTTGATCCGGGCGACGGTTTCCTGTGCCTTGGCGATGCTGTCGAGGAAAGGGATGCGGATCTGCTTGAGTTCGACATCCTCGAACTGGGTCATCAGGCTGTGGCCGAGTGCTTCAACAGTCAGGCCGGTGCCGTCCGAGACGAAAAAGACGGTGCGTTTGATTGGATTGGGCATCCGCCAATTTTACCCGCTGTTGCGTAATCCCGAAGCGATGCCATTGATCGCCAGATGGATGCCGCGTGCCACGCGCTCGTCCGGTTCGTCGCTGCGATGGCGTTTCAGCAGCTCGACCTGGAGGTGATTCAACGGGTCCATGTAGGGCGAGCGCAGTTGCAGCGAACGCTTGAGCAATGGATTGTCGGCCAGGAAATCGTCCTGTTCGAGAATGGCCAGCAGGTGTTTCCGGGTCAGTTCCCATTCGCCGCGGATGCGGCTGAAGATGCGCTGGCGCAGGCCGGCATCGCTGACCAGCTCGGCATAGCGCGAGGCGATGGCGAGGTCGGACTTGGCCAGCACCATGTCCATGTTCGAGAGCAGGCTGGTGAAGAAAGGCCAGGATTTGACCATCCGCCGCAAGGTCGTCAGGCCGTCCGGGTTGGCCGCCAGATAGCCGTCCACCGCCGCCCCGAAACCGTACCAGCCGGGCAGCATCAGCCGGCATTGCGCCCAGCTGAAAACCCAGGGAATGGCGCGCAGGTCTTCGATGCGCTCGGACGGTTTGCGCGAAGCCGGGCGGCTGCCGATGTTGAGCGAGGCGATTTCGGAAACCACCGTCGATTGGCGGAAATAGGTGGTGAAGCCGGGCGTTTCATAAACCAGATCGCGGTAGGCGTTGAAGGCGCGCGCCGACAGTTCGTCCATCACGGTGTGGAACTGCTCGGCCGGCTCGACGCGGTTTTCGTGGTCGGTCAGGCTGGCCTCGAGGGTCGCGGCGAGCAGCACTTCCAGGTTGCGGCGCCCGGTGTCCGGGTTGCCGTACTTGGTCGAAATGACTTCGCCCTGTTCGGTCAGGCGGATCTGGCCGGACACCGCGCCGGCCGGCTGAGCCAGGATGGCATGGTAGGACGGGCCGCCGCCGCGGCCGACCGAGCCGCCACGGCCGTGAAACAGCCGGAGCCGGACGCCGTGCGCGGCGAAGACCCGGGCCAGCTCGATTTCGGCCTTGTAGAGTTCCCAGCCCGAGGTCAGGAAGCCGCCGTCCTTGTTGCTGTCGGAGTAGCCGAGCATGACTTCCTGCTCGTTGCCGCGTCCGGCGATCAGCTCGCGGCAGACTGGCAGCCGGAAGATGCCGTCCATCGTCGCGGCGCTCTTCTGCAAGTCCTCGATGGTTTCGAACAGCGGGATGATATTGACGTCGAGCCGGGGCTGGGCGCCGGGCAGCAGCAGGCCGGATTCCTTCAGGAGCAGCGCCAGTTCGAGCAGGTCGGAGACGCCGTCGGTCTTCGAGATGATGCAGTTGGGCAGCGCGGCGGCGCCGTAGCGCTGGCGCAGTTCGCGGGCCGAGAAGAAAATGGCCAGTTCGCCCCGGGTTTCTTCCGAATAGCTCAAATACGGCGAATAGAGCGGACGCGGCGTGCTGATTTCCTCGACCAGCAGCTTGATCCGCTCGCCTTCCGGCAGCGCCTCGTAATCCGGGCAGCGCCCGGCGCCGGCCAGCAATTCGGCGACGCTGCGGGCATGGACTTCGGAGTTCTGGCGCAGGTCGATCGGCGCCAGGTGGAAGCCGAATACCTGGATGCCGCGCAGCAGGCGGCGCAGCCGGCCGCCGGCCAGCTTGCCGCTGCCGTTCAGTTTCAGCGAATTGGCCAGCACCTTGAGGTCGGCGCGCAGGGCATCCGGGCTGTCGTAGGCGGTGGCTTGGCCGATTTCGTGGCGGATCGGCTCGAAATGGTCGAGCGCCCGGGCTGTCGCGGCAAGCCGGGCGTAGATGCCGGACAGGGCGCGGCGGTAAGGCTCGTCGGCGCGTTGCGGCGAATGGTCGGTGGAGTGTGTGGCAAGGGCCAATAACTCCGGGGTGACCTTGACCAGCAGGTTGGAGAGCGGCAGTTCGCCGCCCAGCTCGTGGATTTCTTCAAGATAGTGATTGAGGGCGGCAGACGACTGCAGGCGCAGCGCTTCGCGCAGGATCTCGGCGGTGACGTAGGGATTGCCGTCGCGGTCGCCGCCGATCCAGCTGCCGACGCAGAAAAAGGGCGGCAGCGCCCAGAACTTGTCGGGGTAACGTTTCTGCAGTTGTTGCGTGACCTGGATGTAGAGGCGCGGCAGTTCGGTGAAGAAGGTTTCCTTGAAATAGGTGATGCCGTTCTTTACTTCATCGAGCACCTTCAGGCGAACCGGGCGCAGCATCCGCGACTGCCACAGGGTCAGGATGGCATTGGCCACGCCGAGGTCGTTTTCGGCCTCTTCTTCCGGCGTCATCTGCAGGCGTTCGCGCTGGTCGAGCAGGCGGGCTAGGTCGCGGTGGTTGCGGATCAGGCTCTGGCGCTGCACTTCCGTCGGGTGGGCGGTGAGGACCGGGGCGACCAGGGCGTGGGCGAAGAAGTCGGCGACCGCTTCCGGGGCGACCTTGCTGGCGGCGACCTGGTCGAGGGCATGGATCAGGCTGCCTTCGCGCGGTGGGGAGCCGGCCAGGTCGTGCGCCCGGCGGCGGCGGATGTGATGCTCGTCCTCGGCGATATTGGCCAGTTGCAGGAAATAGCTGAAGGCGCGGACGACGGCCAGCGTCGTATCGCGCGGCAGCGGGTCGAGCAGCGCGGCGAGTTCGTCGCGGGCCGCCGGATTGCCGTTGCGGGCGAAACTGACGGCGGTCTGGCGGACGCGCTCGACAATGCCGAACACCGCATCGCCTTCCTGCTCGCGCACGGTGTCGCCGAGCAGGCGGCCGAGGAAGCGGATGTCGTTGCGGAGCGGTTCGTCCTTGTTGTTGTCGAGCGCGGATTCAGGCATGGGTGATTTCCGGGGGAACAGGTTAGTGCTTGCGGACCAGCAGGACCGAAGCGGCGGACATTTTGGCCAGTTGTTCGGCGACCGAGCCGAGGATCAGCGTCGCCAGGCCGCGTTTGCCATGGCGGCCGACAACGATCAGGTCGATGTTCAGTTCGCGGGCCTTTTCGTCCAGCACTTCCGAGACGCGGCGGCTGCGCGCTTCGAGCAGCAGGGCTTCGGCGTCGACGCCGTCAGCCGACTTGATGACCTCGTCGAGCAACTGCTGCCCGGCGCCGGTGAGCACCGTGATGGCGTGCTCGATATTCAGCGAACTGGTGAAGGTCCGCCCCTGCATGTTCATCAGGGTTTCGTCGACGACGTGGGCAATGTACAGCTTGGCCTTGCTGGTCCGGGCAATGTGCAGGGCTTCGGCCAGCGCGGAGCGGGAGGTGGCGCTGTCGTCGATGGCGACGAGGATGTTCTTGTACATGGGTTTCTCCTGGATTTTGTTGAATGGGGCATACCTTAGCAATTCGCTGGGCTTTTTGCTGTTAGGGAAATCCTCAACATGTCGGCCGTGGCCGGCTGCATTTTTCGAGCAGATAGGCGATCGACTGGTAGGTCCGCCCGGTTTCTGCGGTCAGGCCGATTTCGCAGGTGCGGTTGGTCGACACGCCGCAAGCACAGTTGGCCGGCAGCTCGTCGTGAATCTTGCGCAGGGCGTGGCGATTCAGTTCCGGCACGACGAAGCCGCGGTCGCCGGCAAAGCCGCAACAGGTCACGCCGGCCGGTTCGATGAAGGAGTCGACGCAGGCGGCGAGCAGGGTTTTCAGCTTGGCGTCCGAGCCGTTCTTGCGCACGCTGCAATTGACATGCAACGCGATCGGGCCGGCTTCCCGGGTGATCATCAGGCGCGGCAGCAGCGCATCGACGGCGAATTCGTGAAAGTCATAGAGCTTGATCCGGCCGGCCAGCTGCTTCTGCATCCGGCTCGAACAGGCGCTGGCATCCATGATTACCGGATAGCGGCCGTTGTCGGAGGCTTTCAGCAAGGCGGCGGTCAGCCTGTCGGACATCCGGTCGGCTTCTTCGGCCATGCCTTTGCTGGCCAGCATCTGGCCGCAGCACAGTTGGTCGAAGCCCTCGGGCAGACGCGGCGCATAGCCGGCCCGGACGAGCAGGGTGCTGACCACATCGCCCAGTTGCATCTCGCCGGCCTCGCTCGGCCCGAAAATGCGGCCGCCGCAGGTCGGGAAATAGACTACCGGGTCGCCGCTGCCGGTTCTCGCCGCCGGCGCCTTGCCGGGGCGCGGCATATCCTTCTTCCAGGCGCCGCCGGAAAGCCGGCCGAGCAAAGCGTCGCCGACCAGGCCGGAAACCGCATGGCCGACGCTCAGGCCGAGGCGCGAGGCCGTGGCCAGCGTAGCGAAATGTTCGCCGGTCCAGGCGTTGACCGCCCGCGCCGTGTCGCCGAGCTGGCGGCCGCGCAGCCGGCGGGTCAGGTCGCCGGTGTCGATGCCGACCGGGCAGGCGGTCGAGCACAGACCGCAGCCGGCGCAGGTATCGAGGCCCATGTAGGCGTAGTCTGCGCCGACCCGGCCGGCCGGGTCGCCGGTGGCGGCGCGGCGGGCCAGTTCGCGGACACTGACGATGCGCTGGCGCGGGCTGAGGGTCAGCCGGTGCGAGGGGCAGAGCGGCTCGCAGAAGCCGCATTCGATGCAGCGGTCGACGATGTCCTCGGCGGCCGGCATCGGCTTGAGGTTTTCCAGATGGGCGTGCGGGTTGTCGTTGAGGATGACGCCGGGGTTGAGCAGGTTGTCCTGATCGAACAGCCGCTTGATTCGGCGCATCAGATCGGTTGCTTCCTTGCCCCATTCCAGCTCGACAAAGGGCGCCATGTTACGGCCGGTGCCGTGTTCGGCCTTCAGCGAACCGTCGTATTTGTCGACCACCAGATGGCAGATGTCGTCCATCAGGCGGGCGTAGCGCTCGACCTCGGCCGGGTCGCCGAAATCCTGGGTGAACACGAAGTGCAGGTTGCCTTCCAGCGCGTGGCCGAAAATGATTGCTTCGTGATAGCCGTGGTGGCGGAGCAGGGCCTGCAGGTCGAGTGTGGCATCGGCCAGCGATTCGATCGGGAAGGCGACGTCCTCGATCAGCACCGTCGTGCCGGTGCGGCGCATGGCGCCAACCGAAGGGAAGGTGCCCTTGCGCACTTTCCAGTACATCTCGCAGGTCGCCGGGTCGGTCGAGAAGGCCAGTGGTTCGACCGTGGCGACGCCATCGAGCGCGCCATGCACGGCGGCGATCTTGTCCTGCAGAGCCTCGGCACTGGCGGCGCGGACTTCGATCAGCAAGGCCGCCGCCTCTTCGTCGAGGTCGCGCATGATGGCCGGCAGGCCGGGCTTGTTTTCGACCGAGTGCAGGGCCGGGCGGTCGAGCAGTTCAACCGCCGACACCGGTTGCGGCTTGAGCCGGATCACTGCTTCGCAGGCGCTGCGGATATTCGGCAGGAAGACCAGCGCACTCGCCTTGAACGGATCCTCGACGACGGTCTGGTAGGTGATGCGCGAAATGAAGCCGAGCGTGCCTTCCGAACCGATCATCAGGTGGGCCAGGATATCGATCGGATATTCGTAATCGACCAGCGCGTTGAGGCTGTAACCGGTGGTGTTCTTGATCTTGAACTTGTGGCGGATGCGCTCGGCCAGCCGGGCGTTGTCGCGCGTGTCGCGGCCCAGGCGTTCCAGTTCGCCGAGCAGCACCGCGTGGCTGCGGGTGAAGGCATCGACGCTGAGCGGGTCTTCGGTATCGAGCAGCGAACCGTCGGCGAGCATGACGCGCAGGCCGGCCAGCGTCCGGTAGCTGTTCTGCGCTGTGCCGCAGCACATGCCGGAAGCGTTGTTGGCGGCAATGCCGCCGATCTTGCAGGCGTTGATCGAGGCCGGATCGGGGCCGATCTTCTTGCCATGCGGCGCCAGCCGGCGATTGACTTCGCCGCCGACGATGCCGGGGCCGACCTTGACCTTGCTGGCATCGGCATTCAATTCATAGGTGGCGAAGCCCTCGCCGATCAGCGCCAGGATGCCGTCGGTGATCGCCTGGCCGGACAGGCTGGTGCCGGCGGCGCGGAAGGTGACGGGGGTTTTGTTCTGCCTGGCGACTGTGAGTACCGCCTTGAGGTCGTCTTCGGTTTCGACGACGGCGATGACCTCGGGAATCAGGCGGTAGAAACTGGCGTCGGTGCCGTAGGCGAGGAGGCGTAGCTCATCGGTGATGACCTGGGGGGCGGGGAGGTGCTGGCGGAGGGTTTGGATCAGCTGGGTCATTTTTTTGTCTCGGCTAATTGGCGGGTTTTTTGTTTGTGTTTGGGCGGGGGTTAATTGGCTTGGGGTTCCGCCTTGCGGGCGGCATTACTTTCTTTTGCTTCGCCAAAAGAAAGTAAGCAAAGAAAAGGCGACCCCTGGGTCGGCGCCGGGCTATGCCCGGTCCCTTGCGCTACTCGGCAGGCCGGGCGGCTCGCTAAACTCGCCTGCGGCTCAGACAACGCGAGCCGACTGCCCCCGGCCGGCCTGCGTTGCTCAGCGCCTCTCAAGGGGCCCGGTAAACCGTCCGTGCTTTGAGTATTTGCCCGTTGAATCGGGACGCCTTTCGGATCCCCGTGTGGAGCGCCGAGCAACGGAGCTGGCGGCGGAAAAAGGGCGAGGACTGTCTGAGGGGCGTAGCCCCGAGTTCCGCAGCTCCCGCCGACAGCGAGTAGCGCAGGGGAGCCGGCAACGCCGGCCGCGTAGCCTGGGGTCGCCTTTTCTTTGGCTACTTTCTTTTGGCGAAGCAAAAGAAAGTACGTCCGCCAGCAAGGCGGAACCCCATGCCTGCCCCGGGAAAGAAACATTTATTAGCCCCGTTCCTTCAACATATCCCGCAACCGCTTCGGCGCCGGCCGCAACGGCACCCGCACCGTCGTCCACGCCCCTTGCCGGGCAGGCATCAACCACCCAAACCGACTCCCCAGCCAAGTCACCATCCGATACAAAAGCGGCGAACGGTAAACCGCCGCCCAGCCCCGCCAGACCGCCGACATCAATGGACTATACCCAGCCCCCTGTCCGCGCATCGCCGGATTGGCGTGCGGCGCCGTAAACGACTCTTCCCTCAGCCGCATCAGCAATTCCGGAATCGGAATCTTCACCGGGCAAACTTCGCCGCAGGCGCCACACAGCGTCGAGGCCGTCGCCATCGTTGCCGTCGCTTCCAGCCCGAGCATGTGCGGCGAGATGATCTTGCCGATCGGCCCCGGGTAGGTGGTGCCGTAAGCATGACCGCCGATCCGTGTGTAAACCGGGCAGTGGTTCATGCAGGCGCCGCAGCGGATGCACTGCAGTGTCTTGCGCAATTGTTCGTCGGCATAGGCCTGGCTGCGGCCGTTGTCGAGCACCACCAGATGCACTTCGGCCGGGCCGTCCTTCTCGCCCGGCTGGCGCGGCCCGGAGATCATGTTGAAGTAGGTCGAGATGTTCTGGCCGGTGGCCGAGCGGGTGAGCAACGAGAGCAGCGGCGGTATATGTTCGAGCTTTTCGACGACCTTCTCGATGCCGGTGATGGCGATATGGACCGGCGGTACGGTGGTGCACATCCGGCCGTTGCCTTCGTTTTCGACCAGGCACAGCGTACCGGTTTCAGCAACGGCGAAATTGACGCCGGACAGGCCGATGTCAGCCTCTAAAAACTTCTCGCGCAGCACGTTGCGGCCGATCTGGATTAGCGCATCGACGTTGTCGGTGTAATCGGTGACGCCGGGTACTTTTTCGTGGAACAGCCGGGCGATCTCTTCCTTGGTCTTGTGGATTGCCGGCATGATGATGTGCGAGGGTTTCTCGCCGGCCAGCTGGACGATGTACTCGCCCATGTCCGATTCCAGCGCGCCGATTCCGGCTGCTTCGGCGGCGTGGTTCAGCTCGATTTCCTCGCTGACCATCGACTTGCCCTTGACCATCAGCTTGGCGCCGATGCGCTGGCAGATGCCGAGGATGATGGCGTTGGCCTCGTCCGGCGTTTCGGCCCAATGCACCTGGATGCCGTTCTTGGTCAGCTGGTTTTCGAGCTGGAGCAGCAGTTCCGGCAGCTTGCCAAGGTTGTACTGGCGAATGTGTTCGCCCAGCGTGCGCAGGCTTTCCAGCTCTTCCGGGTCGGGGAACTGGGCGGCGCGCTTGCTCATCAGGAAATCCATCGCGCCGCGGAAGCTCTGGCGCAGGAAGGGATTGTCGACGACCGCCTTGGACCGGGCGCGGAAGCCTTCGCTCGGCTTGAAATGGATGGGCTGGGCGTTCATTGCTCGTCTCCGATCAGCAGCACGATCAATTCCTTCGGGCCGTGCGCGCCGTAGGCCAGCGTCTGCTGGATGTCGGCGGTTTTCGACGGGCCGGAAATGAGCAGGGCGTTGGTCGGCAGGCCGTCTTTCCAGCCTTCCGCCTGCATGGCCTCGAAAAAGGTGTTGTAGATGGCGGCAGCATCGAGCAGCACGATATGCACCGGCGGTACCAGCGACATCAGGCGCGGCTCGTGCTCATCGGGCCAGAGGATCAGTGTGCCGGTTTCGGCGATGGCGGCGCGGGTGGCGGTCAGGCTGGCCGGCGTGGCATTGAACAGCTCGCTCTTCCAGGCTTCGATGGCGATGTCGTAGGTCGAGCATTCGATGCCTTGGGGCGGCAGACGGTCGAGCGCCGCATCGCCGTGCGCGGTGCCTTCGGCGACGAGGATTTTGTCCACGCCGCGGGCGTGCAGCACCGCATGGAGTTTGCCCAGCCAGTTGTTGGGCGTGACGGCATGAACTTCGGCATGGGCCAGTTCGATGCAGCTACGAAAGCGCGCCGCTTTTTGCGCGGCTGTTTCCACCGGCCGATGGCTGGCGAACCAGCCGGCCACATCGGGCTCGCTACGGTTTTCGCTCGGTGCGCCGGCCCGCAGTTTGGCCAGGATGCGATCGCGGGCACTCATCGGGCGGTCCTCCGCAGCAGGAAAGTGGCGATGTGTTCGCCGGGCAGACTGGGCTTCGTCAGGCCAGCCTGTTCATCCTGCCAGGCGGCGTGGCCGAGGATGTTCATCAGGCAGCCGCAGTCGGCGCTGAGTACGCGTTCGGCGCCGCTCGCCTTGAGTGCCTTGACCTTGTCTTCGACCATGGCGCCGGAGATTTCCGGCTGCTTCAGCGAAAAGGTGCCGCCGAAACCGCAGCATTCGGATTCGTGATCCTGTTGCGCCACCTTGACGTTGGCCAGCCCGGCGAGCAACTGGCGGCCGGTCAGATGCACGCCCATTTCGCGGCGGGCCGAACAGGAAGTGTGCAGTACGACGGTGCAGGCGTCGCCCTGGTCTGCCGGCTGGTAGCCGAGGACATTGACGAGAAAATCGGTGAATTCGTAGATGCGGGCTGACAAGGCGGTGGCCTGGGCCTGGCGCACGGGGTCTGCGGCGAACAGCGTCGGGTAATGGTGTTTCATCATGCCGGCGCAGGAACCAGAGGGAACGACCACCGGCCAGTCTTCGGGGAACAGCGTCAACTGCAGCGCCGCCACCTGGCGTGCCTGATCGGGAAAGCCGCTGGTGTAGGCCGGCTGGCCGCAGCAGGTCTGTTCTTCCGGGAAGTGCACGCGGATGCCCTGGCGTTCAAGCAGAGTAATGGCGTCGAGGCCGGCACCAGGGTAAAACTGATCGACGACGCAGGTGGCGAAGAAATAAACGTCGGTCGGGCGCTGGCCGGTTTTTGTTTGTTGGCGCATCTTGTCTCCAGTGGTAAATTGGTCAAACCAATGTATCGCGGTTGCAGAAATGTACGATACAACCGTGACTTAGTCAATTAAATAGGGGTTTATCCCAGGCTTGCGGTTTACCGGTTCAATGATTAAAATATGCTGGTCTTACCAATCGAGCCCAGTCGTTGATGCCGCAGATCAAGTTTCATGTGCCACGTATTTCGGATGCCGTTGCTGCTTCGCTGGAGCGCCGCATTCTCGAAGGCTCGCTGAAACCGGGTGACCGCCTGCCGCCGGAGCGCGAACTATCCACCGAACTGGGCGTGTCGCGCCCCTCGTTGCGCGAAGCGATCCAGAAGCTGGCGTCCAAGGGCATGGTACAGAGTCGGCAGGGCGGTGGCACCTATGTCACCGACCGGCTCGAATCGAGCTTTTTCGACCCCTGGCAGGACATGATGGGGGCGCATCCGAATCTGCGCGAAGACCTCCTCGAATTCCGCCGCATGCTTGAAGGCCAGGCCGCCGAATGGGCCGCTGAGCGCGCCACCGAAGCCGACATGACCCGGCTCGACCAGACCTTTGCCGCGCTCAACGAGGCCTTCGCCGGCGACGACCTCAACCTTCGTTCCAAGGCCGACATCGCGTTTCACCAAGCGGTCGGCGAGTCGTCGCACAATGCCTTGCTCGGCCACCTGTCGGCGACGCTGCTGCGCCTGATGCACGACAACATCCGCCTGAATCTCGGCGAACTGAAAAACATTCCGGCGGCCGGCACGCTGTTGAAGAGCCAGCATGCCGCGATTCACGCGGCGATCCGCGAGCGCAAGCCGCAAGCTGCCCGCGCGGCGGCCGAAACGCACATCGATTTCGTCCGCGAAACCCTGGCCCAGTCGCTGCGTTCGGCGGCCCGGCGGGAAAGCGCCGCGCGCCGCCTGAATACCGAATTTTCATCTTCCGATTCACAATCTTCTTGATTTGACCCTAGAAAGGAATCCGCATGGAGCCCCTCGTCATCCCCTTTGAAAAGCTGCGCATGAACGACGTCGAGCAAGTCGGCGGCAAGAATTCGTCGCTCGGTGAAATGATCAGCCAGCTGGCCGATTCCGGCGTTCGCGTGCCGGGCGGTTTCGCCACGACGGCCCAGGCCTACCGCGACTTCCTGGCGCAGAGCGGTCTCGACAACAAGATCAACGCGGCTCTCGATGCGCTCGACGTTGAAGATGTGAACGCCCTGGCCGTCTGCGGCGCGCAGATTCGCCAGTGGGTGATCGACACGCCGTTCCCGATGGACCTGACGATCGCCATCACCGAGCAGTATCAGCGCCTGGTGGCCGATTCCACCGCCGACATGTCCTTCGCCGTGCGTTCTTCCGCCACCGCCGAAGACTTGCCGGATGCCTCCTTCGCCGGCCAGCAGGAAACCTTCCTGAACATCGTCGGCCTGGAAAACATCATGCATGCGATCAAGGAAGTGTTTGCTTCGCTGTACAACGACCGCGCCATTTCCTACCGCGTGCACAAGGGCTTCCTGCATGCCGACGTCGCGTTGTCGGCCGGTATCCAGCGCATGGTCCGCTCCGACAAGGGCGCCGCCGGCGTGATGTTCACGCTCGACACCGAATCCGGTTTCCGCGATGCCGTCTTCGTCACCTCCAGCTATGGCCTGGGCGAAACGGTGGTGCAGGGCGCCGTCAATCCGGACGAGTTCTATGTGCACAAGCCGATGCTGGCCGCCGGCAAGAAGGCCGTCGTGCGTCGCAACATCGGCTCCAAGATGATCAAGATGACGTTCTCCGCCGACAAGACGGCCGGCAAGTCGGTGATTACCGAAGAAGTCGAAGAAGCCCAGCGCCA
The DNA here is from genome assembly GCF_050368855.1 of Azonexus sp. IMCC34842. Lineage (GTDB taxonomy): Bacteria > Pseudomonadota > Gammaproteobacteria > Burkholderiales > Rhodocyclaceae > Azonexus > Azonexus denitrificans_A. Next base: position 2,457,497 of record NZ_CP178449.1, on the reverse strand, counting down.
CCAGTTCTCGATCAACGACGAAGAGGTCATGGAACTGGCCCGCTACGCGATGATCATCGAAAAGCACTACGGTCGTCCGATGGACATCGAGTGGGGCAAGGACGGTATCGACGGCAAGCTGTACATCCTGCAGGCCCGCCCGGAAACCGTGCAGTCGCAGGCAGCGGCCGGCAAGGTCGAGAAATTCAAGCTCAAGCAGTTCTCCAAGGTGCTCGCCTCCGGTCGCGCCATCGGCCAGAAGATCGGTGTCGGCCCGGTGCGTATCGTCAAGGACCCGAAGGAGATGGACCAGGTCAAGCCGGGCGACGTGCTCGTCGCCGACATGACCGACCCGAACTGGGAGCCGGTGATGAAGCGCGCTTCCGCCATCGTCACCAACCGTGGCGGCCGCACCTGTCACGCCGCGATCATCGCCCGCGAGCTGGGCATCCCGGCCATCGTCGGCTGCGGTGACGCGACCGAAACGCTGACCGAAGGCGAAATTGTGACGGCGAGCTGCACCGAAGGCGATACCGGCCATGTCTATCGCGGCCGCCTCGATTTCGAAGTCACCTCGCGCGACATCACCGCCATGCCGGACGTCCCGGTCAAGGTCATGATGAACGTCGGCAACCCGGAACTGGCCTTCGATTTCGCCCAGTTGCCGAACGCCGGCGTCGGTCTGGCCCGTGTTGAATTCATCATCAACAACGTCATCGGCATCCACCCGAAAGCCATTCTCGACGTCGAGCGTCTGCCGGCTTCGAAGCGCGACGAAATCAAGCGCCGCGCCCGTGGCTACGCTTCGCCGAAGGAATTCTTCGTCGAAAAGCTGGTTGAAGGTGTCTCCACCATCGCCGCCGCCTTCTGGCCGAACCCGGTGATCGTCCGTCTGTCCGACTTCAAGTCCAACGAATACCGCAAGCTGCTCGGCGGGGAGTTGTACGAGCCGGAAGAAGAAAACCCGATGCTCGGCTTCCGTGGCGCCTCGCGTTACGTCGCCCAAAGCTTCCGCGACTGCTTCGAGATGGAATGCCGCGCGATGAAGAAGGTCCGCGAAGAAATGGGCCTGACCAACGTCCAGCTGATGGTGCCGTTCGTCCGCACCGTCGGCGAAGGCCAGGCAGTAGTCGATCTGCTGGCCGAACACGGCCTGAAGCAGGGCGAGCACGACCTCAAGCTCATCATGATGTGCGAAATCCCGTCCAACGCGCTGCTCGCCGAAGACTTCCTGAATATCTTCGACGGTTTCTCGATCGGCTCCAACGACCTGACCCAGCTGACGCTCGGTCTCGACCGTGACTCCGGCCTGGTCGCCAACCTCTTCGACGAACGCGATCCGGCCGTCAAGATACTGCTGGCTATGGCCATCTCCGCCGCCAACAGGATGGGCAAGTACATCGGCATCTGCGGCCAGGGCCCGTCCGATCACCCCGACCTGGCCGAATGGCTGATGGATCAGGGCATCAGCAGCATCTCGCTGAACCCGGATACGGTGGTCGATACCTGGACCCGTCTGGCGACGCACAAGAAGGGCTGATTCCAGGAGCGGGTCGTGTTGTAAAAGTAAAAAAAGGCCGGAAGTGATTCCGGCCTTTTTATTTGTTTGGAGGGGGCTGCTTAGTGCCCTTTGCTGCCGCTCGGATCTTAGAAAAGCGGCCGCTCAGGAACGTTGTAGGTAAGGGGCGACCCGCTTGCGGGACGTCCCAGCGGCCAAAGGCCGCGCCTTGACCGGACTGTTAGGCTTACACATAGGCGGAATAGAGCTTTGCCGAAAGAAGCATAAGGAAGCCGACGAGGGTGCACCCATTTCTTAGCTGGTAATGGATGAGTGTTCTCTTTTGCGCAGCCTGAAGCTGAGGTTTTAACTGTTCAATTTGTTTGCTCAGCAGGGGGATTTGGCTGGCCGCGTATTCAGGGGTATAGGTCTCGCCAGTTTGCGTGTTGATGCCAGAACCATTTTGTGTGACAGAGGCGAGCACGCCCCGCCTCTCATAAGCGTGAAGGACTCTGTGATTAATCAGTGTTCCTTGGTTTACTGCTTCGATTCGACGAAAGCCGAAAACTGCCGCAAGTACAAGAACAAGCAGCGCAAGCAAGTCTAGCGTGCCTGGATTCAAGCCAAGTCGTTCGGCTTTGTAAGTCTGCGAGATATACGCGCAGAGCGCTCCAAGAACGCCAAGAATGAAGTAGTCGAACTTTTCCGTCGACTCTCGCCATTTCTCATATACGCCATCGCTGCGGGCAGTGGACACTTTGTAGGCCTAACGTTGTAAATCACCGGACGTAGGCAAGCGTAGCTTGCCGGAGGTCCGGTGGATTGGAATGTTAGAACGCGTTACGAGATTGCCCATGTAAGCCCCTGCGATGGATGAACAGGAGCGCCCCAAGGTGCGCTGCATTCTGCGCATGAGATACCAGATGAGTGCTGGGTGTAGGTGCTGACTAGCTTGAACTGTTGTGATGCCCGAATTTCTTCAATAAAACCCTTGGTCTTCTGTTTATCCCAGCATGCAAATGAAGAAACTACGGGACTGAGTTGAAAGACTTGCAACGAGGTCTTAAAGGCGACAGAAATACGCAATTTGAAAGCTGGCACCCAAGCAGAGAAACCATCTTTTTCAGGGGGTAAGCTCATGATGCGATTGACACCAAACTCATACACAGTCCCGCGCCCCCGATCCATAAGTTCAAAATAAGCCACAAGGCCATCGCCGTTTTCGGACCGTACCCCCTCTACCGTCGTTTCCAGCCAAGAGGCTGTAGCGAATTGCAGCAAATCTTCGGCAGAAAGAGTCTTGAGAGTCTTCCCCGATGATTTCAATAACTGTCGTAGCGATTTCTCTGCTTCTTCCGGGCGCATAGGTTTTAACGTAGAGCTAACCGGCGCTGCGCGGCTTTATCGCGTAGCGTCCAGCGACCGAAGGGAGCGAGGTTGAGCGCCATGTTATGCGGCTAATCTTAGTTGTGCGCGCCATAGTCAATGAACTCCCATGGGATTTCCCGTTTGAAAATGGCGATGGATTCCTCGACAACGCTTAGCGGTACATCTTTTTTGTACACGGTAATTTCTCTCGACTTCCTAGTGTCATCGCGGAAGATTTCCAGCGCTAAGTCGTCTCCGAGATAGATCTCAACGCCAATGCCATCGCGATCGCTCACGTCGCTTGCCACCACCACCTTGATTTGATGATCATCGTTCATTCGCTTCGACTCGCAAGAGACGCATAACGTTGAAAATCACCGGACGGAGGCAAGCGCAGCTTGCCGGAGGTCCGGTGGATTGTGATGTTAGCCCGCATGGCCTGGCTTTCTGCGCGAATGAATAAGCTCTTTGCAGCGAGAAGATACACGGGCGTTTGTTTCAGCGAGATGGGATAGAACTTGTTCCATCTCATCACCATTGGTAAACGGATATACGTCAAGGTGAAGCGCAATTAGCAATTTGCGATTATCAGTACCTTCGCGTAGCCACGTTTCAATAGTTCTGTGGATGCTGCCGCCGTTGTCATTTGTCTGCCACGTCAGCAGATCGAATAGTTCGGCAACAAGCTCAAAGGGAACTGTTCTTGGGATTTCGGAGAAGAGGATATTGGCCAAGTCTGGTTCCCCAAACTCGGTGACTACGGCTTCAGCAGTATCGAAGGACACCGAATACTGCTGATCATCGCGCTCTACGCAGATTGCGTCCAAAGCAGCAGAGATAACGGAGTGCATGGTATGCGGGCTAACGTAGAAGTGAGCAGCCTGCGCGGCTTATCGCGCAGGTCCGCTCGACTGCCGGGTTAGAGCGCACGGACGCCGCCTTCCACGACCATGAGGGCCAACGCACTCTCATACACCTTTCCCGAAAAGCGTTCTAGATGTTCCATTCCGGGAACGACACTAAACGACCCATTCGGATTGGCCGCAAGCGGCGCATAGTCATTGAAACTACCCATGCCACCGAAGACCGAGCGGATAGAACCAGACAACTCATTCAATTGGCTTTGCTCGAAACCGAGAACTTTGAGGTCATTCGCCCTAGACAGACAATACTCGAAGTGCCGCCGCCACTGGCAGTTCTGGTCGAGAGAGAGAAACTCGACAAGTTCACTCAGGGATGCAATGAGGGCGTTCAGTTGTCCGGAGCGGTTCATGGTGGTTGCGCTCTAACAGTGTTTACACGGACGCATGGGTCCGTATAACAATTGATATTGCTGACGTTGGATTGGCTGCTTAAATCGCATTGTCTTCAGTGATTTAGGACTCTGACGGTCAGTATAACAAAGTAATATGCCGTACAGATTTTAAGGTGATCGGGCGCATCAGCGTCCGCTTTCGGAAAAATCAGCCAATGGCCGCTCTTGGCCGGATTCTGCCTGATGACGTGCGTAACCAGCATGTCCTGGTTTAGTTTTCCGCGTTTGCCGCACATCGGGTCGGAGACGCGAGATTGGCCGATGCCGAGTTGTTCGGTTGCTTCGGTTTGCGTCCAACGCTAACGCCAGCAATGAAAAAGGCCGGGAAACCCGGCCTTCTTTGTCTTTCGGTCGCTATCACGCGACGCGGTTGAGTATCGCGGCCAGTTGCGGGTAGTAACCAAGCAGGCTGACTTCTACCCGGTTGCCGAATTTGACCGACTCGGCAACTTCGCGGGCGGCGGCCGACTGCTCGACCAGCATCGGGAAGAACTGGTGCGCATCGGTCACGGAAAAGATGGTCATCAACAAGTTGCCACAGGCCTGGTAATAGGCCGGGTCCAGCCGAACTGATTTGGCTCCCGCATCACAGGCATCGAGATAAGCTGCCGCGCTGGTCGCGGTGATTTCGAGTGTGCTGAGGGCGGTTTGGCTAAGGGGGAACATGGTGACACTCCTTCGTGATTCATTACTGAAAACTGCGTCTGCAGATGTATTAACGTCTGCGCGGGCAGTTAAGTTGAGGGAGTTAACGGACTGTTACACCTTGCTACATCCGCTGTACAAAACCAGGCCGGACGCCGGTTTCAGGCGTTGCTCGGCTGGTTCAGCAGGTAGGCGCGGGTGGTCAGGTAAAGGACGAGGCCGTTGAGCAGGTGCCAGATGAAGTGGGTGCCGAGCGGCGACCAGCCGCATGCCCACTGGTCGAGCGAGCGGAAGGCGAGGGAAACCACGAAAACACCGGCCGCCAGATAGACAATCGCCGGTTCGCGTTTGCCGGTGGCGTGGTGGTAGGCGGCGATGCTCAGGATGAACAGCAGCGCCCCGCCATAGAGCAGCGAACCGTTGAGCCATTCCGGCGGAAACTGCAGGAATCCCAGGTTGACCAGCAGAAAGAGCGCCAGCAGGCCGGCTACGCTCGGCGCTTTCTGTCCGGCGACGAAGCGCGCGTAGAAAAGCAGGAATGCCAACTGGTAGATGAAGATCGGCAGCAGGTCGGCGGCCATCATCGTGCGGTTGGCAAAGGTATGGAAAAGGAAGCTGCCGATCCCGATGGCGAACAGGTTGATGGTCAGGAAAACCGATGCGGCGCCGGCCCGCCCCGGCCTGCGACGGATCAGCCAGACAATGGCCAGCGCGGCAACGATGAAAGACAGGTTGCTCAGCGCATTGACCGGCTCTGCCCAGAAAAGGCTGGTGGTGCGTTCGCAGTAGATATCGACGGCGCTATCGGGCGAGGCATTCACGGTCGTCAGGCCAGGTGCGCCGTCGTCGGACTCAGGCCAGGTAACGGCCGAGCGTGGCGAAGCCCAGCGTCAGCAGGCCGAGCAGCAGGTTGCTGCCGACCATCTGGCGGATGCGGTTGAGGGCGGCGCCGCCGGCTTTCCAGTCGCCGGCGTCGACGGCCCGGCGCAGGGCCGGGTAGGGAACGCTGGTGACGTAGACATAGATGGCGATCATCAGCATGCCGCTGGCCAGCATCAGGTGGCTGCCCGGCGGTATCGCGCCGGCGCCGTACTGGCCGAACATGATCATGCCGCTGGCGGCAATCAGCGCGACGGCCCACCACACCCAGACGAAAAAGCGGCCGAAGACGCCACGCCACAACTGCAGCCGTTGCGGCGGCTCGAACAGTTCAACGATGGTCGGCCGCAGGCAGACGTAGGCGAAGAACATGCCGCCGATCCAGACGACAACGCCGACGAGGTGGAGAAAAAGCAGCAGGGAATGCAGGTTCATGTGGTTTTTTCCTGGAGGGTGGCGGCGGCGATGGCTTGGCTAAGCCGCTCGCGCATGTGTTGCCAGTGACTGCCTTCCCAGAATACACGCTGGCAGACGGCGCAGGTGCTGAAGCGCTGGCGCTGCTCGCGGACGCTGAGCGGCAGGGTGTCGATGATCTGGGCCTTGGCCACCGCGCGGAGCGGCGCGTTGCATTCGAGACACAGCGAGAACGGTCGGACCCGGCCGGTCAGATCGAGGCGGGCGAGGATTTCGACCAGTTGCGCCGTCGGTTTCAGCGCATGCACGTAACAGCCGTGGCTGATGCCGCGCCGCTTGAGCAGCGCGCGGTCGCGGGTCAGCACGATGCGGCTGTCGCTGGCCGCCAGGCGTTCGATTTCGTCATCGGCGAAATGGTTGTCGTACAACGTATCAAAACCGGCCAGGCGGAGCAGGCGGGCCAGACCGCCGAGATGCGCGTCGGCGACAAAGCGCGTGACGCGCAGCGGTTCCGGGCGCAGGCGGAGCAGCGGGCCGATGTCGAGGCTTTCGAATTTCGGGTAGATGGAGACACGGTCGCCCGGCTGCAAGCGCGCTGCGAAGCCGACCGAGACCCCGTTGACCAGGATCAGCTCGACCTCGGTATGCGGCACGCCGGCAGCCTCGATCAGATGCTTGAGGTTGGCCTCGGTGCCACAGGGCAGTTCGAAGTCGCGATAGCGGCGGGCCGGGGCGATGAAGTCGTTCAGTTCCTCGTAGAAGCGGAAACTGACCGTCGTCGGCCCGGCGAGAGCGCCGGCGGATGGCAGGTCGCCGGGCATCGCTAGATTTTCCGGCATGCGGCGCAGCTAGCGATGCCCGGTATTTTCGCCAGCCTCACGGCGGAACACGAGCCAGCCGCTTTACAGCAAGGCGGCGATCGCATCGCTCAGGTCTTCCGGCTTGGTCGCCGGGGCGTAGCGTTCGACCACCTGGCCTGCGCGGTTGACCAGGAATTTGGTGAAATTCCATTTGATCGCCTCGGTTCCCAGCACGCCGGCCGCTTGGTGCTTCAGGTAGTTGTAGAGCGGGTGGGCCTGGTCGCCATTGACCTCGATCTTGGCGAAGATTGGGAAAGTGACGCCGTAGTTGAGCTGGCAGAACTCCCCGATGGCCTTGGCATCGCCCGGCTCCTGGCCGCCGAACTGGTTGCAGGGAAAGCCGAGGATAACGAAGCCCCGGTCCTGCATGTTCCGGTAGAGCATTTCGAGTCCGGCGTACTGCGGCGTGAAGCCGCAGGCGCTGGCCGTATTGACGATCAGCAGCACTTTGCCGCGGTAGGTATCGAGGCTGACGGTCTCACCGTTGAGGAGCGTGGCGTTGAAGTCGTAGATCGAAGTGCTCATGGGATTGTCCTTGGTAGCAGTGGCTAAACGCTTTTGGATTGTCGCCGGGCTAATTTGGTTCGAATATTCATCGGGCGTGAAGGTGCTGGCGGCCGGCCCTGAGTTCGTCCGCCGTCCTGGGGTAAAGTGCGCTTCCTTGCATTAACGACTGGCCGGCAATCGGTATCCTGACTCATGAACGAACAAACCCTGGCGCGGCTGGCGCATTTTCTCCGTGACCTCGGGCAGGCGCTGCATGTCAGCGGCGCACCGGCCCACGATCTGGAAACGGCGATGAAGGAGATCGGCCGGCGCCTCGGGGCGCGGGTCGAAGGCTTTGCCGTGCTGACTTTCCTGGCGCTGACCGTGGTTTCCGGCGACAAGTCGCGGCGCGTCGAGTTGCTGCGCCTGCCGCCCTACGACTACAACATGGCCCGGCTGATCGACCTTGATGCGCTGTGTCGCGAGATCTCCTCGGTCGATCAGCTGGCGGCCTACGCCGAACGGCTCGCCGTGATCATGCGCCAGCCGCCGCCGTGGTCGGGCTGGCGTTTCGTCCTGATGGGCTTCCCGCTGTCGGCTTCGGTGGCCCTGCTGCTGCGCGGCGGCAGGGTCGAGATGCTGTGCGGCGGCCTGATCGGCATGTTGTTCGTCGCCGGTTATCTGCAGTTCGCCCGCATCCCCCGCCTCGGCCCGGCCGTGCCGGTCATTTTGTGCGCTTTGGCCGCCTTCATGGCGCAGGGGCTGGCGCATATATGGCCGCAGCAGGTGCCGTTCATTTCCGCGGTGGCCGGCATCGTGCTGCTGCTACCGGGGTTCATGCTGACCGTGGCGATGTCGGAACTGGCCACCCAGAATTATCTGGCCGGCACCGGCAGGCTGACCGGCGCCTTCGTGCTGTTGTTCCTGATGGGCGCCGGCCTGGCCATCGGCACCCAGGTCAGTCTCGCCTGGCTGCCCGCCGTGCCGCTGCCGGGCGCCTTGAACCCCGTGCCGGGCTGGGCGATGTGGGCGGCGATCGCCGGGCTGGGCGTCTCGCTGCTCGCCGTGCTACAGGCGCCGTGGTCGTCGGTGCATGTCTCGGTTGGCGCCTGCCTGCTCGCCTGGGCCGTCTATTCGCTGGTCGATGCCCGGATGGGCAATGTCGTCGGCGCCTTTGCCGGGGCGCTGGCGGTTGCCAGTGCCGGCCATCTTTACCAATATCTCAGCAAGCGCCCGGCGGCGCTGGTCCAGATTCCCGGCCTGATCACGCTGGTTCCCGGCAGCATGGGCTTTCGCGGCGTGCATGCGCTGATCGAGCAGGACAGCGCGGCGGGCATCAGACTGATCACCGACATGGTGATGACCGGTGCTGTGCTCGCCGTCGGGCTGCTCCTCGCCAACAATATCCTGCCCTTGCTGTTCGAGCCGCGGGACAACAACCGGGCGGCGTAACGGCGCGCCATTTTTTTGTGCCCAGCGGCGAATTCAAAAGCAAGCAACGAGGTGTTTTATCCCTTGAACGGGGCTAGATTTGGGTTGTCGACTGGTCAATGCCGGAAAGGATGCCAATGAACGCCTCAAATGTGATTGAACGCCGCGCTGCGGCGGCTTTGCGCGATCCGCGCTGGCCTGCGGTGGTAGCCCGCGACCCGGCGGCGGATGGCGAATTTTTCTATGCGGTGCGGACGACCGGGGTCTATTGCCGGCCGTCCTGCGGCGCGCGCACCCCACGGCCGGAAAATGTCGAGTTTCACCGCTCTGCCGCCGCGGCCGAGCAGGCCGGGTTTCGCGCCTGTCGGCGCTGCCGTCCCGATTTGCCGCCGCTGGTCGAACGCCAGGCCGTTGTCGTCGCCGAGCTGTGCCGGCTGATCGAGCAAGCCGAGGCGCCGCCGACGCTGCACCAACTGGCCGGCCAGGCCGGGCTGAGCGCCCATCACCTGCATCGGCTGTTCAAGGCACACACCGGGCTGACCCCGAAAGCCTACGCCGTGGCGCGGCGGGCCGAACGGCTGCGGGCCGGCCTGACGGCGGAGAAGTCGGTGACCGAAGCGGTGTTCGCCGCCGGCTACAACGCCAGCGGGCGCTTTTACGCCGAGGCGGCGGGCATCCTCGGCATGACGGCCAGCCGTTACCGGGCCGGCGGCGCGGCGGCCGAAATCCGTTTCGCCATCGGCCAGTGCTCGCTCGGCGCCATCCTGGTCGCCGCCAGCGAGCGCGGGCTGTGCGCCATCCTGCTCGGCGATGATCCCGAGCTGTTGCTGCGCGATCTGCAGGATTGCTTTGCCAAGGCCCGGCTGATCGGCGGCGACGCCGACTTCGAACGCTGGGTGGCCGAGGTCGTCGGCTTCGTCGAGGCGCCCGGCATCGGCCTGACGCTGCCTCTCGACATTCGCGGTACCGCCTTCCAGCAGCGTGTCTGGCAGGCCTTGCGCGAGATCCCGGCCGGGCAGACGGCGAGCTACAGCGAGATTGCCCGGCGCATTGGTCAGCCGCAGGCCGTCCGCGCGGTGGCCGGCGCCTGCGCGGCCAATGCGCTGGCCGTGGCGATTCCCTGTCATCGCATCGTGCGCACCGACGGCAGCCTGTCCGGCTATCGTTGGGGCGTGGCGCGCAAGCGGGCCTTGCTGGAAAGGGAAGGAGGGGCTTGATGGGCGATTTGTTGGCCGGGATCGACAGCCGGCAATGGACGGAACGGCTCGGGCCGGGCGCCGTCGTTCTGCGCGGTTTCGCCCTGGCTGCGGCCGGGGCGATCTATGCGGAGATCGAGCGGATCGTCGCCCAGGCGCCGTTTCGTCAGATGCAGACGCCGGGCGGCTTCCGCATGTCGGTGGCGATGAGCAATTGCGGCGACTACGGCTGGGTGACCGATGCCTCGGGCTATCGCTATGCCGCCGCCGATCCCGACAGCGGCCGGCCATGGCCGGCCCTGCCGGCAGCTTTCCGCGAACTGGCGAGCCGCGCAGCGGGCGCCGCCGGCTTCCCGGACTTTGCGCCGGATGCCTGCCTGATCAATCGCTATGCCCCGGGCGCCCGGATGTCGCTGCACCAGGACCGGGACGAGCGCGATCTGAGCCAGCCGATTGTTTCCGTGTCGCTCGGCCTGCCGGCGGTGTTCCTGTTCGGCGGCGGAAAGCGCAGCGATCCGGTCAGCCGGGTCCCGCTCACCCACGGCGATGTTGTCGTCTGGGGCGGGGCGGACCGCCTGCGCTACCACGGCGTGCTGGCGGTGAAGGATGGGGCGCATCCGCTGGTCGGCGCGTGCCGGCTGAACCTGACTTTTCGCAAGGCCAGGTGATGGCCGTCGCGCGGCAGACTTTCACCCTCGAGTTGCCGGCTGGCTTTCGCGCCGCCGACATCCTGAAGTTTCACCAGCGCGATGCGCAGGGCTTGGCCGAGCGGGTCGAGGCCGATGCCTTGCACAAGGGGTTGCTCTGGGATGGCCGGGCGGCTTGTCTGAGCGTGCGTTTTCGGCCCGGCCAGGCCGAGGTGGAGATCGCCATCGATGGCCCGTCGCCGGCTGTGCCAGGCGTCCCCCTAACGAACCAGGTGCGCCGCCTGCTCGGGCTGACCCAGTCGGTCGAGGTGTTCGAGGAAACCTATCGCCAGCATCCGCAACTCGGGCCGCTGCTCGCCCGCCAGTCCGGCCTGCGCGTGCCGCTGGCGGCGACGCCTTTCGAGGCGCTGACCTGGGCTATCACCGGTCAGCAGATCAGCGTCGGCGCGGCAGTCTCGATGCGCCGCAAGCTGATCAAGGCGGCCGGCGCGGTGCACTCCGGCGGTCTCGCCTGTTACCCGGATGCCGAGCGGCTGGCCGCGCTCGGCGAGGCCGATCTGCGCGCCGCCGGCTTTTCGCAGAGCAAGGCGCAGACCCTGCGGCTGGTCAGCCAGCTGGTGCTGAGCGGCGAATTGCCGCTTGCCGAATGGCAGGAAACGCTGCCGGTCGAGGCGATGCGGCAGCGGCTGCTGGCCGTCCGCGGGATCGGCCCGTGGACGGTCAACTACACGCTGCTGCGCGGTTTCGGTTGGCTGGACGGTTCGCTGCACGGCGATGTTGCGGTGCGGCGCGCTCTGCAAAGACTGCTCGCGGCGCCGGAAAAAATCGGCGAAGCGGCGGCCCGCGATTGGCTGGAGCCGTTTTCGCCCTGGCGCGCACTGGTCGGCGCCCACCTGTGGGCCAGCCTGGCACTGACCGCCTGAGCCGCCCGGTCGATTAGTGGCGTATGCTGTGCCACCGCTAGTGGTATCCCTCGCCGCAACCATGGCGACAAAGTCTGGATGAAAGGATCGTCCCGTGAGCCCTGCCAAGATCAATGACCTCTTCGACACGCTGCGTGCAGCCTGTTCCCGCCAGTTCGGCTTCAACCCGCGGCAAATCACGACGAGCATGCGCTATGTCGGCACCGAGGGCCACGGCAAGGACCTCGTGCATGTCTTTCGCGATGCCGGCAGCCATTCCCAGATCGTGTTGAAGAGCACCTACGCGACGCTGCGCGAAACGCAGGGCGACAAGCCGCACTGGACCGACGCCGAAAAAGCCCACTACAAGCTGAGCGATGCCGAGATTGACGCCGATGCCGCGGCGCGCCAGGCAGTGCTCGAATACACCCGGAGCAGCCCGCTCTATGTCGACCACCGCGAACAACTGCTGTCGCACTACAAGGCCTGGCCGGGCTACCAGGCGGGCCAGAGCAACCCGCGCGAAGCGGCCGCCGCGCTGATCAAGGCCCTGGCCGAGGCGCACGATGCGCGGCTGACGGCCTTTGCCGAACACGTCGGGTCGACCGATCCGGAGCATCTGGCGCATCTGCTGCTGGCGCCTTGCCACCTGGAAATCGAAACGCTGCCCAAGGCGTAGCCGGCCGGCGGCCGGTAAGGAAAATGCCGGCCTGGCTGAACATCCGCGCGCCGGCGTTGTCTGTCGATGAGTTCTCCTGGAATTCATCCATGCAAACGAAAAATACCCCGTCGGTGCTCTACCGGTATTTCTTCTTTGGCTGGCTGTTTCATGACGTGGCCCGCGGCAACCTGTTCGAGCGGAATGCGGCGTGGCAGCACAACCAGGCCCAATCGCATTGGCTGCCGACCTATCTGCGCCGCTGGATCGTGCTCAGCGGCTCGTTGTTCGCCGCCGGTGGCCTGAGCGCGCTGCTCTTCGAAGGGCACTGGATCTGCATTCCGTTCTACGTGCTGTTTTCGGTCGCGATCCCGGTCTGTTCGGTCATTGTCGTGGCGTGGCTGGGTTTTCGTTTCATGCCCCATCCTTGAGCAGGTTTCTCTCGCGCACGATCGGCACCACGAACTTGACGGAAAACGTCCAGCCGTCCGGCGTGGCTTTGACGATCAGGGTTTTCGAATGCGCCCCGGCTTCGAAAACCGCATCGCTGCCGGCCAGTTCGATGGCCCCGACTCCCTTGATGACGCAGGCGCCGGGCAAGGTGACGAAAGCCGCTTCGGCGGCGACCAGGACGAACTGCCCCTCCTTGGATTCCGAACAGGACAGGCCCTTGGGCACGGCGGAAGGATCGCGTTTCCATGTCTCGCGCAGCGTCTCGAGACCCTGCAGCAACTCGGCGGTGGTCTTGACGGCAAGACCGACTTCACAAGATTTCGTATGGGCCATGCGTTTGCTCCGGCGGTAAGTGTTGCGCCCCATTCTAGCCGCCGTTGGCTCGCGCTCGGCCAGATCAGGGCAACTTGGTCGGAATTCCCCGCACGTCGGCGAGATAATCGCCGACTTCCGCTGTCAGCCAGTCGGCAAAGGCGCGCAGCTTGGCGGTGCCATGGCTGCGCATCGGCCAGACCAGCCAGTACGGGTTCTGGTAGGGGGCGGTGATGGCCGAGAGCTGGACCAGTTCGCCCTGGCGCAGCGCATCGTGCACCAGCGAGCGGCGGGTCAGGGTGACGCCCTGGCCTTGGCGCAGGGCTTCGATGACCAGATTCGAATCGCTGTACACCGGCCCGCTGAGCTGGGTTTCAGGCAGTCCGGCGGCGGCGATCCAGTTGCTCCAGCTTTCCACCGAACGGATCAGCGGGGCGGCCAGGATTTCGGCCGGAGACCGCGGCAGCTGGCCGCCGTTGAAGTGCGGCGCGGCGACGGCGATCAGGTCGTCGGCAAACAACTGGATCTGCGAGGTGCCTTCCCAGCCGCCCGGCCCCATGCGAATCGCCGCATCGACCCGGTCAACCTGGAAATTGACCAGTTCCAGGCTGGCCCGCAGGTGGAGCTTGAGGTCGGGGTGCGCCGCCAGGAAGCGCGGCAGGCGACGGACCAGCCAGTTGGCGCCGAAGGAGGGCAGGATGGCGATGATCAGTTCATCGGCCCGCGGCAGCGACAGCACGTCCGTCGTCGCGCTGGAAATGTCTTGCAGCGCCATGCGCAGGCGCAGCGCGTAGATGCGGCCGTCCTCGGTAATGCTCAGCCGCTTGCCATGACGGGTGAACAGCGCCAGGGCGAGATATTCTTCCAGGGTGCGGAGTTGCTGGCTGACCGCGCCGTGCGTCACGTGCAGTTCGTCGGCGGCCTTGACGACGCTGCCGAGGCGGGCGACCGCTTCGAAGGCGCGCAGGGCGGGCAGGGGTGGGATATTTTTCATGTTAGAAATTCTAACGTTTAACGGGAAAAGAAATCGGTTCTTTCTCTCTGCTGGCTGGCGTAGATTGTGAGCATCTAATCTGGATGGTAGTCATGGTTACATACGCCCGCTTTCTGCTCTATCCCGGCGAAGTCCTCCGTGTCGATGGCGGGCGGCCGGTGAATATTGCCTGCGAGCAGGGCGAGCTGTGGCTGACTGCCGGCCGCGAACGCATCGACCATGTCCTGCGGCCAGGCGAGCGGGTGCGGTGTCCGAAAGGGCTGATCCTGATCGAAGGCAGCGGCGTGCTGTCGATCAGCCCGCCAACCGCATCTTCATTCGGCTGGTGGCGTGGCTGGCTGCCGTTTCGCAACCTGGCGCTGATCGGCCAGTCCAACAGCGGTGTTTTATCTTAGCGGAGCAAAATCTGATGTTCGATCTCTATATCGGTAACAAGAACTACTCGTCCTGGTCGCTGCGCCCCTGGCTGCTGATGAAGCATTTCGCCGTGCCCTTCACCGAACATATGGTTTCGGTGGCCGGGCGCGATTACAACCCGGCGCTCAAGCCGCTGGCCGGCAACGCCCGGGTGCCCTGTCTGCACGAGGACGGCTTTCAGGTCTGGGAGAGCATCGCCATTGCCGAATTCCTCGCCGAGCGCTACCCGGCGATGTGGCCGGCCGATGCCCGGGCCCGCGCCCGGGCGCGCAGCATTTCGGCCGAGATGCATGCCGGTTTCGCCCACCTGCGGACGGCGATGCCGATGAACCTCAAGCTCAAACTGCAAGGCCGGCCGGCGACGCCTGAAGTTCAGCGCGATATCGACCGGGTCAGTGAAATCTGGAGCGAAGCCCGCCGCGACTTTGCCACGGCCGATGGCCCCTGGCTGTTCGGCAGTTTTTCCGTGGCCGACGCGATGTTCGCGCCGATCGTCTGCCGGTTCGACATCTATAACGTCAGTCTGCCGCCCGTCGCGGCGGCTTATCGCGATGCCCTGCTGGCCCATCCGGCGCTCCGCGAATGGTCGGCGGCGGCCTTGCTGGAGAGCGAAGCGCACGCTCATTACGACCGGCTGGTCGAGGAATACGGCGGCTTGCGTTGAAGGCCGGGGGCGGATGCCGGTGATGCAAACAGTTCGGGGGGCAACAGCCCCCCGAACGACGGAATTTCCTGAATCCCCTTAGTGGTCGCGGCCGTGACCGTGGCCGTGTCCCCGGTCGTGATCGTCGCCGCGGCGTTCCTGGCGATTGTCCCAGCGCTCGTGGTCGCGCCGGTCGTCGCGGTAATCGCCGCGGTAGCCGTCGCGGTCACCATGCCGATCACGATAACGCGGTGCATATTCGCGGTTGTACCAGTCGTCCCTGACGAAGTAGACGCGCTCGCCGCAGGCCCGGTACTCGTAACAATGGTCGCGCCAGTGCCTGGCATGGCCGGGCGGAACGCGCAGATAGACCGGCGGGCGGCCGACCGGCACGCGCTCGATGAAGACCGGCTGGGGGTAAAGCAGGCGGGGTCGGGGAAAGCCGCCGATATCGATCTGCCCGTAGAAACCCGGTTGGCCGATATTGACCGAAACCGCCACATCGGAGGCCATGGCCGGCGTGCCCAGCGTGCAGCACAGTGCCGATAGCGTGATCAGAAAGCGTTTCATGTGATTGATGTTCCTTTGAGTAACGTATTCATATAACGGGCGGACGCCGTTGTCGCCGACCGCCGGTGTGTAACAAGCTGTAAGTTCGAGCAGCCGACTAGTGCGGCCGCTGGCGCCGCCAGAAAATATTCAGCAAGGGCTTGACGCTGGCGCCGTGTACCACGATCGACAGCGTCACTACCACCAGGGTCAGTTGGATGAGCTGCAACGACAGGGCTTCCGGCAAGCCGTGCTGGATCACGTACATCAGGTAGTACAGCGAACCGATGCCGCGCACGCCGAACCAGCCGATCAGGCCGCGCATCCGCCACGAGGCGCCGCTGCCCAGCATGCCGAGCAGCACACTGACCGGGCGGACCACGGCGAACAGGAAGACCGCGAAGCCGACGGCGCGCCAGCTCCATGAATCGACGAAGAGCATGCCGCCGACCAGCAGGATCAGCAGCACTTCCGACAGGCGTTCGAGGTGTTCCTTGAATACCAGCGAGCCTTCGCTGACCAGGGCCGGCGGTTCGGCCACGGTTTCGCCTTCGGTCGCCGGCGTGTCGGGCGCTGCCGGGCTGCCTTTGACCCGGCCGGCCAGTTTCAGCTCAGTCTGATGGAGCGCGACGGCGGCGAAGAACACTGCCAGGAATCCCCAGGCGTCGATCAGCACACTGATGCCATAGACGACGCCGATCAGACCGAGTCCGAGAAAATCGTCCATCAGTTCCCGACCCTGCTGCTCGCCGCGGATCTTCCAGGTCAACCGGGCCAACAGTGTGCCGCACAGCACGCCGACGGCAATGCCGGCCAGCGTCGCCCACAAGACGTCGAACATCACCCAGCGCAGGCCGGTTTCGCCGACTTCATGCAGGCCGAGCAGCCCCATGCCGAGCATCACGAAGGGGAAAGCGCTGCCGTCGTTCATGCCGGCTTCGCAGGTCAGCGTGAAGCGCAGTTGATCGTGATCGCCCGGATGGCGGATCTGCACGTCGGTGGCCAGTACCGGATCGGTCGGGGCGACGATGGCGCCGAGCAGGATGCAGGCGCCGAGCGGCAGATCGAACAGGTAGTAAGCGAAGGCGGCGACCATCGCGACGCTGGCCGTCATCGATACCGTGGCCAGCAAGACCGGAGTGCGCCAGCGCTTGAAGCTGAGCGGCGCGGGCATTTTGACGCCGGCCGAAAACAGCGATATCAATACCGCGACCTCAGTCAGTACCTCGAGCAGCGCCGACTGTTTCAGCGGGTTGAAGTGAAAGACATTCAGTACGGTAGGCCCGACCAACAGGCCCACGGCGAGATAAATGATGGCGGAAGAAACCTTGAGTCTGGAAGTCGTCAGCGCCATGAAAAGCAGCAGACCGCCAACCAGCAAAAACCATAACGGAGTGGAAATCATCGGGCAAGTTTAAACGACAAGGGGGCGTGTTACTGTGTGTGAAGGGTGACTCACTGTTGAGCACTCCACGGATTTGCGTGCCAAAGCGGTAGTTTACGGACTGAATATTCCACAACGATGAACATCGCAGCCATTGCCGAGCAGTTGGAGCACGTCGGATACATCGTTCTGGACAAACCGCTGGTCGAAAATTTGTCGGCGCTGCTGTTTGCTCGTTGTCACGACGACGAACATCAGAAATTTCACGCCGCGCAGATCGGCCGAGGTTCCGCCAAACAACAAATCGACACGATACGCGGTGACGTGATCAGTTGGCTGGACGCCAGCGACAGCACCGACAACGCCTATCTGAACTGGATGGAAAGCCTGCGGGCCGGGCTGAATGCAGCCCTTTATCTCGGCTTGTTCGATTACGAGTGCCATTACGCCATTTATGGCGCCGGGGCCGCCTATGCCAGGCATTCCGATGTGTTGAGCGGCAAGCGAAACCGGATACTCTCGACGGTTTTCTACCTGAACGAAGACTGGCAGGCGAGCGACGGTGGCGAACTGGTGCTGTTCAAGCCGGACGGCGATACGGTCATCGCCACGGTGAACCCGACCTTCGGCAAGATGATCATCTTCCTGAGCGAGTCGTTTCCGCACCAGGTACTCGCCGCCCACAACAACCGGCGAAGCATCGCCGGCTGGTTCCGCGTCCGCGATCTCAACTGAACCAGCCGGCGATGCCGCGCCCCGCTCAGAGAGCGCCGGTGAGTATCTTCCGGCTGACTTCCGGGGTGATGTTGCGATGCTCGCCGAGTGTCGTCATGCCGTGCGCGGCGAGCTGGCTGACCAGCGTGTCGATGGCCTCGACGCCGATACCATAGGCCGACAGGCGGGTCGGGATGCCGAGAAGCTCGAAGAACTGGGCGGTGCGGCGAATGGCTTCATCGATCCGCTTGTCTTCGTCGCCGACGCTGATTTCCCAGACCCGTTCGGCGTATTGCAGCAACTTGGCGCGCTTGTCGGCGCGCTGGACATTGAGCAGGGACGGCAGGACGATGGCCAGCGTGCGTGCGTGGTCGATGCCATGGCGCGCGGTGATTTCGTGGCCGATCATGTGCGTCGCCCAGTCCTGCGGCACGCCGGCGCCGATCAGCCCGTTGAGTGCGAGGGTCGCCACCCACATCAGGTTGGCCCGGTTTTCGTAATTCTTCGGGTCGGCCAGCACTTTCGGCCCGAGTTCGATCAGGGTTTGCAGCAGGCCTTCGGCAAAGCGATCCTGGACCATGCCGTGCACCGGGTAGGTCAGGTATTGCTCGACGATGTGCACATAGGCATCGACCACCCCATTGGCGATCTGTTCGGGCGGCAGCGTGTAGGTTTTCGTCGGATCGAGAATCGAAAACAGCGGAAACACATGCTTGCTCATGAAGGCCAGCTTGGCTTTCGTTTCCTTGCGCGTGATCACCCCGCCATTGTTCATTTCCGAACCGGTGGCCGGCAAGGTCAGCACGCTGGCCAGGGGCAGGGCGCCCTGCACATTGGCGCCGTGGGCAAGCATGATTTCCCACGGATCGCCGGCAAACGGAACCGCCGCCGCGACGAACTTGCTGCCATCGATCACCGAACCGCCGCCCACCGCCAGCAGAAAATCGAGTTTCTCGTTTCTGACCTGGTCGACGGCGCGCATCAGCGTCTCGAAGGTCGGATTGGCCTCGATGCCGCCGAATTCCTGAACGGTACGCTGGCCAAGCGCCGCCTTGACTTCATCGAGCGTGCCGTTCTTTCTGGCGCTGGCGCCGCCGTAGAGGATCAGCACACGAGCCTGGGCGGGAACCAGTTCGTTCAGCTTTTGAATCGTTTCGCTGCCGAAAATAATTTTCGTCGGATTGTGGAAAGTGAAATTCAACATTTTGTTTCTCTGGTTGGACCGGCCGTCTCGTTGCGGGGCAAAAAAGCGATCGGTGTTCGGAATATCGAAGGATGAAAGAAATGCCCGTGGTGCTTGAGCGTCAGGCTGTCGGCCGGGGCGAAAGGTTCAATGCACGATGCCGATGCCGGACAGTCGCCCGATTCGGCATTTTGCCACGGCGAATTCACGCCACGCGAAAGCCCGAGACCGCTTTCGACAGGGTCTGCGAAAGCGAGCGCAGGTCGTTCGTCGAGGCGCTGATCGATTGTGCCGCCGCATTGTTTTCTTCGACCATGTTGGCGATGCGTTCCATGCTTTGCGCGATTTCGGTCGAGGCTGTCTGCTGCTCGGAAACCGAGTTGCTGATTTCGGTGACGCCGTGTTTCGAATGCGTCACCGAGTCGCGCGAATGTTCGAGCGCGCTTTCGACTTCGCTGGCCAGCCTGGTGCTCGCTTCAATCGCTTGCTCGCCGGCTGCGATGGCCCGCTGAACGGCATTCGACTGCTCGATGATCGAACGCGTCACGCTATCGATTTCGATTGCCGATTTGCCGGATTTTTCGGCCAGCTTGCGAACTTCATCCGCCACCACGGCAAATCCCCGCCCGGCCTCGCCGGCCCGCGCCGCTTCGATGGCGGCATTCAGGGCGAGCAGGTTGGTCTGGTCGGCGATGTCGCGGACGTCCTGCGTCATGCCGGTAATGGCCTGGGTGCTGGTGATGAATGCCGCGACCGTGCGGGCGATTTCATTCATGTTGTCGTGGATGTGGCCAACTTCGAGGACCAGCGTTGCCACCTTGTGCGAGCCATCGGTCGTCCGTTCGACGCTGTCCTCGGCCTGGGCATGGACATCGCGCGCCGTTTCGGAAACCGAGGTGATCGCCACCGTCAGCTCTTCGATGGCTGCCGCGCTGGTCGCCACGGCGTTCGACTGCTGCTCGGAAACGTCGGCCAGCGCCCGTGACGAACCGGCCAACTGCTCGGAGGCCGAGCTGACCTGCTTGCTGGCGCCGTGCACTTCGCCAATGATCCTTTGCAGCTGGGCCATCATTTTGTTGAAGGCGCCGGCCATCCGGCCGATTTCATCCTGATGCTGGAGGTCGGCGCGTTTGGTCAGGTCGCCGTTTTCGGCGATCAGGGTCATCGTCGATTCGAGGTTTTGCAGCGGGCCGGTGATCGAGCGGACGAAAATCACGGCGAGCAGCGTCAGCACGATCAGCGAGCCAATCAGGAAAAGAGCCAGGCCCATTTTCACCGCGGCAAAGGTTTCGGCCGCGTTTCGGGTTTCTGCGCTGTAGAGCTCCTTCGAAATATTCTCCATCTCGCCGACCATCTCGTCGATCGCCTTGGTCGGCGCCCGGTCTACGCCACGAACGAGTTTATCGACCACGCTGCCCGGGTCGCTGGCGCTGCGGTCGTATTGCTTGAGCGCTTCGCGATAGGTCTGCCCGAGTTTCTCGAAACTGGACAGTGCGGCGTCGATTTTCAGACGTTCGACCACCCCGAGTTTCCCGGCGGCCGCCTTGACCTCCTCGAGGCGTGTCCTGACGGCGCTTTCTTCGTCCTCGAAACCCTTCAGGTGCTTGTTGAAGGCCTCGCCATCCTTGCCGCGCAGCAGGATGTTTTTCCATTCCTGGACCTGTATCTTGAAATGTACCTGGGCGCCACGCGCCTTGTTGACCGCCTCGACGACGCTGGCGTGTTGCTCGATCGCCTCGTTCAGGGCGTTGCTCAGCTTGTTGGCCTGGCTGAAGGAGAAAGCGCCGACGCTGAGCAGGGCGAGCAGGGCGACGGCAACAAGAATGACCAGCTTCTGTTTGATCTGGAGGTGCATGAGTTAAGTCGTCCTCTGTCTGGATGTAAGGAGTCTGTTTCTGGCGAAGAAACACCGTCTTTTGCTCTTGCAGCTTTCGGAGAACTATACACAAGGCGCACTAATTTAGTGAAAGCTTATGACGCCGCCGACACCTGTTTGCCGGCAGGCGATGGCGAGAAGCTCACCCCTGAAAAATCATTGTTGTGGACTGGCTAATAACTGTATAAAATTACAGTTATCGTGACGCTGGAAAATCCCCAATGTGCAGGCGCTATGAACTCAAGGCAACGGCCAAGGACCTGAGCAGGCATTTCCAGCCGCTGCGTCTGGCCCAGCGTCAGATGCCCGGCGCCGAGGAAATGCAGCCGACCGATTCGCTGCTGATATTTACCGGCAACCGCACCGGCTACCTGGCGGGCAATGCCCGGTGGGGGCTGGTCGGCAGCTTTCTCGACCGGGAGCCGCGCAGCCCCCTGATCAACCTGGGCAGCGAAGGACTGGCGACGACGCCGTTCTACAGCAAGATCCTGAAACGCAACCGCTGCTTGATTCCGGCCACCGCGTTCTTCGAGTGGCAAGCCCTGGCCGGTGGCGAAAAACGGAAAATGCGGGTCAGCCAGGCCAGGGGCAAGCCGCTGCTGCTGGCCGGGATTTTTGATCGGCATCCGCTGGCCGGAACGACCTGTGCGATCTTGACGGTGCCGGCCAATGCCGCCATGGCATCGCTCAACGACCGTATGCCGCTGATCCTCGGGCGTGCCGAGAGCGCGTTCTGGCTGAATGAGCACCTCGAGTTTCCGGTCGAGGAATTTGCGGCGATTGCCGAGGGGGCCGGACAGTGTTCGCTGCAGGTCGAACAGGTCGAAGAACCGGAAGATTCGCCGCAGTTGTCCTTCGCTTTTGCTTGAGCGGGCCAAAAAAAATATTTTTCGCTGACGATGAAAGGTGCGACATCCGTGGCGACGCCCTATAATCGGCGCCCCTTTGAATTTCATCGGATTAAACATGAACAAGACTGAACTAATTGATGCCCTGGCCGCCAAGTGCGATCTTTCCAAGGCTGATGCTGGACGTGCTGTCGATGGCCTGACTGAAATCATCACCGAAGTTCTGGCCAAGGGCGACGCCCTGAGCCTGATCGGTTTCGGCAACTTCTCGGTCGGCGAACGCGCCGCCCGTACCGGCCGCAACCCGAAGACCGGCGAGCCGCTCGCCATCGCTGCCTCGAAGCAGGCCAAGTTCTCCGCCGGTGCCAAGCTGAAGGCCGCCATCAACGCCTAAGTTGCTGGTGTTGCTGCGCTGCAGTACCAATTAAGCCCGGTCTCGACCGGGCTTAATTGCTTTCGGGGCCGGCTATTTGGCGCCGCCCCTACACTCCGCGCATCTTGCTCATCGCCAGATTGGCCGCCGCCGTGCGGGTTTCGACGCCGAGCTTCTCGAACACGTGCTCGAGGTGCTTGTTTACCGTCCGCGGGCTGTTGCCGAGGATGTCGCCGATATCGTTGCTGGTCTTGCCCTGCACCACCCAATAGAGTACTTCGGCTTCGCGCTGGGTCAGGCGGAAGGCGGCGATCAGCGATTCGATGGCCGAGGCGTCGTTTTCCTCGCGCAGCACAACCAGCCATTCGTCGTCGCCGGTCTGGTCGTGGAAGGAGGCGAGCAGGCGCCGGCTGCCGTCGGCGATCAGCAGCGCCGCCGGTTCGTGGTTGTCGCGGCGCGCCCGGTGGGCGTCGGCGATCCAGCCGAGCAACTCGTCGGGGGCGATTTCTTCCGGATTGGCGAAGTAGTCGTTGAGCAGCTTGCGGGCCAGCGGCGTCTGCCAGACCAGCCGGCCGTCGGCGGCGCGCACGGCGACCGTCGCCTGGCCGAAGGCATCGAGCGCCGTGCGCGCCTGGCGCATCTGCCGGGCATTCTGGATATGGGCGGCGATGCGCGCCAGCACTTCCGGCGGGCGGATCGGCTTGGTCACGTAATCGGCGCCGCCGGCGGCAAAGGCGGCGACGACATGTTCGGTTTCGGTCAGGCCGGTCATGAAAATGACCGGGATGTGCTGGGTCGAGAAATCCGCTTTCAGCCGGCGCGCCACCTCGAAACCGTCCATGCCTGGCATCAGCGCATCGAGCAGGATGACGTCGGGCAGGCTCTGGCGGGCGCGCTGCAGCGCCGATTCGCCATTGGTGGCGACGAGCACGGTATGGCCGGCTTCGTCCAGCGCATCGTGGAGCAGCGCCAGGTTTTCCGGCACGTCGTCGACGATCAGGACGATGTCGGAGATATTTCGATCAACGGCTGGCATCACGCATTTTCCTGAGAATTTCCTTCATCGCATCGAACTGGAATTGTCGCGCCAGATCGCGCAGCACCCGGACGAATTCGCCATGCCGCGGGTCGATTTTTTCGATTTCGGCCAGCTTGTTCAGCATGCCGCGCAGGTAGCCGAGGCCGATGACCTCGTCGAGCGCCGCCAGATGGTCGTCGTCCGGCGCAATCAGCGGCGGCGGTTCGCTGGGCGGCGGCGGAACGACCGGGGCATCGGCGGTCACCCATTCGAGTTCCAGCTTGCGGCCGATCCAGGCCAGCAAGTCGTTCACCCGCAACGGCTTGACGATGAAATCCTCCGGCCCGATGCCGACATCGTTGTCCAGTCCCTTGTCGAAGGCATTGGCCGAGAGAATGGCGATGGGGGCGTCGCTCAGTCCTTGCTGGCGGATGCGCCGGATGGTTTCCCAGCCGTCGATGCCGGGCATGCCGAGATCCATGAAGATCAGGTGTGGTGCGCCGCGCGGAACGGCCAGCAGGGCCTCGTAGCCGCTGGCCGCCTGCTCGACGATGAAGCCGAGCGGTTCGAGCACGTTCTGCAGCAACTCGCGGTCGACCTTTTCGTTATCGACGACCAGGATGCGCCGGCGCACGCCGACATAGCCGATGCGGTTGAGGCGCGGCAGTTCGCGCGCCGCCTGGGCAGAATGGAGCTGCGGCAGGAACAGCCGGATGCGGAACAGCGTGCCGTCGCCGACGGTGCTGGATACCTGCATCTCGCCGCCCATCAGGTCGGTCAGCATGCGGGCGATGGTCAGGCCGACGCCGCTGCCGCCGGCCTGGGCCGTGCTGCCGCGGACAAAGGGCTCGAAGATGCGTTCCAGCTCGGCGGTCGGGATGCCCGGGCCGCTATCGCGGATGTCGAAAATGGCCATGTCGCGTCGGCATTCGACCTTGAAGCTGACGCCGCCGCGCACGGTGAACTTGATGGCATTGCCGAGCACATTGATCAGGATCTGGCGCAGCCGCCTTTCATCGGCCCGGACCACGGCGGGCAGTTCGCCGGCCGGCTGGTAGTCGAAGGACAAGCCCTTGTTGCGGGCCTGCAGCTCGAACATGCCGACGATCTGCTGCATGAAGTCGGGGAAGTCCATCGCCCGGACGTCGAGCGACAGCTTGCCGCCTTCGATGCGGGCGATGTCGAGGGTGCCCTCGATCACCGACAGCAGGTGATCGCCGGATTTGCGGATGACGCTGACCGCCTGTTTGCGGTTGGGCGGCACGCTTTCGTCGGCGTCGAGAATCTGCGCGTAGCCGAGAATGCTGTTCAGCGGCGTCCGCAATTCATGGCTGATCGCCGTGATGTAGCGGCTCTTCGCCTGGTTGGCCTGCTCGGCGATCTGCCGGGCCTTCTGCAGCGCGCTGTCGGTGCGCTGGTGCGACTCGATTTCCTGCATTAGCAACTGCGTCTGGCGGTTCGATTCCTCCTGCGCCACTTGCCGGCTCTGCTGGGTCAGCACCATCCACCAGGCGCCGACGCCGGAGAGCAGCAACAGCGCCGCGAAGGCCTTGATGAAACTGTCCTGCAGCGCGCCGATCAGCACTTTCTGCTCCGGCCCGAGGGCGAGCAGTTCGTGGGTGTACAGCACGCCGAGAACCAGCGCAAGCACCGGCACGATGCCGCTCATCAGCAGCAGGTAATGGCCAAGTCCGGTTTCCAGGTAGGGCCGGGCGGCGGCAGGCAGCAGGCGGCGCAGCACGCCGTTCCATTGCGCGGCGAGGCTGGCCTGCGGCTTGCACAGGTCGTGGCAGCGGGCATCGAGCGAGCAGCACAGCGAGCAGATCGGCCCCTGGTAGGCCGGGCAGTGCGCCATGTCCTCGCCTTCGTAATCGCGTTCGCAAATGGCGCATTTCTGGCTGTGTGCGGCGGGCTTAACGGCCGGCCGGGCGAGGTAATAGCGGCCGCCGGTCGCCCAGGCGATCAGTGGCGAGACGAGCAGCGCACTGCCCAGCGCGACGAACGAGGCGAAGGGCTGGATGTCCGGCCCGAGCAGGCCGACGAAGGCGGCAATGGAAAGCAGCGAAGCGATGCCCATGGCGCCGACGCCGACCGGATTGACGTCGTAGAGATTGCTGCGCTTGAATTCGAGGCCCGGCGGCGACAGGCCAAGCGGCTTGTTGATGACGAGATCGGCAACCACCGCCGCCATCCACGAAATGGCGATGTTGGAATACAGCCCGAGGACCTGGCCGAGCGCCTTGAAGACGTCGAGTTCCATCAGCAACAGCGCGATCAGCGTGTTGAAGACGACCCAGACGACCCGGCCCGGATGGCTGTGGGTCAGCCGGGAGAAGAAATTCGACCAGGCCAGCGAACCGGCGTAGGCATTGGTGACGTTGATCTTCAGTTGCGAGACGACGACGAACAGCGCGGTGGCGGCGATCGCCAGCGTGGTGTTGTCGAAGACGTGCGAGAAGCCGATCAGGTACATCTGGTTGGGGTCCACCGCCTTGTCGGCCGGTACCGCGTTGCGCAGCGCCAGCCAGGCGAGCAGGGCGCCGCCGAGCATCTTCAGGATGCCGGGGATGACCCAGCCCGGCCCGCCGACGATGACGCCGAACCACCAGCGACGCCGGTTGGCCGCAGTTTTTTCCGGCATGAAGCGCAGGTAATCGACCTGTTCGCCCATCTGGGTGACCATGGCGATGCCGACGGTCAGCGCCGCGCCGAACAGGTGCGGGTTGAAGCCGAGGCCGTCACCATGTTGGCCGGCGTATTGCCACAGGCCGCTCAGGGCCTCGGGTTCGTCGATGAAGACGAAGGCGTAGGGCAGCACCAGCAGGAACAGCCAGAGCGGTTGTGTCCACGCCTGCAGCTTGCTGATCGCGGTGACGCCGTGGGTGACCAGCGGGATGACGACCAGCGCGCAGATCAGATAGCCCCAGGCCGGCGGAATGCGGAAGGCGAGTTCCAGCGCATAGGCCATGATGGCGGCTTCCAGCGCGAAGAAGATGAAGGTGAACGACGCGTAGATCAGCGAGGTGATGGTCGAGCCGATATAGCCGAAGCCGGCTCCGCGTGTCAGCAGGTCCATGTCGAGGCCGTACTTGGCCGCCGAGTGGCTGATCGGCAGGCCGATCAGGAAGATGATCAGGCCGGTCGCCAGAATGGCCCAGAAGGCATTGATGAAGCCGGCATTGACCAGCATGGTCGCGCCGACCGCCTCGAGTACCAGGAAAGAGGCCGCGCCGAAGGCGGTATTGGCGACGCGGAGTTCGGACCACTTGCGGAAACTGCGCGGCGTGAAGCGCAGCGCGTAGTCTTCGAGCGTCTCGTTGGCGACCCAGGTGTTGTAGTCGCGGCGAATTTTGATGACGCGCTGGGTGGGCGATGGGGCAGAATGATTCATGGCAGGGGTGAAGCATGTTCCATGCCCTGCTTTGGGGCGTGTTTCTGCAAGTTTTTCGCCCCGATTTGGTGCGCACTGCCCGATTCGAGGCCTTGGCACGGTGCATTGTCGAATCCGGCGTGAAATAAAACAGTGGCTTAGCAGCTGGTTCGTGTCTTGCTTAAAGCCTTTCAACCAATTCGTACGGAGCACGCCCGTGTCCATTCACGTCGCACTAAATCACGTCACTCATTACTCCTACGACCGCCTGGTCAATCTCGGGCCGCAAGTCATCCGCCTGCGGCCCTGTCCGCATTCCCGGACGCGCATCCTGTCCTACTCGCTGAAGATCGGGCCGGAGAAGCACTTCATCAACTGGCAGCAGGACCCGCAGGGCAACTACCTGGCCCGCCTGGTGTTCCCGGAAAAGACCCGCGAATTCCGCGTCGAGGTCGATCTGGTGGCCGAAATGTCGGTCATCAATCCTTTCGACTTCTTCCTCGAACCGCACGCCGAGAAAATTCCCTTCGCTTATGAAGACTGGGAACGCCACGAGCTGACGCCCTATCTGCACAAGCTGCCGGCGACGCCGCTGTTCCAGAAATACCTCGACGGCATTTCGCGCGAAGCGCTGCGCAGCGTCGATTTTCTGGTCGCCCTCAATGCCCGGGTGCAGAAGGACATCGGCTACACCATCCGGATGGAGCCGGGCGTCCAGACGCCGGAAGAGTCGCTGACCAAGCGCTCCGGTTCCTGTCGCGATTCGGCCTGGTTGCTCGTCCAGATCCTCCGTCATCTCGGTCTGGCGGCGCGCTTCGTCTCCGGTTACCTGATCCAGCTGACGGCCGACGTCAAATCACTCGACGGTCCGTCTGGCCCGGAAAAGGATTTCACCGACCTGCACGCCTGGACCGAAGTCTATCTGCCGGGCGCCGGCTGGATCGGCCTCGATCCGACCTCCGGCCTGTTCGCCGGCGAAGGCCATATCCCGCTCGCCTGCACGCCCGAGCCATCGTCCGCCGCGCCGGTCAGCGGCGGCATCGACGAATGCGAAACCGAGTTCTTCCATCAAATGGAAGTGACCCGCATCTGGGAAGCGCCGCGCGTCACCAAGCCTTATACCGATGAACAGTGGATCGAGATCGAAAGCCTCGGTCACCAGATCGACAGCACTTTGGGCAAACTCGACGTCCGCCTGACCCAGGGCGGCGAGCCGACCTTCGTCGCGGTCGACGACCCGGACGGCGCCGAATGGAACACCGCCGCCCTCGGCCCGACCAAGCGCCTGCTGGCCGCCGAACTGTTCCACCGGCTGCGCGAAAAATATGCCTCGAACGGTCTGATGCACTTCGGTCAGGGCAAGTGGTATCCCGGCGAACAGCTGCCGCGCTGGTCGCTGAACTGCTTCTGGCGCAAGGATGGCCAGCCGATCTGGCACGACCCGGCGCTGTACGCCGACGAAAAACGCGATTACGGCGCAACCGGCGAACATTCCGCCCGCTTCATGCAGCGCATCGCGGAAAAGCTGGCGCTCGACGCCCAATACGTCTTCCCCGCTTTCGAGGATGCCTTCTACTACATGTGGCGCGAGCGCCGCCTGCCGGGCAATGTCGATCCCTTCGATGCGCGGCTCGACGACGAGCTCGAGCGCGAACGCCTGATGAAGGTGTTCACCCAGGGCCTGGCCCATACCGTCGGTCACGTGCTGCCGGTCATGAAGAACGAGTGGGGCCAGTGGCAGACCGGCTCGTGGTTCCTGCGCGCCGAGCGCTGCTACCTGTTCCCCGGCGATTCGGCGATGGGCTACCGCCTGCCGATCGATTCGCAGCCGTGGGCGGCGAAGAGCGATTATCCCTACGTCAATCCGCCCGACCAATCGCAGCCGATGCCGCCGCTGCGCAGCCATGCCGAAATCCGCCGACAGTTCGTTCAGCCGCTGCGCCCGGCGGCGACCGGCCTTGCCGAGGCCAGTGGCGCAGGCGCCGATTATCAGGCGATCAGTGGCCGCGGCACGGCCAAGGTGCCCGAGACGGCGCCGGGCTTCAAGGAATCCGCCGGCTGGGTCACCCGTCTGGCGATGTGTGCCGAAGCGCGTGAAGGCAGGCTCTACATCTTCATGCCGCCGACCGAGAAGCTCGACGACTATCTGGAACTGGTCGCCGCCGTCGAGGCGACGGCCGAAGAGATGCAGATGCCGGTCGTCATGGAAGGCTACGAGCCGCCCGGCGATCCGCGCCTGACCCATTTCCGCGTCACCCCCGACCCCGGCGTGATCGAAGTGAACATCCACCCGGCAAAGAGCTGGGACCAGTTGGTCGAGCAGACCACCCACCTCTACGACGCGGCCCATCTGACCCGTTTGACCACCGAGAAATTCATGGTCGACGGCCGCCACACCGGCACCGGTGGCGGCAATCACTTCGTGCTCGGCGGCGCGACGCCGAACGATTCGCCCTTCCTCCGCCGGCCGGATCTGCTGAAGAGCTTGATCGCCTACTGGCACAACCATCCGAGCCTGTCCTACCTGTTCTCCGGCCTGTTCATCGGGCCGACCAGCCAGGCGCCGCGTGTCGATGAAGCGCGCAACGACAGGCTCTACGAACTGGAAATCGCTTTCAGCCAGATGCCCAAGCCGGGCGAAGACGTGCCGCCCTGGCTGGTCGACCGCATCCTCCGCAATCTGCTCACCGATGTGTCCGGCAACACCCACCGCTCCGAGTTCTGCATCGACAAGCTTTACTCGCCGGACGGCCCGACCGGCCGCCTCGGCCTACTCGAACTGCGCGCCTTCGAAATGCCGCCGCACGCCCGCATGTCGCTGACCCAGCAACTGCTGCTGCGCGCCATGATCGCCCGCTTCTGGGAGCAACCCTATGAGCCGGCCCGGCTGACCCGCTGGGGCACCGAGCTGCACGACCGCTTCATGCTGCCGTTTTACGCCGAGCAGGATTTCCGCGACGTCATGGAAGAAATGCAGATGGCCGGCTTCCCGTTCAAGGCCGAATGGTTTGCCGCCCACTTCGAGTTCCGCTTCCCGAAATACGGCGATTTCGCCGTCAAGGGCATGGAATTCGAACTGCGCCACGCCCTCGAACCCTGGCATGTCATGGGCGAAGAAGGCTCGGCCGGCGGCGCGGTGCGCTACGTCGATTCCTCGGTCGAGCGCGTCCAGGTCAAGATCAAGGGCATGGCGCCGGATCGTTACGTGCTGACCTGCAACGGCATTCCCATTCCGTTGCAGAATACCGGCACCAACGGCGAATTCGTCGCCGGCGTCCGCTACCGGGCCTGGCAGCCGCCGTCCTGCCTGCATCCGACCATCGGGGTCGATGCGCCGCTGGTCTTCGATCTGGTCGATACCTGGATGCAGCGTTCGCTGGGCGGTTGCCAGTACCACGTCGCCCATCCCGGCGGGCGCAGCTTCGATACCTTCCCGGTCAATGCCTTCGAGGCCGAAAGCCGGCGTCTGGCGCGCTTCTTCCGCTTCGGTCATACGCCGGGCAAGATGCAGGTCGGGGGCGCGGAGATCACAGCCGAGCACCCGTTTACGCTAGACTTGCGCCGATTCTAATCCCCGAAAATGCGAGCCGCGGCTGACCTGGCCGCAACAGAGGGCCGGTGACGGCCCCCGCGCATTTCATGACTGGCTGAATGGCCCGCACACTCCTCGCAATCTATCCACAAAACGCCCGCCGTTACGACGAAATGTTGACGGCGGATGGTGCCGTGCGGCCGCACTGGCGGCAATTTTTCATCCACCTCGATTCGATTGCGCCGGAGGAGATGCACCGGCGCCTGGCGTTCGTCGACCGGCGGATCCAGGAAAACGGTGTCACCTACAACGTGTACGCCGATCCCAGCGGTTCGGACCGGCCATGGGCGCTCGACCCGCTGCCCCTGATCATCCCGCCCGACGAGTGGGCGCGCGTATCGGCGGCGGTCGCCCAGCGGGCGAAACTGTTCAATGCCATCCTCGCCGATCTCTACGGCGAACAGACCTTGCTCGCCGAAGGCTTGCTGCCGCCGGCCCTGGTCTATGGCCAGCACGGCTATCTCTGGCCCTGTCGCGGCATCAAGCCGCCGGGCGGCGTCTGGCTGCACAATTACGCAGTCGATCTGGCGCGTGCCCCGAACGGTCGCTGGTGGGTCATCGCCGATCGCACGCAGGCGCCATCCGGGGCCGGCTATGCGCTGGAAAACCGGCTGGTCGTCTCGCGCGTTTTTCCGGAAATGTTCCGCGACCTGCATGTCGAGCATCTCGCCGACTTCTTCCGCGATCACCTTGACGGGCTGGCCGCGCTGGCGCCGGTCGACGGCGATGAGCAGCCGCATATTGTGCTGCTGACGCCCGGTCCGTACAACGAAACTTATTTCGAACACGCCTATCTGGCCCGTTACCTCGGCTTCCCGCTGGTCGAGGGGCAGGATCTGACGGTGCGCGGCGACACCGTCTATCTGAAAACCCTGCGTGGCCTGAAACGGGTGCATGTCATCCTGCGCCGGCAGGACGACGATTATTGCGATCCGCTCGAATTGCGCGGCGATTCGGCGCTCGGCATCCCGGGCCTGATCAACGTGGCGCGGGCTGGCCGGGTGGTCATCGCCAATGCGCTGGGCAGCGGACTGCTCGCCTCCGGCGCGCTGATGGGCTTCCTGCCCGCCATCTGCCGGCATCTGCTCGGCGAAAAGCTGGCCATGCCGTCGGTCGCCACTTGGTGGTGCGGCGAGAAGCCGGCCCTCGAGTACGTGCGCGAGAATTTCGACGATCTGGTCATCAAGCCGGCCTACCCGACGCAGCGCATGGACCCGGTGTTCGGTTTCGAATTGAAGGGCGAGGCGCGCGCCGAAATGCTGCGCCGGATCGAAGCCCGGCCGCATGCCTATGTCGCCCAGGAAATGGTCGAACTGTCGCAGGCGCCGACCTGGAGCCGCTCCCACGAACGACGCCTGCTCGCCAGGCCGGTCGGTCTGCGTGTCTATGCGGTGTCTACGCCGGATGGCTACTCGGTGATGCCGGGCGGCCTGGCGCGTGTGCCGACCGGCGCCACGGCCCGGATCATCTCGATGCAGCGCGGCGGTTCGTCGAAGGATGCCTGGGTGCTGACCAACGGCCCGGTCAGCGAGTTCAGCATGCTCAAGCCCTCGGTCGGCGTGCGCGATCTGGTCCGTTCCGGCGCCAACCTGACCTCGCGCGTCGTCGAAAACCTGTTCTGGCTCGGCCGTTACTCGGAACGTTTCGACGACAGCGCCCGCGTCCTGCGCGTCACTCTCAGTCGCCTCGTCGAAGCCGGTGGCGAAAAGACCCCGGCCGTCGCCTCGTCGATGGAGCTGGCCGAACTGCTGCATATCGTGCCGCGCCCGGAAGAGGATGACGAAAGCAAGGAGGGCGGCGAACACGTCCTGCTCGAGGCGATCTATGACCCGGCCCAGCCGGGCAGCCTGGCCGGTACCATCCGCAATCTGATGTGGTCGGCGACCCATGTCCGCGAGCGTCTGTCGCTCGATCACTGGCATTCGCTGAACCGCCTGCAGCGCGAGCAGCAGGCAGCGCAGAAGAATCACCTGTCGTTGACCGAGGCGATCGCCTTTCTCGATCGCGTGCTGGGCGTTTCGTCCTCGCTGACGGGTTTCGCGATGGACAACATGACGCGCGACGACGGCTGGCGTTTCCTGATCATCGGTCGCCGTCTGGAACGGCTGTCCTTCTTCTCGCGGGCCATCGCCGCCTTCCTGCGCATGGAGTCGGCGCGCGGGCCGGGTTGTCTGGAATGGCTGCTCGAACTGGCCGATTCGATCATCACCTACCGCTCGCGCTATTCGCGCCAGCCGGAACTGTTGCCGGTCATCGACCTGCTGGTTTTCGACGACAGCAATCCGCATGGCGTGATTTCCGAGGCCAGCGTCCTCGGTCGCTATCTCGACCGGATGGCGCGCGAACTGGGCGCGACCTTCGACGGCAAGCTGCCGGAAGTGCTGGAACGCCTGCAGCAGTTCGATCTGGCCAGACTGGAGCACCTCCAGTTCGCCGACTGTCATGGCTGTTCGGCCTGCGTCGACCTGGCGACGCTGCTCGATCAACTGAACGTCGCGGCGATCCAGCTTTCCGACTGGCTCGGCCGGCGCTATTTCACCCATGTCGGCGACGTCAGCCGGCAAACGATGGCGCTCTGAGCATGCCCCCCGTCCGTTACCACGTCCTGCACGAAACCCGCTACGACTACGGCAGTCCGGTTTCGCTGTCGCAGCAGCAACTGCACCTGTCGCCGCGCATCCTGGCCTGGCAGCAGATCGAGGAACAGCGCGTCGACATCGAGCCGGTGCCGAGCTGGCGGCGCGACGGGCAGGATGCCTTCGGCAATCCGGCAACCTGGATCGCCTTCCACGCGCCGCACCAGGCGCTGGTTATCCGCTCCAAGATGACCATCGCCATCACACCGCACCTGCCCGCGGCGATCGACAAGTCGCCGCCCTGGGAGGCGGTGCGCGATCATCTCGCCTACGATTCCTCGGCGCCGCGGCCGGCCGACCTCGATGCCGCGCGTTTCCTGTTCGAAAGCCCGCACGTCCGGATCAAACATGAACTGGCCGACTACGCCGCCGACTGCTTCCCGCCCGAAACGCCGATCCTGGTCGGCACCGAGGCGCTGATGGCGAAGATTTTCCGGGAATTCAAGTTCGATCCGGAGGCGACGACGGTGTCGACGCCGGTGCTCGAAGTGCTGGAAAACAAGCGCGGGGTCTGCCAGGACTTTGCCCACCTGATGATCGCCTGCCTGCGCGCCATCGGCCTGTCGGCGCGCTATGTCAGCGGCTATCTGCTGACCCGCCCGCCACCCGGCAAACCCCGGCTGATCGGCGCCGATGCCTCGCACGCCTGGGTTTCGGTCTATGCCCCGGGAAGCGACAACGACTGGGTCGATTTCGATCCGACCAACAACCTGTTGCCCGATACCGAACACATCACGGTGGCCATCGGCCGCGACTTTTCCGATATTTCGCCGTTGCGCGGCATCATCCTTGGCGGTGGCGGCACCGAGCCGGAAGTGGCGGTAACGGTGGTGCCGCTCGACGAGGAAGAGATTCCCGCCGGGCTGCTCGCCAAGGCGCCAGCCGGCCCGGCCGAGTCATGACCCGGCGGGTCGCCATCATCGGCGGCGGGCCGGCCGGGCTGATGGCCGCCGAGCAGCTTGCCGTCGGCCAGCAAGACCTGCGGCCGGGGGCCGCCAATCGGCTCGAAATCGATGTCTTCGACGCCATGCCGTCGTTCGGCCGCAAGTTCCTGATGGCCGGCAAGGGCGGCATGAACATCACCCACAGCGAACCCCGCCCGGCCTTCGTCGCCCGCTATGGCGCGCGCGCCCCGGAAATCGCCCGCCTGCTCGACGCCTTCGGGCCGGAAGCGCTGCGCGACTGGATGCACGGGCTCGGCGTCCAATCCTTCGTCGGTAGTTCCGGCCGCGTTTTTCCGACCGAAATGAAAGCCGCGCCGCTGCTGCGCGCCTGGCTGCACCGGCTGCGCGGGCAGGGTGTGCGCTTCCATGTCCGCCAGCGCTGGCTCGGCTGGACGGCAAGCGGTGCGCTGCGGTTGGCAACGCCTGACGAGGAAGTCACGCTGGCCGCCGATGCCGTGATTCTGGCGCTGGGCGGCGGCAGCTGGGCGCGGCTCGGTTCGGATGGCGCCTGGGTGCCGCTGCTGGCCGGGCGCGGGGTCGAGATCGCGCCGCTCAAACCGGCCAATTGCGGTTTCGATGTCGCGTGGAGTGCCCATTTCCGTGAGCGCTTCGCCGGCCAGCCGGTCAAGCCGGTCGTCGCGGCGCTCGGCGAACGCCGCCAGCAGGGGGAATTCAACATCACCGCCAGCGGCATCGAAGGCGGCCTGATCTACGCCCTGTCGGCGCCGCTGCGCGATGCCCTGGCGGACGACGGCCAGGCGGCGCTGCGTCTCGATCTGGCCCCGGGGCGCAGCCTGGAACGGCTGACCGCCGAGCTGGCCCAGCCGCGCGGCCGCGATTCGCTGGCCAATCACCTGCGCCGCCGGGTCGGCATCGATGGCGTCAAGGCCGGTCTGTTGCGCGAACTGCTGCCCGCCGAAACCTTGAATGCCCCGGCCAGCCTTGCTGCGGCGATCAAGGCCTTGGCCGTGCCGGTAACGGCGCCGCGACCGCTCGACGAAGCGATCAGTACGGCCGGCGGCGTCAGCTTCGCCGGACTCGACGAGGCGCTGATGCTGAAAAATCTGCCCGGCGTCTTTTGCGCCGGTGAAATGCTCGACTGGGAAGCGCCAACCGGCGGCTACCTGCTGACCGCCTGTTTCGCCAGCGGCCGGGTGGCCGGCGCCGGAGCGGCGACATGGCTGGGCCGCCAGGATGGCGCCGCTTGAACGCGCTGAAAGCGCGTCGCGTGCCGCACGGCAGGTGTTTCTCGCAGCCGTTTTCCGCTAGTCTTGCAACTCGTCACGGGTACCGTGCAGGCAGGGGTCAGCCAGGGGGAGGCAGCTTTGGGGAAAATTTGCATACTGGTGGTCGATGATGAACCGGTCGGTCGCGAGATCCTGGCCGAGAATCTGAGCGTCGAGGGATATCAGGTGGTCGAGGCCGATTCCGGGCAGGCGGCGTGGACCCTGATCGATGCGACACCGGATCGCTTTGACGCGATCCTGCTCGATCGCATGATGCCGGACATGGACGGCATCGAAATCCTCCGGCGGGTCAAGATGCGCTCGGACATGATGCATGTGCCGGTGATCATGCAGACCGCCATGACGGCCGATGCCGAGGTCCTCGAGGGGCTGCGTGCCGGGGCCTATTACTACCTGACCAAACCGTTTTCGGCCGATACGCTGCTCGCCATCGTTGCCGCGGCAACGCGCGATTTTCGCGGCCACAAGGAACTCGAAGACGAGGTCAAGCGCCAGGGGCGAACGCTTGGCTGCCTGGCCGAGGCGCGTTTCGTCTATCGGACGCCGGACGAGGCGCGCAGTCTGGCGACCTTGCTGGCCAATGCCGCCCCCGAACCGGGGCGCGTGGTGCTCGGTCTTTCCGAATTGATGCTCAATGCCATCGAGCATGGCAATCTGGCCATCGGTTACCAGCAGAAATCGGCGCTGATCGAAGCCGACCGGCTGCCCGATGAAATAGCCAGTCGTCTGGCGAGGCCGGAGTTCGCCGCGCGGCGGGCCGAAGTCGAGATCCGGCGCAGTGCCGGCGAACTGATTTTCCGTATTCGCGATCAGGGTGCCGGCTTCAACTGGCTGGGTTACCTGGAAATGAGCCCGGAGCGCGCCTTCGACACGCACGGCCGGGGTATCGCCATGTCCAGAATGATCAGTTTCGACCGCCTCGAATACCACGGTTGTGGTAACGAGGTCGAGGCGGCGATCAGCTTGTAACCGGCTGTGGCTGTAGGGCCGTGGCCTCGCGGCTGCGCTCGGCAGACTGTTCGATCAGTTGCAGCGCCGCTTCGAAATCGAAGCTTGCCACCATCCGTTCAAAAACCGGGAAATCGGCGCCAAGCGCGCTGCGCAAGCAGGCCGTCTGGAGGCGAACGAGCTCCTGGCAACTGACGTCGCCTTCATCGAGCAGGCGACGCAATTCGTTGAGCAGCTCGGCGCAAGCTTCCGGGCTGATGCTGGGCGGGCCAGGCGGTGCGGGAGCCGGTAATTCGGCCAGGTGACGACAGAGTTCGGCATAGGCCTGTGCCGTCTCCTCAATCAGCGGTTCGATGACGGCCGGCGACTGGTTTTCCTTGATCGCGCTGTCCAGCGCCGCGGCTGATCGCTGCACCGCCACGGCACCGAGGGTGCCGGCCGCACCTTTCATCGAATGGGCCAGGCGACGGGCTTCCTCGACTTGGCCGGCGGCGAGTTGCTGGCGGATCTGGGCGAAGTCGCCAGCATGGTTGGCGGCGAACTTGGTGAGCAGCCGGCTATAACTGCTCAGTCGCCCGCGGACCGAGAGCAGGCCGAGGCGACTGTCAAGGCCCGGGATGTCGGCCAGTTGGGCACGCAGCACCTGGTCGTCGGGCGCCGCGGCGGCGGCAAGCGGCGCGCCGTCCCGTCGGGATGCGGCGGGCAGCCAGCGGCTCAGGGTGGCGAATAGCAACTCCGGAACGACCGGTTTGGCGACGTGGTCGTTCATCCCGGCCATCAGGCAGCAGTCGCGGTCTTCGGTGAAGACTCCGGCCGACATTGCAAGGATCGGCACGTTGGCCCAGCCGGGCAGGGCGCGAATGCGCCGGGTCGCCTCGAGGCCATCGAGCAGTGGCATTTCAATGTCCATCAGGACCACATCGTAATGCCGGCAGGCGGCTAGGCTGACCGCTTCCTTGCCGTTGTGGGCGACGTCGACGGCCAGCCCGGCGGCGCGCAGCAACTGGTCGGTCGCGCCGTTCTGGTCGTGCGCGTTGTCCTCGGCGAGCAGGATGTGCGTGCCGGCCGGGAAGCGGCTAGCCGGCGCCAAGCCGCTCTCGCCGGATGGCATCTGGCTGCTGTAGCGGGCCGGGGCGAGGCGGGCGGTGAACCAGAAGGTGCTGCCGACGCCGGGCGTGCTTTCGGCATTGATCTCGCCGCCCATCGCCGCGGCCAGCCGGCTGCTGATCGCCAGCCCGAGTCCGGTGCCGCCATAGCGCCGGGTGGTCGAGGTATCGGCTTGCTCGAACGGCGCGAACAGCCGCGAGCCAACCTCTGGCGTCATGCCGATGCCGGTGTCGTGCACCGCAAAGCGGACGAGCAGGCCGTTCTGATCCTGGCGGAGCAGGTGGGCGGCGAGCCGGATGCTGCCCCGGTCGGTGAACTTGACGGCGTTGGCGAGAAAATTGTGCAGGACCTGCTGGATGCGCAATGGATCGCCGCGCAACAGGGCCGGCAGCTGCGGGTCGATCTCGTAGCTGACCGGGAGTCGCTTGGCGTCGGCCCGTTCGGCGATCTGGCCGCAGACGGTGGATAGCACGTGGCCAAGCGCAAAGTCGGTATTTTCGAGGAGCAGCTTGCCGGCCTCGATTTTCGAGAAGTCGAGAATGTCGTTGATGATCGCCAGCAGGTGCTGGGCGGCATTCGCTACCTTGTCCAGCCGTTCGTGCTGCTCGGCTGAAATCTCCGGATCGCGCAGGGCGAGATGGGTCAGACCCATGATGGCGTTCATCGGCGTGCGGATTTCGTGACTCATGTTGGCCAGGAATGCGCTCTTCGAACGGCTGGCCAGTTCGGCATCTTCCTTCGCTTGGCTGAGCTGGACGGTGCGTTCGGCGACGATGCTTTCGAGGTGCAGGCGGTGCCGTTCGAGTTCGGCATCGGTCCGTTTTTTTTCGGTGACGTCCTGAATGGTGCCGAACATCCTGGTTATCTCGCCTTGGTCATTGGTCTGCAACTCGCCGATGCTGTGTACCCAGAGCATCTGGCCGTCGCTGTGGCGGACGACGCGGTATTCGTTGTCGAAGGCCAGTTGCTGGCTGGCGATCTGTTCCTTGAGGTTGGCCGCCATACGCTTTTGGTCTTCGGGATGGATCAGGGCGAGCCAGCTCTTTCCGGTGTGCGGGTAATGCTCGTCGATGCCGAAGATCTCGTCGATCATCGGCGACCCGGTCCACAGAGCGGTCACCGGGTCGTAATCGAAATGCCCGACGCGGGCCAGACGCTGCGCCTGGCGCAGGCTGGTTTCGCTGCGGGCGAGGGCTTGCTGCGAACGCAACATGCTCAGGCCGAGGCCGAGTTCGCCGGCCAGGTTGTCGAGCAATGCCACTTCATCGTCGTCAAAGGCATCCGCTTCGGCCGCGTACAGATTCAGCGCGCCGATCACTTTACCCTGGACACGCAGCGGCAGCGCGGCCGACGACTGGTAGCCAAGGGCGAGCGCCGCACCGCGCCACGGGGCAAAGGCCGGGTCGTGGGTGATATCGCGGGCGATGGCCGGTACGCCGGTGCGAATGGCGCGGCCGGTTGGGCCCTGACCATTCGGGGCATCGGCCCAACTGATGTCGAGCTGCTCGAGATAGCCTTCGCCAAAGCCCGATTCGGCGACCGGTACGATACGCTTTGCCGCATCGTGGATGGCCTCGGCGACCCAGGCCAGGCGGTAGCCCCCGATATCGACGGCAATCATGCAGATTTCAGTCAGCATGGCCGCTTCATCGGTGTGGCGGACCAGGGTCTGGGCAACGCCATTCATCAATTGCAGGGCGCGGTTCTGACTGGCGATCCGCTCGCGGTTGGCCTCGCGCTCGGTGACATTGTGGGCGATGCCGAGTACCCCGAGCAGGCTGCCATCCGCGTGATAAACCGGGGTCTTCGTCGTTTCGTGCTTTTCGACATGGTCGTCGGGAAATTGCAGGCATTCTTCAATCTGGTGCGGGCTGCCCCGTTCGATGCTGGCCAGATCTTCTTGGCGCAGGAAACTGGCGATCTCGGGGGCGAGCAGGTCGCGGTCGGTTTTGCCGATCACCGCGGCCGGCGGGATGCCGAACAGGCGCGCCGCCTGCGCATTGCATTCGAGGTAAACGCCCTGCGGATCCTTCAGCCAGACCATGTCGGGCAGCGTTTGCAAGACCGTGCTCAGCCGGTTGCGCTCGGACTCGATGGCGGCCCGCTCGGCGCGCCGCGCCGAAATGTCGGTGAGAATGCCGGCGGTCAGTGCCGGGCTGCCGTCAAGAGTGCGCTCGATGACGCAGCCGCGATCCTCGACCCACAGCCAATGGCCGGCACTGTGCCGGAGGCGGTATTCGATCAGGTGGCCGACCGCTTGGCCCCTGGTGATGCCGTCGACCATCGCCATGACCGCCGGCGCGTCGTCCGGATGCACGCGGGCCAGCCAGTCGGCCCGGCTGCACGGCGCATCGGCCGAGGTCCAGCCGAGCAGGGCGAGCAGGCTGTCGCTGAGCAGGTGATGGTCGCTGCCATGCTGGTATTCCCAACGGCCGGCGCCAGCCGCGGCGAGCGCCAGTTGCAGGTGGGCTTCCAGGCGCAGGCGGTCACCTTCCTGCTGGGCCTGATGCAGTGCCGCCTCGAATTGATGCTGGGCGAGCTGTTCGAACAGGCGCCGTTGGCTGACGACGCCGAGAATGAAGCCGGCCTCATCGACCACGGCCATGTGCCGTAGATGTTGGTGGCTCATCGCGTCGAGCGCGGCGGTCACCGACTGGTCGAGGCCGATGCCGTGCACCGGCGTGCTCATTGCGACACTAAGCGGAATGTCGTGCGCTTGTTGATGGTCCCTGAGCAGGCGCGGAATGTCGCGTTCGGTGAGGATGCCGAGCGCCTTGCCGTTTTCGGTGACGATCAGGTAGTCGGCGTTGAACTCGAGCATCCGGGCCGTCGCTTCATCGAGTCGGGCGCTTGGTGGCAGATGCGGGATTTCCCGTTCCATGACGCCGGACAGCGTGCGTAGATGGCTGAAAATGACGGTGCCGAGCGCCAGCCGAAAATCGGTTTCACTGACGATGCCGACCGTCGTACCCTCGCCATCGACCACGACAAGATGCCGTATGCCGTGCGTTTCGACGAGTTGCCGGGCGCTGAGCAGATCAAGTTCGGGCGGTGCGGTGATCAGCGGCCGGGTCATCAGGGCGTCGACCGGGGTGGCCGGGGGTAGGCGCGCGTTCATGGCGCGCAGGATGTTGCTTTCGGTGACGATGCCGATGGCTTGCCCGGCGTCGCCGACGAGCAGGCAGGAAATCTGCTGGCTGGCCATCAGCCAGGCGGCTTCCTGGAAGGTGGTGCCGGCGGCGACGGAATGGACGTCGCGGGTCATGATGGCGGAGAGGGCGGTCGTCGGCAGGGCGGTCATGATGGGTCGGGTGGTGTGGCTTCGAGGAGCTTGCGCAAGGCCGCGAGCGTGCTGTGCATGTCACCGGCGAGGGTAGCCAGGAGAGCCGGCAGGGCCGCCTCGTCGGTCGAGTCGCGGAGCGCCTCGTTGAGCGCGATGGCGCTGCGATGAATGCCGGTCAGGCCCATTGTCCCGGCCGCGCCCTTGAGGGCGTGCGCCAGATGCAGTGCGGCATCGCGCCGTCCTTCGTCAAGGGCGCGGACGATGGCCTGGTCATCGTCGGCATGCTGCCTGAGAAAAGTCCGGAGCAGCCGCCGGTAGCTGGCTGA
This sequence comes from Azonexus sp. IMCC34842, assembly GCF_050368855.1. Classification (GTDB taxonomy): domain Bacteria; phylum Pseudomonadota; class Gammaproteobacteria; order Burkholderiales; family Rhodocyclaceae; genus Azonexus; species Azonexus denitrificans_A. The sequence continues at coordinate 2,417,002 of NZ_CP178449.1, read as the reverse complement.
ACGGCCCCGCACGGCGCGCAGGCCGGCGTTGCTGTCGAGGCCCGGGATGTCGGCCAGGGCCAGCAGGAATTCCGGTTCCGGGTCGGGCTCAGCCACGGCGGCTGCCGGTGGCGGACTCGGTGGCGCGGCAACCGCCGGTGCATCGGGAAGGGGCAGCCACTTGATCAGCGTGGCATAGAGATTGTAGGGATCGACCGGTTTGGCGACATGGTCGTTCATGCCGGCATCGAGGCAGCGCTGACCATCCTCGCTGAAGGCATTGGCGGTCATCGCCAGAATCGGCAGGGTGCGGCCGTTTTCGCTTTGGCGGATGAGCCGGGTGGCGGCGAGGCCGTCCATGACTGGCATCTGCATATCCATCAGGATCAGGTCGTAGTGTTGTTGGGCGGCCATTTTGACGGCTTGTTCGCCATCCTCGGCGAGGTCGGCCTGCAGCCCGACATAACGCAGCAGGTCGAGGGCGACTTCCTGGTTGATGGTGTTGTCCTCGACCAGCAGAATGCGCGCCTGATGGTAGCGGCTGGCCAGCAGGTGTTCGGCTTCGTCCGGCAACAGCGGCAGGGCTGTATCGGCGCTGGTCGCCGTGCCGCGCCGCAGGCGGGCCGAGAACCAGAATGTGCTGCCCTGGCCGGGCAGGCTGTTCAGGCCGCTGTCACCGCCCATCAGCAGGGCCAGCCGGCGGGCGATGGCCAGGCCGAGGCCGGTGCCGCCAAAGCGCCGGGTCGTCGTGCTGTCCACCTGCTCGAAGGCATCGAAAATGCGTGCCTGCTGCTCGGCCGGAATGCCGATCCCGGTGTCGGTGACGGCAAAGCGGACGAGCAATTCGCCGGCATTTTCGGTAATCAGGGTGACGGTGATCGAGATGCTGCCGCGCTCGGTGAATTTGACCGCGTTGGAGAGATAGTTGAGCAGGATCTGGCCGATGCGCAGCGGGTCGCCGTGCAGCACCGGCGGCAGGGCCGGATCGATTTCGGTGTGGAAGGCGAGGCCGTGCGAGCGCAGGCGGTCGAGAATCAGGATGCTGGTGTTGTCGAGCACCCGGCTAAGCAGGAAATCGGTTGGTTCGAGTTCGAGCTTGCCGGCTTCGATTTTCGAAATGTCGAGAATCTGGTTGATGATCGAGAGCAGGTGGTGCGCAGCATCGGCCACCTTGTGCAGCCGTTCGCGTTGCTCGAGGTCGGCCGTATTGCGTTCGACGAGGTGGTTGAGGCCGATGATGGCATTCATCGGGGTGCGGATTTCGTGACTCATGTTGGCCAGGAAGACGCTTTTCGCACGACTGGCCTGTTCGGCCACTTCCTTGGCGCTGGCCAGTTGGGCGGTGCGTTCGCCGACCACTTCTTCGAGGTGGTGACGATAGCGTTCCAGTTCGATGCTGGCTTTTTTCTGTTCGGTGATGTCCTGCCAGATGGCGCAGACCATGGTGCCACGACTGAGGGTGATGGCGGCAGCGGCGATCCGGGCTATTTGCCGGCTGCCATCCTTGCGTCGGTGATGCTGCTCGAAGACCACTTTGCCGTCCCGGACGATGTCGGCGAGCAGCTGGCGCAGTTCGCTCTCGCTCATGTCCATCTGCAGATCGACTAAGCTGAGGCCGGCGAACTCTTCGCGGCTGTAGCCGAGATTGTTGATCACGGCATCGTTGATCTCGACGAACTGCAGGTTCGTCGGGTCGATCAGGCAGATCCCGTCATTGGCCTGGGCCACGATGCTCTGATAGATCTCGGTGCGCTCGCGCAGCGCTTCTTCCGCCGCCCGTCGTTCGGAAACATCGATGATATAGACGACGATATGCGCTTCGCCATCGACATCGATCTTGGCCGCCGACAGGCTGATCCGCCGCGGCTGGCCATCGCGACCGGTGGCGGTGCTGTCGAAGTCGATGACATAGCCATCACGATGGAAAATGTCGAGCATCCGGGCGCGATCCTCGGCTTTCCACAGGCCGGCTTCAATGGTCGTCTTGCCGATCAGTTCGTTGCGCGTCCAGTGATACTCGTTGAGCAGGCGCTGATTGACGTCGATGATCCGGCCGTCAGCCACCCGGGTAATGCAGGCGGCCACCGGCGCGGCGCGGAAAGCCACGGCGACCCGTTCCTGGAGCTGGAATATGGCTTCTTCCGCCAGCTTGCGTTCGGAAACGTCGAGAATGAAGGCGAGCACATAGGGCTGGTCGCTCAGGCTGATGATTTCGGCCGAAATGCTGACATGGATCGGGTTGCCATTGCGCTGATGCCAGACGGTTTGGAAATCGCGCAGCCGACCGCTTTCCTTGAGCTGGGTTTTCCAGTCATGGCGGGAGGCGGTGGACGACCAGAGATTGAAATCGAGCGCGCTGTGTCCGAGCAGTTCTTCTTTCGACCAGCCGAGCATCTCGGCATAGCGCGTGTTCACGTCGAGGAAAATGCCGTCGTCTACGGTGGTCAGCGAAATGGACGCCGGGCTGGCGTTGAATGCGACCCGGAAACGTTCCTGCAGGTCATGCATCTTGGTGATGTCACGGCCAATGCCAAGCACGCCGATCAGCTGCCCGGTACTGTCGTACATCGGGGCCTTGGTCGTCAGCACCCGTTCGCGATGGCCATCGTTGGCGAAAGTCAGCCACTCCTCGTTGCTGCGCGGGCCATTGGCGAGCAGTGCGGCACGGTCATTTTCGCGAAAAAACTCGGCCAGTTCGCGGTCGACAAAATCGTAATCGGTTTGCCCGCGCAGGTTTTGCTCGGTGGCTCCGTAAAGGTCCTCGAAGCGTTTGTTGCAGCGCAGGTAAACTCCGTTCGGATCCTTCAGCCAGATCAGATCGGGTATGGCATCGAGCAGCGAGCGCAACTGGAGGCGTTCCTTGGCCAGTTGATTGACGGCCTGATCGGCCGCCGCCCAGGCTTTACGCTCGGCTAACTGGCGTTGTTCGATCTTGCGGATCAGGCGGCGGAGCAGGAGGCCGAGGAGGACCGCGGTGACCGCAACGAAGACCCACCCCTTGACGATGCTGGCCATGCTCTGGGCCAGCTGCTCCGGGAAGAGGTAGGCGATCAGCGGTTCCGAAATCAGTATCCACAGCGATGCCAGCACGGCATAGGGAACAACCACCAGCATGATGCCCTGCGCCAGGTTCCTGTGCACTGAATCGGTCTTTTTCAAGCTCGAGCGCCTTCCTCGCGGTTGCCGGTCGGCCACCGCCTACTCGGCATAGGTCGCGGCAATACGGCGGAAGGTTTCGTATTCGGCGACGAAGCAGTCGACGATATCCGGGTCGAAATGCCTGCCGCTGCCCTCGACAATGATCTGGCGGGCATTCTCGAAGGTGAAGGCGGGTTTGTAGACGCGCTTGCAGATCAGGGCGTCGAACACATCGGCGAGTGCCATCAAGCGGGCGGAGATTGGGATCAGATCGCCGGCCAGGCCGGCCGGGTAGCCGCTGCCATCCCATTTTTCGTGATGATAATGGGCGATTTCCTTGGCCAATCGGAGAAACTCCACCGGCTTCTCGGCATCCGCTTCGGCCTGGGCGATCGCCTTGCTGCCGAGCTCGGCATGGGTTTTCATGATCACCCATTCCTCGGCGGTCAGTTTGTCCGGCTTGAGCAGGATGTGGTCGGGAATGCCGACTTTGCCAATATCGTGCAGGGGGGCCGATTTGGCCAAGGCGTCGACGGTCCGGTCGTCGAGGAAAGCGGAAAAACGGGGGTGGCGTTTCAGCGCGACAGCCAGCGTCCGAACGTATTCCTGGGTGCGCCGGAGATGGTTGCCGGTTTCCGGGTCGCGGGTTTCGGCCAGGCGGGCCAGGGCGTGAATGCTGACCTGCTGGATCAGCTGGTTTTCCGACATCCGGCGTGCGACTTCGGCTTCGAGATAATTGTTCTGGTCGCTGAGAATGTCGCGCGCCCGTTTCAGTTCGAGCTGCGTGCGGATGCGGGCCTGGACGATGGCCGGCCGGATCGGCTTGGTGATGTAATCGACGGCGCCGCAGTCCAGGCCGTGTTCCTCATCTTCCGTGCCGTCCATGGCAGTGACGAAAATGACCGGAATATGGCGCGTCGCCGGGTCGGCGCGCAGTTCAGCGAGCACATCGTAGCCGTCCATTTCCGGCATCATCACGTCGAGCAGGATGAGATCCGGGGTCGGGGTGCTGCGCACGATCTGCAGGGCGCGCCGGCCGGAATTGGCAGCGCGGACGCGATAACTGCGTTGCAGGAGCTCGCCGAGCACGCTGAGATTTTCCGGTGTGTCATCGACGATCAGGATCGTCGCTTGATTGTCTGCCATTTTGCCTCCTGTAACACCGTCTGGGCGATGCTGTCCGGATTATCGCCGGGTGCCGGGAATATTGCTACCCGTGCCGCCCGGCCGTTCACATTCAGGCGGTGCCGCGTTGCGTGCCGATGATCCGGTGATAAACAGCGAAGCGCTTTTCGTCGATTTCCCCGGCCTTGACCGCCGCCGTCAGCGCACAGTCCGGTTCGCGGTTGTGATGGCAGTCGCGGAAGCGGCATTGGCCAAGCCAGGGGCGAAATTCGCGGAAGGCGTATTCGATTTCCTGGCGATCGAGATGGCCTAGGCCGAACTCCTGCAGGCCGGGCGAGTCGATCAACTGACTCTCGGCGTCGAGATGGTAGAGCGTGGCGTGGGTTGTCGTGTGCTTGCCGGAGTCGAGCGCCTGCGATATTTCGCGCGTCGCGGCATTGGCTTCCGGGACCAGCGCATTGACCAGCGTCGATTTACCCATGCCGGATTGGCCGACCAGCACGCTGGTTACGCCGGACAGTTCCGGCCGCAGGTCTTCGGCATGTTTGAGGGCGGAGAGTTCGACGATGCGGTAGCCAAGCTTGCTGAACATGGTCAGGCGCTCGCGGGCCGCCGCTACCTTGTCGGTCAGATCACATTTATTGAGGACGATCAGCGCCTCGATTTCTTCGCTTTCCGCGGCCAGCAGGGCGCGGGTGATCAGATCGTCGGAAAAGGCCGGCTCGGTGGCGACGACGATCACCAATTGGTCGACATTGGCGGCAATCAGCTTCTGCTTGTACTCGTTCGAGCGGTAAAGCAGGCTGGTGCGCGGCTGAATGGCCTCGATGACGCCTTGGTCGCTGGAAGTCCGTTCGATATCGACGCGGTCGCCGCAGGCGACATCGCTCTTCTTGCCACGCGGGAAGCAGGGCAGCAAGCTGCCGTCGGCCAGTTCGACGACATACTGCCGGCCGTGAGCGGCAATGACCCGGCCTTCCATCAGCGGGTCGCCATTTGCAGCCGGGCGATGCGCTGCGCCGCCGGCGGGTGGGAATCGTAAAACAGCGAATGCAGCGGATCGGGAGTCAGCGTCGAGGCGTTGTCCTGATAGAGCTTGACCAGGGCACGGGTCAGTTCGCTGGCATCGGCGTGTTCGGCCGCGTAGGCATCGGCCTCGAATTCGTGGCGGCGCGAAAAATAGCTGTTGAGCGGGCTGAGCGGGAAGGTGAAGACCGGGATGACCAGGAAAAACAGGATCAGTCCGAGCGCGGTGTTCTCGGCCGGCACCCCGAGTCCGTTGTAGAACCACGCGGCATTGATCAGTTGGCCAAGCAGCCAGAGCAGGCCGAGCGAGGCGGCAAACATGAAAATGATGCGCTTGACGATGTGCTTCTTGCGAAAATGGCCGAGTTCATGGGCCAGCACGGCTTCGACTTCGCTCGGCGTGAGGCGAGCGAGCAGCGTGTCGAAAAAGACGATGCGCTTGTTGTTGCCGAAGCCGGTGAAGTAGGCGTTGCCGTGGCTTGAGCGTTTCGAGCCGTCCATCACGAAGAGGCCGGAGGAGCGGAAGCCGCAGCGCACCAGCAGGGCTTCGATGCGGGTTTTCATCTCGCCGTCGGCGAGCGGAGAGAACTTGTTGAACAGCGGCGCGATCCAGGTCGGATAAATGAACAGGATGAGCAGGTTGAAGAGACACCAGAATAACCAGACATAGAGCCACCAGAACGTCCCCATGGCGCCCATCAGCCAGAGCACGGCGAGAATGACCGGGGCGCCGATGGCAATGCCGAGCAGGGTTTGCTTGACGAGATCGGCGAAGAACAGGCCGAGGGTCATCCGGTTGAAGCCGTGCCGAGCTTCGATGACGAACTGGCGATAGAGCGAGAGCGGCAGATCGATCAGGCCGGAGATCGCCAGCAGGCTGAAAATCATCGCCAGGCCGTAGGGCAACTCACCGAGGCGGCCCGACCAGAAGTCGTGCAGCCAGGCGAGACCGCCGCCGAGGGTCAGGGCGAGGAGCAGGCCGGCATCGATCAACGTCGAAAAAATGGCCATCCGGCTACGGTCGACGGTGTAATCGGCGGCTTTTTGATGCGCTGGCAGGCTGATGCGCTCGGCGAAATCGGCTGGTACGGCCGCCCGGTGGGCGGCGACGAAGCGGATGTGACGCAGTGTCAGCCACAGGCGGGCGGTCAGCGTCAGGACGAAGATGAAGAGAAACAGGAGGGTGAAGTCGGGGGTCACGAAGGTCGATGCAAAGCTGTGAGAAAATTCGGTTTTTTACGGAATCGGGCAATTATATGGCAGGCAACGCAAACAACCTCGTCTGGCTGGATATGGAAATGACCGGTTTGAACCCGGATGGCGACCGCATTATCGAAATGGCCATGGTAGTGACCAATTCGGAGCTTGAGTTGGTTGCCGAATCGCCAGCCTGGGTCGTCCATCAGTCGGACGAAGTGCTGGCCGGCATGGACGAGTGGAACCAGAAAACCCACGGCCGTTCGGGGCTGATCGACAAGGTCAAGGCTTCGCTGCTCAGCGAGGCGGAAGTCGAGGTCGCCGCGCTCGAGTTCCTGAAGAAATATTCGTCGACCGGCCACTCGCCGATGTGCGGCAATTCGATCGGCCAGGACCGCCGCTTCATGGCGCGCTACATGCCGACGCTGGAAACTTTCTTCCACTACCGGAATCTCGATGTCAGTACGCTGAAGGAGTTGTGCAAGCGCTGGCAGCCGGAAATCTACAAGGGTTTCAAGAAAAAGGGCCGGCATACGGCGCTCGCCGATATCTACGAATCGATCGACGAACTCAAGTATTACCGCGAACATTTCCTGAAGGGCTGAGTCAGATTGAAAGCAGCGCTCCGAGTGTCAGATGGAAAATCGTCCTAGCCATAGCGGTGCCAAGGGACCGGCGAAGATGCATGTCGATCTGCGCCAGGTGATCTACGCCTTGTCCGATGCGCTTGACCTGGTCGGCGTCGACGACGTCGCCCACGGCAAGCGGGTCGGCATCATGGCGGCGGCAACCGGTCATCAGCTCGGCTTGTCCCGCAAGCAAAGCACGGCGCTGTTCGATCTCGGCATGCTGCACGACATCGGCGTCTCGTCGACCCAGGTGCATCATCATCTGGTCGCCGAGTTCGACTGGGAGTCGTCGCAGGGGCATTGCGATGTCGGCTATCTGCTGTTGCGCGATTTTGCGCCGCTCGCCGCGCTAGCCGAGCCCATCCTCTACCACCACACGCGCTGGGACCGTCTGATCCGGACGCCGCCGGTGAGCCTCGAAGTCGCCGAGCAGGCCAATCTGATCTACCTGGTCGACCGGGTAGATGCATTGGCGGCACCGTTCTATGCCGAAGGCGTGCTGATGCATGTGCCGGGCATTCGCGACAAGATCGCCGCCTGTTCCGGAACTTATTTTTCGCCGCAACTGGTTGAGGCCTTTCTCGCCGCCTCGTCGTCCGAAGCCTTCTGGCTGCAACTCGAGCCGCGCGGCATCCAGTCGGCCTTGCAGGTGATGCTCGAGCGCGGTGTCAGCAGCGGGGCGTCAACCAGTGACCTGAAGCAGTTGGCGCTGATTTTTTCCCGCATTGTCGATGCCAAAAGCCCGTTTACCGCCGAGCATTCGCTCGGTGTGGCGCGTCTTGCCCGCTTCATCGCCGAACGCCTGGGGGTTGGGCCGGAGCATTGCGACAAGCTGGAAATCGCCGGGTTGCTGCACGATCTCGGCAAACTGCGCGTGCCGGATGAAATCCTCGACAAGGCAGGGCCGCTCGACGAGCGCGAGCGGACGGTGATGAATGCCCACAGCTTCGAGACCTTCCAGATTCTTCGTCACATCCATGGTTTCGAGGAAATTACCCGGTGGGCGGCCTATCACCACGAAGAGCCGGGCGGTGGCGGTTATCCGTTCCATATCGATGCCGGGGATCTGCCGATCGAGGCACGCATTCTGCGGGTTGCCGACATTTTTCAGGCGATGGTCCAAAACCGGCCTTACCGGGCGGGAATGGCCGCCCCTGTCGCGCTGGATTTCATGAATCGACTGGTCGCCGCCGGGCGACTCGAGCCGGCGATCGTCCGCATCATTGCCGGCGATATTGATTTGGCGATGGCGGCGGCCTGCCCAGCCGCCGATAGTGCGGTGCTCAGCGCCTGAACAGGCGGAATTTTTCCTTGCGCTCGCCGGGGCGGTTGCCTTCCCAGACTTTGCGCCAGTTGCCGCCCGGCGCCGCCAGTTCCTGATTCGTATCGCCCCCCACCAGTAGCCAGTCGCAGGCCTTGCCGGCAACGCTTCCGATGGTGGCCGGTTCGATTTCGACAAAATAGGACAGCGAGGCGCGCTGGGTGTCGCTCAGCCCGCGTTCGGCCAGGCAGCGATGCCCCTCCGGCAGTTCCCGGGCGATGGCCAGGGCGACCGGACGGTAGCTCTTGCCGTAGTCGAACCAGGGCAGAATCAGTGTGGTGGCGAGCAGCCACAGCGTGGTAAAGCCGAGTGCCCAGTGCGTCAGGCTGCGATAGGGCGAGCGCGGGGCGGTGACGATCAGCCAGATCCACCAGGCTGTCGCGACAAGTCCGATCACGAAGTCGGAAAAGTCGAATTGACCGACAAAGCCAGGGCGCAGTATCACGACACGTTTGGCCAGTTTTTCCGGCCAGCCAAGCGCCATCGCCGACCAGGCGAGCCAGATCAGCCCGGCAAACAGGCTGAAGGTCATCATGGCGAACCAGTCGAAGGCATTCGCGGCGCCGCGCCGCAACGACAGTGCCCCGGGCGTGGCGAGCAGGGCCAGGGCGGGCAGCATCAACAGGGCGGGAGTTTCGCGGGGGCGGAAGGCGAGGGCCAGCATCAGCAGGGTCAGCAGCAAAAATGCCAGCGGCAACAATTGGGCCGGTGCGCCGAGATCCTTGCGGCGCGTCCACAGCGTCCAGCCGGCCAGGGGCAGGGCGGGAAAGGCGAACCACGGCAGCATCGAGAGGAAACGACCGGCGCCGGAGAAGGAAAAGGCGGTTTTCAGCGGCGCCAGTTCGGTAGCCAGCCAGCCGTGCAAGCGGGCCGGCTCGAGATTGAGCAGGAGCAGCGGCCAGGGCAGAATGAGCAAGGCCGCAATGCCGAGGCCGATGGCCAGGGTGTGCAAGGCTTTCGGCCGATCCGGCGACAGCCACCAGGCGAGCGGGGCAATGGCAAGTAGCGGCAGGGTTGGCGCAATGCCGGTGCCGAGCAGGCAGCCGGCGACCGCCACGCCATAGTAAATACCGGTCAGGCGGGGGCGGCGCCCGATGGTTGCCAGCGCACCGAGTGCGCCGGCATAGGCGGCCAGCGCAATCAACATCGGCTGGGCATCGTGGGCATGGAAGAGCAGGCCGGCGCAGCCGGCGAGCAGCAAGGGGCTGGCCGCCGCACTTTCCTGGCCGTACAGTTCGCGACCGGCGTAATACAGGCCGATCAGGGCCAGTGTCAGCCACAGGCCGCTGGCCAGTCGCATGGCTTCGTGCATCGGCAGCAGCCAGCCGAAGAGATGGCCGGTGAGCGCGGCGCTCCAGTAATACAACGGCGGTTCGTGGAACGGCCGGCCGGCCAGGTCGGGCGACAACCAGTCGCCGTAGTGAAACATCTGCCAGGCGGCGCCGATATGGATGGCGTCTTCGCCTTTCCATGGGTCGCGCCCGAACAGGCCGGCCAACACGTAGAAGGCGAGAATGGCGGCGAGTACCCAGCCGGCCGGAGGCAGGCGGATGCCGCGACGGATCAGGGCGAGAAAATCAGGCATGCAATGAGCGGTGATGAACGGAAATAAAAAAGGCAGCCTGGAGGCTGCCTTTCGTACCGTAATTCAGAGCAATCAGGCAGCGGACTTGCCGCGCATGGCGCCGAACTTCTGGTTGAATTTTTCAACGCGACCGGCGGTATCGACGATCTTCTGCTTGCCGGTGTAGAACGGGTGGCACAGGGAGCAGACTTCAACATGAAGGGCTTTCTTCATGGTCGATTTGGTCGTGAAGGTGCTGCCGCAGGAGCAGGTTACCTGGATTTCGTTGTACTCGGGATGGATATCGGCTTTCACTTTGTGTCCTTTCGTTACGCGACCGGCGGATGTGGCCGACCTGGAAAACGCATGATTATCCTCGAATAATCACGCGCTTGCAATACGTTTTACTGGCTTAGCCGCGGCGCATGGCGTCAAAAAACTCGGCATTGCCTTTGGTCGACTTGACCTTGTCGAGCAGAAACTCCATTGCGGCCAGGTCGTCCATCGGGTAGCAGAGCTTGCGCAGCACCCACATCTTTTGCAGGACGTCGGGCTTGAGCAGCAGTTCTTCGCGGCGGGTGCCGGAGCGGTTGACGTTGATTGCCGGGTACATCCGCTTCTCGGCCATGCGGCGGTCGAGGTGGATTTCCGAGTTGCCGGTACCCTTGAACTCTTCGTAGATCACTTCGTCCATCCGCGAGCCGGTGTCGATCAATGCCGTGGCGAGAATGGTCAGCGAACCGCCTTCCTCGATGTTGCGGGCGGCACCGAAGAAACGTTTCGGCTTCTGCAGGGCGTTGGCGTCGACGCCACCGGTCAGTACCTTGCCGGAGGCCGGCTGCACGGTGTTGTAGGCACGGGCCAGGCGGGTGATCGAGTCGAGCAGGATGACCACATCCTTCTTGTGTTCGACCAGGCGCTTGGCCTTCTCGATGACCATTTCGGCGACCGCGACATGGCGGCTGGCCGGCTCGTCGAAGGTTGAGGCCACCACCTCGCCCTTGACGGTACGGGTCATTTCGGTGACTTCTTCCGGGCGCTCGTCGATTAGCAGCACGATCAGCACGACATCCGGGTGGTTGGCCGTGATGGCATGGGCGATGTTCTGCAGCATTACCGTCTTGCCGGACTTCGGCGGCGAGACGATCAGGCCGCGCTGGCCGCAACCGACCGGCGCAATCATGTCGATGACCCGGCTGGTGATGTTCTCATCCGACTTGATGTCGCGCTCCAGACGCAGCATGCGCGTCGGGTGCAGCGGCGTCAGGTTCTCGAACATGATCTTGTTCTTGTTCGCTTCCGGCGGGAAACCGTTGATCGATTCCAGCTTGGTCAGCGCGACATAGCGTTCGCCGTCCTTCGGCGTACGGATTTCACCTTCGATGGTGTCGCCGGTGCGCAGATTGAAGCGGCGGACCTGCGACGGGGAGACATAAATGTCGTCCGTATTGGCGAGGTAGGAGGTGTCCGATGAACGGAGGAAGCCGAAGCCGTCCTGCAGCACCTCGAGGGTGCCGTCGCCGTAGATGGTCGTGCCGTTCTTGGCGATGGCCTTCAGGATGGCGTAAATCAGCTCCTGCTTGCGCATGCGGTTGGCGTTCTCGATAGCCAGTTCGGTGGCCATATCGAGCAATTTGCTGACGTGTAGTGTCTTGAGTTCGGAAAGTTGCATGTAGTCGGAGTGTGTGGCGCCTAAGAGAGGGCCGGGCGTCAGCCCGAGAGCCGGGGCGCGATAGCTTGATTGCTTTTCAGGTGGGGAAGGACGCCGGGGCGCGGAGCCTGTTGCGTCTGCCTGAAGATGCAGGACGCACCTTCAGGCCGGGAGACTACGGAGATTACAGGTTGCTGTCAATAAAAGCGGCAAGTTGCGATTTCGAGAGGGCACCGACCTTGGTCGCTTCGACATTGCCGTTCTTGAAAATCATCAGGGTCGGGATGCCGCGAATGCCGAATTTGGCCGGTGTCGCCTGATTGTCGTCGATGTTGACCTTGGCGACTTTCAGTTTGCCGCTGTATTCGGTGGCGATTTCGTCGAGGATCGGAGCGATCATCTTGCAGGGGCCGCACCACTCCGCCCAGTAGTCGACGAGCACGGGCTGCTGCGATTGCAGCACTTCGGCTTCGAATGTGTCGTCGGTGACGTAATGGATATGCTCGCTCATGGTTGCCTCGTGGGAATGGGTGTTACGAATGGGGGGATTTGCCGCAAGGGCGGGTGCAGTTTTGTCGTGATGCTAGCGAAAAAAAATGGCTTAGGGAAGCATCAGCGTCCAGGTTTTAATAAATTCGCCAGCTCCACTGCAGTTTTTATCTGCATCTTGTCGAACAGGTTGGCGCGATGTACCTCGACGGTGCGCATGCTGATATTCAGTTCATCGGCAATCACCTTGTTGAACTTGCCGGCGAGCACCAGTTCCATGATTTGTCGTTCGCGGGTGGTCAGGCTGGATAGCCGGCTATTGACCGAGTCGACCGTGGCGTTTTCGGCGCGCTGACGGGTGTCGAGTTCCATTGCCTCGGCAATCCGCGTCGCCAGCTCGTTATCGTTGAGCGGCTTTTCGAAGAAATCGAAAGCGCCTTTCTTGAGGGTGCCGACGGCCAGCGGCACATCGCCGTGACCGGTCAGGAAGATCACTGGCAGGATCGAGCCACGTTCGCGCAGCTGATCGAAGCAATCCAGTCCGCTCATCCCCGACATCCGCATGTCGAGCACGACGCAGCCGCTCATCGCCGGGCTCCAGGCGGCAAGGAAACATTCGGCCGAGGCGTAGGTGGCGCAGGGCAGGCCGCGCGACTTGAGGAGCCAGGCGAGGGCGTCGCGGATGGCATCGTCGTCGTCGACCAGGTGGGCTTGTGGCGCGCTCATGCGGCTTCCAATGGCAGGGTGAAGGCGAATATCGTACCGCTTCCCGTTGGTGAATGGGTATTGTCCTCGGCCCACAGGCGACCGCGGTGGAATTCGATGATCGAGCGGCAGATCGACAGGCCGACGCCCATCCCTTCCGGCTTGGTGGTGAAAAAGGCGGTGAATAGTTTGTCGCGGATTTCCGGAGCAATGCCGCAGCCCTGGTCGCTGACACTGATGCGCAGCTCGCTGTCGGTGGTTTCGGTGGCGATATGCAGCACCCGGTCGGCTTCCGGCGTTGCGGCCATCGCTTCCATGCCGTTGCGGATGAGATTGAGCAGAACCTGCTCGAGCATCAGGCGATCGGCCGGAATTGGCGGCAGCCCGGGAATCGTGCATTCGATGCGGATACGCCGCTTGCGGGCATCGGGCTCGACGAAGCCGAGGCAGTCTTCGATCACTTCGCCAAGGGCGCATGGCGCGCGCTTGGGTTCGCTCTTGCGCACGAAATCATGGACGCGGCGGATGATCTTGCCGGCCCGTTGGGCCTGGACGCCGATTTTCTCGAGGGCCGGGCGAATCTCCCGGACGTCGCAGGCCGGCCGGTCGAGCAGGTTCAGGCAGCCGGTGTTGTAGCTGGCAATCGCCGCCAGCGGCTGGTTCAGCTCATGGGCCAAGGTTGAGGCCATTTCGCCCATGGTGACCAGGCGCGAGGTGAATTGCAGTTGCTCGTGCTGCATCCGGGCAAACTCCTCGGCCCGGTTGCGCTCGGTCACATCGAGGATCGATGCCATCCAGCCGGTGTGCTGGCCTTTGCCGTCGATCAGCTTGGCTTCATAGACCAGAGCATCGAAACGCTCGCCATTCTTGCGCATGAAGGTGATTTCAAAGCCATCGGGCGGCGCATTGCCGGCCATCACCCGCTGATGTTGGGCAAAGGTTTCTTCTATCTGCTCCGGTACCCAGTAGGGCATCGGCGGCGTCGTGCCGACAATCTCTTCACGGGAGAAACCGGTGATCTTGCAGAAGGCCGGATTGACGTAAATGACCTTGCCGTTCAGGTCGCGGGCGCGCATGCCGACCGTCAGCGAATCCTCCATCGCGGTCCGGAAGGCGTGTTCGGCGCTCAGTGCCTCTTCGGCCTGCGAGCGTTTTTTCATCAGGTCGCGAACGATCCACAGGCTCCAGAAAACGCCGGCGGCGAGGGCGAATATCGCCAGGGTGAGCCCGCGCTGGAGAGAGTTGTCGGCGTTCTGATAGTTGCTGATCCGCAGCTTCATGCCAAAGCCCGGCGGGTCGAACGGGATTTCGTAGCTCTGGCTACCCTTGTTGTCGATATTGGTCTTGGTTGCGTACTGGATGTCGTTGTCGTCGATGATCTCGACCTTGTATTTCTCGGTAAACCACCAGGGCACCAGGTTGCCGAGCAGGGCGTCGAGCGGATAAACGACGACCAGCATGCCCTTGAGTTGGCCTTCGTCGAAAATCGGATTCATCAATTCGACAACGGCGCGGTTGCCCTCGAGGAAAAAAGGCTCGCTGTAGTAGCGTTTGCCGAGCCGGCTGGCCAGCTCGAAGGCTTTGGCGGCAACCGGCGGGCCGAAGGCGGCGATTTCCTGATCGGGCAGGGTAGTGGTCGGCAAGGCGTCGATCACGCTGCCTTGGGCATCGAACCACAGCAGTTGCGATATTTCCGGATTGTTTTTCAGTTGATGGCCGGCGCGCAGGCGAAAAAGCTTTTTCGCCTCGGTCTGGCCGGTCAGATCGGCCGCCAGTTGTTGTAGTTGTTCCTCGTTGCTGTTCAGGTGGAAGCGCAGGCTTTGTTCCAGCCAGAGCACATCCTTGATCAGCGCCGCCCGTTCTTCTTCCATCTCGTTGCGATGGAGCAGCCAGAGCAGGGAGAGGATGGCCGCCAGCAGTAGAACGATGCCCAGCTTGGGCAGGGCGAGCAGCCAGCGCAGGCGGCGGGCACTGCTTGGCGGGGTGGGGGCGATGTTGCGCATGGCGGAAATGGTACACCACGTTTTTTGCCGACCGGCCATTGCGGCTTTCCACAATTCGGATAACCACAATGGTGCGCGAGCAGAGCAGTCACGATACTGCCGCCTGTTTTTTGAACCTTTCCGAATGTAGCTGTTACTGGAGTATGTCGTTCATGGCCAAGCGAGCAGTATTCAAGAGTCTTTATTTTCAGGTAATCGTCGCCATCGTCATCGGTGTCGCCCTTGGCCATTTCTACCCTGAATCCGGGGCCGCGATGAAGCCGCTGGGCGATGGCTTCATCAAGCTGATCAAGATGATCATCGCGCCGATCATCTTCTGCACCATCGTCGTCGGCATCGCCGGCATGGAGGACATGAAGAAGGTCGGCAAGACCGGCGGGCTGGCGGTGCTTTATTTCGAAGTGGTCAGTTCGGTGGCGCTACTGATCGGTCTGATCGTCGTCAATGTCTGGGCGCCGGGGGTCGGCATGAACGTCGATCCGGCAACGCTCGATACCAAGGGCATCGCCAAATACGCCGAGCCGGGCAAGATGCAGTCGACCGTCGATTTCCTGATGAACATCATCCCGACCAGCGTGGTCGATGCCTTTGCCAAGGGTGACATGCTGCAGGTGCTTTTCTTCTCGATCCTCTTCGGCTATGCGATGCATGCCTTCGGCGAGCGCGGCAAGCCGGTATTCGATCTGATTGAAAAGCTGTCGCATGTGCTGTTCGGCATCGTCGGCGTGATCATGAAAGTCGCCCCGATCGGTGCTTTCGGTGCAATGGCCTACACCATCGGCAAGCACGGCGTCGGCAGCCTGACCCAGTTGGCCAGCCTGATGGGCGCCTTTTATCTGACCTGTTTGATCTTCATTTTCGGCGTTCTCGGAAGCATTGCCGCCTTTCACGGCTTTTCCATCTGGAAGTTGATCAAGTACATCAAGGAAGAGCTTTTCCTGGTTCTCGGCACTTCGTCGTCGGAATCGGCCTTGCCGCGCCTGATGGCCAAGATGGAAAACGCCGGCGCCCAGAAATCGGTGGTTGGTCTGGTCGTGCCGACCGGCTACTCCTTCAATCTCGATGGCACTTCCATTTACCTGACGATGGCTGCGGTCTTCATCGCCCAGGCAACCAATACGCCGATGGATCTTTCGCAGCAGGTCACTCTGCTGGTCATTTTGTTGCTCACCTCGAAAGGCGCGGCGGGCGTCACCGGTAGTGGCTTTATTGTTCTCGCCGCCACCTTGTCGGCTGTCGGCACCGTGCCGGTCGCCGGTCTGGCGCTGATTCTCGGTATCGATCGCTTCATGTCGGAAGCGCGGGCGCTGACTAATTTCATCGGCAACAGCGTTGCCACGCTGGTTGTCGCCAAGTGGTGCAATGCGCTGGATACCGAGCGGATGACCGCGGTCCTCAATAACGAAACGCCGGATGAGGCGGATTTCCCGGAACTGGTGCTCGACGATGCGCCGGATATCGAGATTCCGCATAGCCCTAGACCGATTGTCGAGCATCACTGATCGACCTTGGTCATGTTAAAAAGGAAACCGCCGGCCCGTCCGGCGGTTTTTTTTTGGCGGGTTCGATTGTGGATATCCACAATACGCAGCGGTTACGCCTTTCGTAATAATTTCACTCAGTCGCAACTCAAGAATTGTGCGACCTAACCTTTGGAGGAGAAAAATGAAAATTTCCAAGCTGCTGATCGGCCTGTTGGCTGGTGCCCTGTCGCTGGCTGTCTATGCTCAGCAACCCATTGTGATCAAGTTTAGCCACGTCGTGGCTGCAGACACCCCGAAAGGCAAGGCGGCGGAAATGTTCGCCAAGAAGGCGGCCGAACTGACCAAGGGCAAAGTCAAGGTCGAGGTCTACGCCAATTCGACGCTGTACAAGGATAAGGAAGAAATGGAAGCGCTGCAGTTGGGCGCCGTCCAGATGCTGGCACCGTCGCTGGCCAAGTTCGGCCCGCTTGGCGTCAAGGAGTTCGAGGTCTTCGATCTACCGTTCATCTTCGCCAATTACGACGACCTGCGCAAAGTCACCAACGGCGCGGTCGGGAAAAATCTGCTGGCCAAGCTGGAACCCAAGGGCATTCGTGGTCTGGCTTACTGGGACAACGGGTTCAAATCTTTCTCGCTGAATTCGCCGATCAAGTCGCCGGCTGATCTGAAGGGCAAGAAGCTGCGCATCCAG